>DATEJU010000658.1:0-8503 GCA_035277805.1 Paraburkholderia sp. | reverse complement strand
GCCATTGCCCCTTCTTGCCCTTGCCGTCGCCGCGTTTGGTATCGGTACCACCGAGTTCGTCATCATGGGCCTCTTGCCCGACGTCGCGCGCGACTTGAGCGTGTCGATTCCGGCGGCGGGCATGCTCGTCTCGGCCTATGCACTCGGCGTGACGATCGGCGCGCCCATCGTCGCCATCGCCATCGCGAACGTGCCGCGCAAGGCGGCGCTCATGCGCCTGATCGGCATCTTCATCGTCGGCAACCTGCTGTGCGCGCTCGCCCCCAACTACGCGATCCTGATGGCCGCGCGCATCGTCACCGCGTTCTGCCACGGCGCGTTCTTCGGCATCGGCTCGGTGGTCGCCGCGGGACTCGTCGCGCCCAACCGCCGTGCCCAGGCCATCGCGCTCATGTTCACCGGCCTCACGCTCGCCAACGTCCTGGGCGTGCCGCTCGGCACGGCGCTCGGCCAGCTCGCGGGCTGGCGCACGACCTTCTGGGCCGTGACCGGCATCGGCGTGCTCGCGGCGGCCGCGCTGCAGGTCTGCCTGCCGAAGCACATCGAGATGCACAAGGCGAGCCTCGTGCACGAATTCGGCGTGCTCAGGAACCCGCAAGTGCTGATGGTGCTCGGCATGAGCGTGCTGGCCTCGGCGAGCCTCTTCGCGGTGTTCACCTATATCACGCCGATCCTCGAGGACGTCACGGGCTTCTCGCCGCATAACGTCACCTTCGCGCTGCTCGTGTTCGGCCTGGGCCTCACCGTGGGCAGCACGCTCGGTGGCAGGCTCGCCGACTGGAAGCTCATGCGCTCGCTGCTCTCGCTGATTGCGATGATCGGCGTGGTGCTCGCCGTATTCGCGTTCACCATGCACGACCCGGTTGCCGCGGTCGCGACGCTCTTCGTGTGGGGGGTGCTCGCCTTCGCCATCGTGCCGCCGCTGCAGATGCTCATCGTGAACCGCGCGAGCGATGCGCCGAACCTCGCCTCCACGCTCAACCAGGGTGCCTTCAATCTCGGCAACGCGGGCGGCGCCTGGCTCGGCGGCGCGGCGATCAGCGCGGGCGCGCCGCTCACCGCGCTGCCTTGGGTGGGCATCCTCATGGCGCTCGCGGCGCTTGGGCTTTCCTTCGTTTCGGCGCACCTGGACCGGCGCGCGCGCCGCCGCGCGGCGGTGGCGGGGCCAACGTCCTGCGCCTGATACAGCTGATACGCCCGATGCCCCTGATGCGCTTGCGCGCGGCGTCGCGTCCGCCCGCGCGGCGGGCAACGCGCCGACGCGCATCCTCGCGCCCGTAGTAGCATCTGGCCCGATGAAAACCGTCCTCACCCGCGATTTCCTCGCGCTGATCCTGAGCGTCGCCGTGGTCGGCCTCGGCTCCGGCGCAACCCTGCCGCTCACCGCCCTCGCCCTCACCGACGCCGGCTACGGCACCGCCATCGTCGGCCTGCTGACTGCCGCGCAAGCGCTCGGCGGGCTCCTCGTCGTGCCGGCCACCGCGTGGATCTCTACCCGCTTCGGCTCGCGCCAGGTGATCGTTGGGGCGGTGCTCGCCGTCGCCATCGCGACCGCGCTCATGCAGTTCTGCGCGAACCTGTGGCTCTGGGCGCTCTTGCGCATGATCTGCGGCGCGGCGCTGATGCTGCTCTTCACCATCGGCGAGGCGTGGGTCAACGAACTCGCCGACGACACCAACCGCGGCCGCGTGGTCGCCATCTACGCGACCACTTTCACGCTGTTCCAGATGTCCGGCCCGGTGCTCGTGAGCCAGATCGCGGCAATCACGGCGTGGCGCTTCGCGATCTGCGGCGCGATCTTTCTCATCGCGCTGCCGATGCTCGCGGCGATCCGCACGAACGCACAGGCCGCCGACCTGCACGAGCCGCACGGCAGTTGGCGCCATGTGTTGCCGAAGATGCCCGCGCTCATCGTCGCCACGGGGTTCTTCGCGCTCTTCGACACGCTCGCGCTCTCGCTCTTGCCGCTCTTCGCGATGGGCCACGGCATCGACAGCGAAACGGCGGTGCTGTTCGCCTCGGTCGTCCTGCTCGGCGACACGACCATGCAGTTCCCCATCGGCTGGCTCGCCGACCGGCTCGGCCGCGAACGCGTGCACGCGCTCATGGGCGTGCTCGTGGCGGCGCTCTTGCCGCTGCTGCCATTGGCCGTCGCGACGCCGTGGCTGCGCTGGCCGTTGCTTTTCGTGCTGGGTGCGGCGGCGGGGTCGATCTACACGCTCGCCATCGTGGCATGCGGCGAGCGCTTCGAGGGCGTGGCCCTGGTTTCGGCCAGCGCGCTCGTGAGCGCCTCATGGAGCGCGGCGAGCTTCGGCGGCCCGATCGTCACCGGCGCGCTGATGGAGCACGCGGGCCGCGACGCCATGCTCTGGGTGCTGTTCGCGTGCGCGCTGCTCTTTCTCGGCACGCTGCACTGGGAACGTACGCGGGGGATGGCGCGCGGGCGGGCGTGAAGGATCCTTAACGCGAGCATGCTGCGCCAACGAGCGGGTCGACGGCGGACTTTTACAACGCCCAGAGACAGCAACGGCCGATACGCCTTTCGAGCGCATCGGCCGTTTTTTCTATCAACGCAAACCCGGCGTCGGCATCCTTACTTCAACGCGGCCAGAATCTTGCCAACACACGCGCCGAAGCCCACGCGATAGCCATCGCCCTGGCACCAGCCTGCGAGCGTGAGCTCGTCGCCGTCCTCGATGAAGCCGCGCGTGCCGCCGTTCTTGAGCTCGAGCGGATTCTTCGCATTCCACGTGAGTTCGAGCAGGCTGCCGAACGAATCGGGCGTCGGGCCCGAGATCGTGCCCGAGCCCATCAGATCGCCCACACGCGTATTGCAGCCCGCCACCGTGTGATGCGCGAGCTGCTGCGCCATCGACCAGTACATGTGGCGGAAATTCGTGCGCGCGATCGTGCTGGCCTCGCTCGCGCCCTCGGGGCGCAGCAGCACTTCGAGCGCGATGTCGAAGGCATGATGGCCAGCGTGACGCAGATACTCGAGCGGCTGCGGCTCCTGCACCGGCTGCGCGACGCGAAACGGCTCCAGCGCGTCGAGCGTCACGACCCACGGCGAGATCGTGGTGGCAAAGGTCTTCGCATTGAACGGCCCAAGCGGCACGTATTCCCACTGCTGGATATCGCGCGCGCTCCAGTCGTTGAGCAGCACCATGCCGAAGATGTGGTCCTCGGCGCTCTCGCACGCGATGGGCTCGCCAAGCGCATTGCCGCGTCCGATGATGAAGCCCGTCTCCAGCTCGATGTCGAGCTTGCGGCACGCGCCGAACACGGGGCGTTCCTGATCGGGCAGCTTCAACTGGCCGTTGGGACGGCGCACCGGCGTGCCGCTCACGACCACCGACGAAGCGCGCCCGTTATAGCCGATCGGCATCTCGGACCAGTTCGGCAGCAGCGCATTCTTCGGATCGCGAAACATCGAGCCGACATTCGTCGCGTGCTCTTTCGACGAATAGAAGTCCGTGTAGCCGGGAATCTCCACGGGCAGATGCAGCTTCGCGTCGGCGAGCTTCACGAACGCACGCTGGCGCAGTGCCGCGTCGTCGCGCAGCGTCGCCGTTTCGCGCTCGAGCAGCGAAGAAAGCTGCACGCGCACGCTGCGCCACGTATCGCGGCCCAGCGCGATGAAGTCGTTCAGTGCGGGACGCGCGAAGACGTTCGGCATGCCGGCGGATTGAGCCGGCACGCGCAGCAACCCGGTCTCGTGCAGCACCGCCAGATCGACGACCGAGTCGCCGATCGCCACGCCCACACGCGCGTTCGCGTGGCTTGCCGTGCTGAACACGCCGAACGGCAGGTTCTGGATCGGGAAATCGCAGGCTGCGTCGTTCGCGCTTTCGATCCAGCTCTTGCGCTGCGGATCGAGCGTCGCCTGCAGATCGGCGGGAATGGGCTTGCTCATTGCTTCTCCGGATTGAAGTGTTTCTTGAGGCCTTGCCAGCACTCGTAGTAATGCGCCTGCAACTGCGCCGTTTCGAGCGCGAAGCGCGTCGGACGGATCAGCGTGCGGGTCTCGAACATGAACGCCATCGTGTCGCCCACCTTGTGGGGCTTCGACGTATCGGCGCTCGAGGCCTTTTCGAAGGTCTCGGCATCGGGGCCGTGCCCCGACATGCAGTTGTGCAGGCTCGCGCCGCCCGGCACGAAGCCTTCGGCCTTCGCGTCGTACACACCGTGCACGAGGCCCATGAACTCGCTCGCGACATTGCGGTGGTACCAGGGCGGACGGAAGGTGTTCTCGGCCGCGAGCCAGCGCGGCGGGAAGATCACGAAGTCGATCGAGTCGACGCCCGGGGTATCAGTGGGCGCGTGCAGCACGAGGAAGATCGACGGATCCGGGTGGTCGTAGCTGATCGAGCCGATAGTGTTGTAGCGGCGCAGGTCGTACTTGTACGGCGCGTAATTGCCGTGCCACGCCACCACGTCGAGCGGCGAATGGCCGATGTCGGCGCGCCAGAGCTCGCCGTTCAGTTTCGCGACCAGCTCGAACTGCCCTTCGCGGTCTTCGTAGGCCGCGCACGGGGTGAGGAAGTCGCGCGGATTCGCGAGACCGTTCGAGCCGATCACGCCCAGGTCCGGCAGGCGCAAGAGCGCGCCGAAGTTCTCGCAAATATAGCCGCGTGCTTCGCCGTCCGGCAGCTCGACGGCAAAGCGCACGCCGCGCGGAATCACGGCGATCTCGAACGGCTCGACTTCGAGCTTGCCCATCTCGGTCGCGATCGCAAGGCGCCCCTGCTGCGGGACGATCAGCAGCTCGCCATCGGTGTTGTAGAAGAAGCGCTCGACCATCGGCCGGTTCGCCGCGTACAGATGGATCGCACAGCCGCTCATCGAGGCCGCCGAGCCGTTGCCCGCCATCGTCACCCAGCCGTCGATGAAGTCGGTCGGCTCCGCGGGCATCGGCAGCGCGTCCCAGCGCAACTGGTTGGGCGGCGTGGGCGGCACCTCGCCGAAATCGGCGACGAGGCGCGGCGCGCTGCTTTTGCCGCCGTTGACGCTCGCACGCGCGGCGAGCGGCGTGAACGGCTGGTGCACCGCGCCCGGACGGATGCGATAGAGCCACGTGCGGCGGTTGTGCGAGCGCGGCGCCGTGAAGGCCGTGCCCGAAAGCTGCTCGGCATAGAGGCCGTAGGCGCAGCGCTGCGGCGAATTCTGGCCTTCGGGCAAGGCGCCGGGCAGCGCCTCGGTGGCGAATTCATTGCCGAAGCCGCTCATATAGCGATCGGCCGCCGCGCTCGTGCCGCTTTTTCCTGCTTCCGCCTGGGTTGCGTCCCGCAAGGGTGCATTCATCACTGTCTCTCCACGTTCTGCCGCGCCGCGGGCGCCTGGACGGGCGCCATCGGGCCGACACGAATGATCCGGTTTTACTGACAACGCGCGTCGGCTTCCCCGACGGAGATCGCCACGCGATTTACGAATAGTAAAACGGATTATGATTAGTGAAATTCCACGTAAACCCTGGCATCCCCCCGGCACGCGCCGGAAATCCGCTCCAGCATGGATATCGTTATCACTAATCGGCGCATGCCGGAGCGTCCGAGGCTGCTACCATCAAGTCATGCGGCCCCGTAGCCGCAACCATCGAGCCAGCGCGTGCCGCTTGCCCGCGCATTCTTCGTTAGCCCTGTCGTCACCTCACTTTCGCGTCATGATCGCTCCGACCATTCCCGAGCTCGTCGCCCGCGCCGCCGACCACCCGTTTCTCAGCGAGCACCTGACGTTGGGCACCGGCACGCACCACGCCGAGGCCGTCGCGCGTCGTAACGGCGTGGAGCTCTTGAGCGCCTACGAGCCGATTTACGACATCAGCGTGCACGGCGGCGCGCAGTCGCTCACGGCGGATCTCGCGCTGGCCTCGCGCTTCGGCGACGAACTCGGCTTCCAGGCGGTGACGCTGCGCGAGCAGAACGACAAGCCCGAGCCCTTCGACCCGTTCGAGTCATTCGACGACGAGCTCGACGACCCTGAGCTCGTCGCGCTCGACCGCTGCGTGCGCGCGCTGCACACGATCAACTTTCTTGGCTCTCAGCAACATGGGCTGCTCTTCCTGCGCGTGCACGAGCGACTGCTCAAGAGCGTGCGATACGACCACGGGCGGCACTTCTCGAACGTGCTGGTGTCGTTCGGCCTGAACCCCGGACGCGTGGTGATCGAATTGCCGGCGGCGGCCGTTGCGCATCGGACCTTCGTCGGCTATCTGACGAAGAGCTACCAGCGCTACGGATTCAAGGTGGCGGGCAATCTGCCCAACGCCGGGCAGATTCTTTCGGTGTCCGACATGGCGCGGCTCGACTTCGTGAAGATGGACGCGAGCGCGGCCCTGCGCGATTCGATGGTGAAGCCGCTAGTGAGCTACGCGGCGCGGCTGCGCATGCCGCTGATCTTCAACCGCGTGGTGGACGCCGCGCAGTTCGAGCAGCTGCAGCAGTACGACGTGCGCTTCGTGCAAGGCCCCGTGTTCGCAACGCAGGACAGCGCGGCCTAGCGCCGGGCACACGCGCGACAAGCAGGAAACTGGCGGGGAAAACGCCGCGCTTCGAAGCGCGCGGCGCGGTGCGCTCATGGGCCGGGGGCCCAGATGTGCGAAAGCCGCGCGTGCGTCGGAATCGGCTGCGTGCGCGGCTGAAAATGCGACTACGAGCGGGGTGACGAACCGGATTACGGGCGGGATTACAGGCTGACGGGTTCCTGCTCGAGCTCCACGCCGAAGCGTTCGAGCACGTCGCGGCGAATCGCCTGGGCCAGTTCGAGGATATCGTTGCCGGTAGCGCCCCCACGGTTCACGAGCACGAGCGCCTGCCGCTCGTGCACGGCCGCCGTGCGCAGCGCGCGCCCCTTCCAGCCGCACTGATCGATCAGCCAGCCCGCGGCGAGCTTCACGCGGCCGTCGGCCTGAGGATACGAAATGATGCGCGGCTCGCGCACGACCAGCGCGTCGAACTGCGGCGCGTCGATCACCGGATTCTTGAAAAAGCTTCCCGCGTTGCCGAGCACGAGCGGATCGGGCAGCTTCGCGCGACGCACCGCGACCACGGCGTCGAAGACGTCGCGTGCGCATTGCGCCTCGGGCAGCCCACGCTGCGCGATCTCGCGAGCGAGATCGGCGTAACCGGCGTTGGGCCGCCAGGCCTTCGGCAGCCGGAAGGCCACCGAGGTAATCACGAAACGGTCGCGCCCTTCGCGCTTGAAGAAGCTGTCGCGATAGCCGAAGCGGCAATCGGCCGCATCGAACTCGTACGGTGTACCGGACTCGAGCTCGATCGCGCGCACGCTCGCGCAGCGCTCGGCCATTTCCAGCCCGTAGGCGCCGATGTTCTGAATAGGCGCCGCGCCCACCGTGCCCGGGATCAGCGCGAGGTTTTCGAGGCCCGGCATGCCCGCTTCGAGCGTCCACGCCACGAAGTCGTGCCAGTTCTCGCCGGCGCCGGCTTCGACGTACCAGACGTCGTCGTCCTCGCGCGTCACGCGCTTGCCCGCCAGCGCGACGAGCAGCACGAGGCCGTCGAAGTCGCGCGTGAGCACGATGTTGCTGCCGCCGCCCAGCACGAGCGTGCGCAGGCCCTGGGCACGCGGATCCCGCACGGCGGCAACCAGATCCGCCTCGTTCTCGATACGGCATGCGAAACGCGCACGCACGTCGAAGCCGAAGGTGTTGTGCGCGCGCAGCGGATAGCCGGCAGCGAACCACACCGGGGACAGATCGACGGACATGGCGGAAACCGGCATCGAGGGTGGATGTGACACGAAAAGACCGAGGACGGAAAAACGGGCGCTGAAAAAGAAAACCGAGCAACGCAAACCGGAAAACGCACACACAAGCGCGGTGCCGTGCAAAGCGCGAAAGGCGCGCGCATTCGAGTGCAAGAGACTACGCGAGCCAATGCAAGGACGTCGGACGGGAGCGCAGGCACGCCGGCTGCGATGACCGCGGACACGCCGCCGCGCAGCCTTGGGCAAACACGGCGGCGCCGGTAAAATGGCGTCGGTCCGTGATTATAGCGAGTACAGGGCGCCGCGCCGGAAAACACGGCTGCGGCTCGCGCCACTCGCACTTTTGGGAGAAAGCAATGCCATCGTTTGACGTCGTCTGCGAAGCCAACATGATCGAAGTAAAGAATGCCGTCGAGCAATCCAACAAGGAGATCTCCACGCGCTTCGACTTCAAGGGCTCGGATTCGCGCGTCGAGCAAAAGGAACGCGAACTGACCGCGTTCGCCGACGATGATTTCAAGCTCGGCCAGGTGAAGGACGTGCTGGTCTCGAAAATGGCCAAGCGCAACGTCGACGTGCGCTTCCTCGACTACGGCAAGATCGAGAAGATCGGCGGCGACAAGGTCAAGCAGGTCATCACGGTGAAGAAGGGCGTCTCGGGCGACCTCGCCAAGAAGATCGTCAAGCTCGTGAAGGACAGCAAGATCAAGGTTCAGGCGAGCATCCAGGGCGACGCCGTGCGCGTCACCGGCGCCAAGCGCGACGATCTGCAAAGCGTGAT
>DATEJU010000657.1:0-4422 GCA_035277805.1 Paraburkholderia sp. | reverse complement strand
CGCGCCGCCAAGTGTTTGATTTTGCGAGAAGTGCTGTGTCAGACTCTATTGTTTGTTCACACCTGCGCGCACGGCCTCGCGATAAGCAAGCAGACTGCGTCGCAGCGAAAAGATCAGCGCGAACGTATGTTCCGGTACGGTGTGCATCGCATAGTCGCGGATATTGCTCACGATGATGCCACGCGCCGCACAGGCTTGCAGGTCGACATTGTCCGTCCCGGTGGCGGCAACCGCGACCATGCGCAGCCGGGGTGCCGCCGCGAGTGCCGCCGCCGTAATCGGCGTCTTGTTGGTGATGACGATCTCGGCGTCGCTAATGCGTTGCGCGACTTCGGAGGGGGCTGTGCGTTCGAACTCGTGCAGTACGTGCGCGAACGGCAAGGGGCGTAGTTGAGTTTGCGGCGGGAGCGTAGCGCGGTCGAGGAAGACGATCTGAATTGGCGCGGCAGAGCGAGTCATGGGCAGGCGCGAAAAAAATGAGCGGATCGGAAAAAAACGGAACAACAAGAGACAAGCGGCGTGCTTGAATCCGGCGGATGACGGACGCTGCATTGTGGGACGCGCCATGCCGGTGCGGCTTGCTCATTGCGACACGCAACTTTCCGATAGGGAAATTTGTCGTTCCCATGCCCTCGACGTGCGAACAGGGGCGCGGCTCGGGGTCGCGCTGCCTTTCCATTTCATCAAGCCAGATTGAGCAACGATCGATTATCAACGTGCGCGATCCGGCTCATCATGATACCCAGAGTCGAAACCATTCTGGAGACAGTCATGTCGCGTCCCCTCACCGGAATCCGCGTTCTGGAACTCGGGCAGCTCATCGCGGGCCCGTTCGCCGGAAAAATGCTCGCCGAGTTCGGCGCCAGCGTCATCAAGGTCGAGCCGCCGGGCACCGGCGATCCGTTGCGCAAATGGCGCCTGCTGCACGAAGGCACCTCGGTCTGGTGGGCCGCGCAGTCGCGCAACAAGCAGTCGCTCACGCTCGATCTGCGCTCGCCCGAGGGGCAGGACGTGATCCGGCGTCTCGTATCGGAAACGGATGTGCTGATCGAGAATTTTCGTCCCGGCACGCTCGAAGGCTGGGGGCTCGGCTGGGAAGCGCTCAGCGCGATCAATCCGGGGCTGATCATGCTGCGTGTCTCGGGCTACGGACAGACCGGACCCTACCGCGACCGGCCCGGTTTTGGCGTGGTTGCCGAGGCGATGGGCGGCCTGCGTCACCTGAGCGGCGAACCGGGGCGCACGCCGGTGCGCGTGGGCATTTCGATCGGCGATTCGCTTTCTGCACTGCACGGCGTGATCGGCGTACTGCTTGCGTTGCGCCACCGCGAGCAGCACGGCGGCAAGGGCCAGGTCGTGGACGTCGCGCTGTACGAGTCCGTCTTCAACATGATGGAGAGCCTGCTGCCCGAGTATTCGGTGTTCGGCGCGGTGCGCCAGCCGGCCGGCAGCAGCCTGCCCGGCATTGCGCCGAGCAATGCGTACCGTTGCAGCGACGGCAAGTACGCGCTGATCGCGGGCAACGGTGACAGCATCTTCCGTCGCCTGATGGAGCTGATCGAGCGTCCGGACCTCGGCAGCGATCCGGCACTGGCGCAGAACGATGGGCGCGTCGCACAGGTCGAGCGTATCGACGTGGCGATTGGCGACTGGTGCGCGCGCCACACGCTCGACGAAGTGCTCGCCGCGCTCAACGAAGCGCGCATTCCGGCCGGGCGCATCTACGACGTAGCGGACATTGCCGCCGACCCGCATTACCAGGCGCGCGAGATGATCGTCGAGGACACGCTGCCCGACGGCACGCCAGTGAGCGTGCCCGGCATCGTGCCGAAGCTGGACGCCACGCCTGGCGTCATCGAGCACAGCGCGCCCACGCTCGGCGAGCACACGGATGCCGTGCTCGATTCCATTGGCGTGGATGCCGCGACGCGCGACGCATGGCGTGCGCGCGGTGTGATCTGAACAGGGGCGAATGCAATGACGAACGAGACGAAAAGATTGTATGTGAATGAAGTTGCCACGCGCGATGGTTTCCAGAATGAAGCCGCGTTCATCGACACCGACGACAAGATCGCACTCGTCGACCAGTTGAGCGCGTGCGGTTATGCGAAGATCGAGGTGACCTCGTTCACCTCGCCGAAGGCAATACCCGCGCTGCGCGACGCCGAGGCGGTGATGCATGGCATCACGCGGGCGCCGGGTGTGGTTTACACGGTGCTGGTGCCCAACGTGCGCGGCGCGGAGCGCGCGCTTTCATGCAACGTCGGCGAAGTGAATCTCGTGATGTCGGTGAGCGAATGCCACAATCGCACGAACTTGCGCATGACGCGCGAGCAGTCGTTCGCACAGCTATCCAATGTGATCGATGCCGTGCGCGGCAGCGGCGTGGCCATCAACATATCGCTTTCCACGGCAATGGGCTGTCCGATGGAGGGTGACGTGCCCACCGCAACCGTGCTCGAATGGATGGAGCGCTTCGCGGAGCGCGGCGCGAACGGCTTTACCCTTTGCGACACGACCGGCATGGCACATCCGGCCCAGGTTCGCGCGCTGTGCGCGCGCGCGAGTGAAGCGTTCGGCGCGCTGGAACTCACGCTGCATTTCCACAATACGCGCGGCATGGCGCTCGCGAACACGCTTGCCGCGCTCGATGCGGGTATCGTGCGCTTCGACGCCTCGCTCGGCGGCCTCGGCGGGTGCCCCTATGCACCGGGCGCGACCGGCAATGTTTGTACCGAAGAGCTCGTTCACATGCTCGAACTCGACGGCTACGACACGGGCGTGAATCTTGCGGCCGTACTCGAAGCCGCCGCGCGTCTGCCGGCGCTGGTCGGACACGACGTGCCGAGCCAGATCCTCAAGGCGGGACGTCGCACGGACCTTCATCCGCTGCCCGCCGGCGCGCAGGACATGCTGGAGCAGCGCGCATTTCTCTAAGGAGCGAAGCATGGCACTGATCGATCACCTCGACCACCTGGTGGTGACCTGCGTGGACCCCGAGGCCACGAAGCATTTCTACACCGAGGTGCTGCAGATGCAGCTCGAGACATTCGGCGCGGGCCGGCTCGCGTTTCGCTTCGGCAACCAGAAGATCAATCTGCACGTGCGCGGCGCGGAATTCGAACCGAAGGCGCATGTGCCGGCGCCGGGCGCGCTCGATCTGTGCTTCATCGCATCGGTGCCGCTCGACGAAGTGATCGCGCATCTGGGCAAGTTCGACTGGCCCATTGTCGAAGGACCCGTCGAGCGCACGGGCGCGACGCAGAAGATACGCTCGGTCTATGTACGCGACCCGGATCTGAATCTCATCGAGATCTCGGAGCTGATCTGACGATACGGTACGCGGCGTTTCCGATCAGGGAATAATTTTTCCCGGTTTCTTTTCCGTCACATTTCCGCTCTTAGTCGACGAACCGGGGGGCGCCGGTTCGTCGGCACGTTGCGTGCGCAAAGACGCGCCGTGTACGCACCTTCTTCCTTCACCGCCGGCCTGCCGCCCTCTCTCCGTTCTTCACTTCCGGATGCGAGTGCCGCGCCGCGGGTGGCCAGCTACTTTCGCGCGCGTCGCGCATGCCGCACAATGGCCACTTCAAACGGCCTTTCTTTCTGTGTATCCACCATGGTCAATCCGCTTCACTTCGATCTGCAGTCGCTGCGGGTCTTTCTGCTCGTCGCGGAGCATGGCAGCCTGACCAAAGCAGCCGAGCACGGTCAGCTCACGCTTTCGGCAGTCAGCAAACGCATCGCGGAGCTCGAAAGCGTCACGGACTGCGCGCTGTTCATCCGGCGTGCGCGCGGTGTGGAGCTGACCCCGGCCGGCCTCGCGCTGCTCGATCACGCGACTCGGGTCATCGACCAGGTCAACCGCATGGCGAACGAAATGGGCGATTATGCCGCCGGCGTGCGCGGACACGTGCGCATGTGGGCCAATACCTCGGCGATCGTGCAGTTCCTGCCCGTCGATCTCGCGGGCTTTCTCAGCGGACATCCGGGCATCAAGGTCAGTCTCGAAGAGCGCCTGAGCCACGAGATCGTGGCGGCGCTCGGCTCGGGCAAGGCCGACATCGGCGTGTTTGCCGACAACGTGCCGGCGCCGGGCATCGAGCGGCGGCTCTACCGGCGCGATGAACTGGTGCTGCTCGTACCGCAGGGGCATCGTTTTGCGCAGCAGGACATCATCCGGTTCGCGGATACGCTCGACGAAGACTACGTGGGTTTGAGCGACGGCAGCTCGCTGCTCGCGCGCATGACCGATGCGGCGTTCTCCGTGGAGCGCTCGCTCAAGCTGCGCATCCAGGCGTCGAATTTCGACGGCGTGTGCCGCATGATCGAAGCGGGGCTTGGCATCGGCGTCCTGCCGCGCGATTCGGTCAGCGACGAGCGCGGCAAGATCGGTGTTTCCAAAGTGAAACTCAGCGACGC
>DATEJU010000656.1:0-3449 GCA_035277805.1 Paraburkholderia sp. | reverse complement strand
AGCGTGGTTGCCAGCATTCGTGCGCCAGGTCGCCAGCACGGTCTGCAGATTGCGCGTCTGCTCTTCGAGCGACGCCGCCGCAGCAGCAGCCGGCGCCGCCTTGGCCTCGGACTTCACGGCCGGCGCGCTCGCCGCTGCCGTGGTGGACAAGCCCGCCGAGCCCGACGCACGCACCGCGCGCGTGTCCCCACTGTGGCCGTTGTGATTGCCCGCATTCGTGCGCCAGGTTCCCAGCACGGCCTGCAGATTGCGCGTCTGCTCTTCGAGCGACGCCGCGGCCGCGGCCGCTTCCTCAACGAGCGCCGCGTTCTGCTGCGTGACGGTGTCCATCTGCGTGACGGCGCGGTTCACCTGCTCGATACCGCCCGACTGCTCCACCGAAGCCGCGCTGATCTCGCCCATGATGTCGGTCACGCGGCGCACGGCCTGAAGGATTTCCTCCATCGTCGTGCCGGCACGGCCCACCAGTTCCGATCCGCTTTGCACCTTCTGCGCCGAATCGTTGATGAGCTCCTTGATTTCCTTCGCCGCGCTCGCGCTGCGCTGCGCGAGGCTGCGCACCTCGCCCGCGACCACCGCGAAGCCGCGGCCCTGCTCGCCCGCGCGCGCCGCTTCCACGGCCGCGTTCAGCGCGAGAATGTTGGTCTGGAACGCGATGCCTTCGATCACGCTGATGATGTCCACGACCTTCGCCGAGCTTGCGGCAATGTCCTGCATCGTGTCGACGACTTCGCCCACCACCACGCCGCCGCGCGTCGCGATGTCCGACGCGTTGACGGCAAGCTGGCTCGCCTGGCGCGCGTTCTCGGCGTTCTGGCGCACGGTGCCGGTGAGCTGCTCCATGCTCGACGCCGTCTCCTGCAGCGAAGCGGCCTGCTGCTCGGTGCGCTGCGAGAGATCGGTGTTGCCCATGGCGATCTCGCGCGCGCCCACGTCGATCGAGCCCGCGCCCGCGTGCACGGCGGAAACCAGCGTGACGAGGCTTTCCTGCATGCGCTTGATGCCGGCAAAGAGACGCCCCATCTCGTTCTTGCTGTACACCTCGATGCACTCGGTGAGGTCGCCGTGCGCGATGCGCTCGAACGACTGCACGGCGTCTTCGAGCGGCTTCACGATGAGGCCGCGCAGCGCGAAGCGAATCGCCACCACGAGGACGAGCGCCACCGCGATCGCCGCGCCGATCAGCATGCGCATGAGCGAGATTTGCGCCACCGCGCCTTCCTGGCGTGCCTGCGCGCCGTCCTGCAACTGCTGCGCGATCGGCGCGGCCGAGTTGTCGTAGTCGACGAACATCGGGCTGATCTTCGTGTCGGCGATCGCGTGGTACGCCCCTTGATCGTTTGCGCGCAAGGCCGCGAATTCGGGCTGCACGCCGTCTTGCATCAAGCTCGCGCGCTTCGCGTTGAGCGTGTCGAGCGCGCCTGCATCGATACCGTGCTTGGGCGCGGCCTGAAACGCCTTCCACGCCTCGTTCGACTTGCCGAGCAAAAAGTCGGCGCGGTCGATGACTTTTTTGGCCTCATCGTTCTGGCCCGCCGTGTAGAGCGAATTCACGCGATCGAGCGAAACGCGCGCGCGCAGCAGATACGACGACGAATCGCTGAGCGAATGCATGGCGACCAGGTCGCCGCGCGCGATCGTGGCGAGCGAATCGCTCGCATTGCCGAGCGCGACGAGCCCGAGCGCGCCGACGAGCCCCGTCAGCGCCAACAGAATGACTCCGACGCCCGTGAGCGTCGTGCGGATCGACCACCTGTGCAACATCTCGTTTGCTCCTGTCCTGTGCAGCAGCGGCTGCTGCTTGACGCGTGAAAAGCGCGAAAGGCAGGGCGGTGTGCCGCTCTTGTCCGTGCGCGTGAATGCTTGCGCCGGCGGCTTTCCGCTCTTCCTCTCTCGCGGACCTCGCGGCCCGCTCCCCGTAGCAACCCTGCTTCTTGCCTTGTTCCAATGAACTTCAGCCGACCCGCTTCAATCGACGGACTTCAGCCGCTGAAGTCGGCCAACGACGCCCGCGCTCACACGCCGAGCGCTTCGATCAGCGCCATCTCGCGGCTCGTCATGAGCTTTTCGATGTCCATCAGGATCAGCATGCGGCCGTCCACGGTGCCGAGCCCGGTGAGGTACTCGGTCGTGAGCGTCGCGCCGAACTCGGGCGCGGGCATGATCTGGTCCATTTGCAGCGTGAGCACGTCGGACACGCCGTCCACCACCATGCCCACCACGCGATGCGCGACGTTCAGGATGATCACGACGGTCTGGTGGTCGTACTCGACGCGGCCCAGATGGAACTTGATGCGCATGTCCACGATCGGCACGATGATGCCGCGCAGATTGATCACGCCCTTGATGAACTCGGGCGCATTCGCGATGCGCGTCACGCTCTCGTAGCCGCGGATCTCCTGGACCTTGAGAATGTCGATGCCGTACTCTTCCGCGCCCAGTGTGAAGACGAGGAACTCCTGGCCGCCTGCATCGGCTTGTTGCGCGTCGCGGCGGTGCGCGCCAGCTACGGCGCCCTGTGCGCCATTGCCGTGAATGGATTGGACTTCTGCCACGTTAGCCCCTGAACGGTTGGGAAAAGGTTGGTTGATCCGGACTGCTGTTCAATCTTTCAATCTGCCGGGCGCCTTCGTGCACGGCCTTCCTTGCTGCACGCGGGCTCAAGCGAACTCGGCAAATGAGCCCGCGTTGTTGGCCGCATTCGCGCCGGCATGAACGCCCATGCTCACGCCGTGCGAAGCGCGCGTCTCGCGGTTGAGCGCGGCCACGTCGACGATCAGCGCGACGCTGCCGTCGCCGAGAATGGTCGCCGCCGAGATGCCGTGCACCTTGCGATAGTTCGTCTCCAGGTTCTTCACCACGACCTGCTGCTGACCCACGAGCTCATCGATCAGCATGGCGAAGCGCCGCCCCTCGGTCTCCATGATGGTGACGATGCCCTGCGTGGGGTCCGTGCGCGCGCCGTCCACGTTGAACACCTGGTGCAGCGCCACGAGCGGCAGGTATTCGCCGCGCACGCGCACCACGCGGTCGCCGTTGGTGACGGTGTAGATGTCTTCGTGGCGCGGCTGCAGCGACTCCATCACGAAGTTCAGCGGCAGGATGAAGATCTCGTTGCCGACCTTCACCGACATGCCGTCGAGAATCGCCAGCGTGAGCGGCAGCACGATGCGCGTCGTGGTGCCCTTGCCCGCGTGCGAGGTGATCTCCACATGGCCGCCCATCGACTGGATGTTGCGCTTGACCACATCCATGCCCACGCCGCGTCCCGAGACGTCCGTCACCTGATCGGCGGTCGAGAAGCCCGGCATGAAGATGAGGTTCCAGACCTCTTCGTCGGTCATCGTCTCGCTCACCTGCATGCCCTGCTTGATCGCCTTGGCGAGGATCTTGTCGCGGCGCAGGCCCGCGCCGTCGTCGCTCACTTCGATCACGATGTTGCCGCCGTG
>DATEJU010000655.1:0-5194 GCA_035277805.1 Paraburkholderia sp. | reverse complement strand
CGTGCAGGAAGTGCTGATGATCTGCGGCATGGCCGGCTACAAGAACGGCACCGAGTACAGCGTGGGCCGCCATCTGCGCGACCTGCACTCCGCGCCGCTCATGATCAACAACGACCGCATCGCCCAGAACACCGCGAGCCTGTTGCTCGCCCAGCGACCGGCGAGCCCGGGGAGAGCCTGACATGAACACGATGACCGACACCGCGGCCCTGCAAGCGAGCGCCGACGGCGCCCATGCCGCGCCCACCTTCCGCGACGAGCTGATCGCGAGCGGCCTGCTCATCGACACCGGCGAAAACGGCCTCTATGGCCGCAGCCAGGTCTTCGAAGACGTGGTCGAGCGCCTGAACGGGGCGATCACGCATCTGGGTGCCGATCAGGATCCCGAAGTATTGCGCTTTCCGCCTGCCATGCGGCGCACCGACTTCGAGGACAGCGAGTACCTGAAGAACTTCCCGCAGCTCGCCGGCACGATCCACGCGTTCTGCGGCAACGAGGCGGGCCAGATGCGCCTGTTGCGCTGTCTGGACGACGCCATGAGCAAAAGCGACGACGACCGCGACACCGAATGGATGGAGCAGCAAAAGCCCACGCGCGTCGTGCTCACGCCGGCGGCCTGCTATCCGATCTATCCGGTGATGGCGCGGCGCGGCCCGCTGCCCGCCGGCGGGCGCACCATCGACGTGCTCTCGTACTGCTTCCGCCACGAGCCCTCGCTCGATCCCGCGCGCATGCAGATGTTCCGCCAGCGCGAGTATGTGCGCCTCGGCAACCCGGAGCAGGTCATGGCGTTCCGCCAGATGTGGATCGACCGCGGCTCGCTGCTGATCTCGCTGCTCGGGCTGCCGGTGGACGTCGATCTCGCCAACGACCCGTTCTTCGGGCGCGGCGGCAAGATCGTCGCGGACAGCCAGCGCGCCCAGGCGCTCAAGTTCGAGCTGCTGATTCCCGTGGCGAACGCGGACGGCAAGACGGCCTGCCTCTCGTTCAACTACCACATGGATCACTTCGGCGGCATCTGGAAGATCCAGTGCGACGACGGCGCGACCGCGCATACGGGCTGTGTCGGCTTCGGCATGGAGCGCATCACGCTCGCGCTCTTCAAGCATCACGGCCTCGACGTGAACAGCTGGCCCGACGAGGTGCGCGCCGTGCTGTGGGGCGACACGAAGGCGCGCGTCGAGCGCGCGCTCGCGGAGACGGGCGTATGAACGCGCCGACCGTGTCCGCTGCCGCACTCGCACCCGCTGCGCCCGATCCGGCGCAGGTGCAGGCCGGACTGCGCGAGCACGTCTCGCACGCGCTGCATCAGGGCGAGCGCGTGTGGGTGGAGACCAACTGCTACGTCGACTTGTGGATCGAGCTCCTGCACGGCATGGGGTTCGATCCGCGCGCGGCGCTCGCCTTCACGGTGACGCAGGACTTCGAGGGCGACCAGTTCACGTTCTTCAAGTTTCCGCTCGAAGACATCGAGCACCTGTACGGCACCCAGGTCACGGAGCTCGCGATCTACGATTCGCTCGAAGACCGCGTGCTCGCGCAGACGCAGCGCGGCCACACCGTGCTCGTCGAAGTGGACGGCTTCTATCTGCCGAACACGCGCGCGACCTCGTACCGGCGCGAGCATCCGAAGACCACCGTCGGCATCGACTTCATCGATCCGGCGGCGCGGCGTCTGGGCTACTTCCACAACACGGGCTATCACACGCTCGACGGCGAGGACTACGACGGCGTGTTCCGCAAGCTGCCGCAGTTCGCGGGCCAGGCGGACCTGCTGTTTCCGTATGTGGAGTTCGCCAAGCGCGTGCGCGCGCCGCTCGAAGGCGCGGCACTCGCGCAAGCATCGGCCGGATTGCTGCGCGGGCATCTCGCGCGGCGTCCGCAGCGCAATCCCGTAACGGAATGGCGCGCGGCGTTTCCGGCGCAGCTCGACACGCTGCTCGAACGGGGCGAACGCTTCTTTCATCCGTACTCGTTCAACCTGATGCGTCAGCTCGGCGCGAACTTCGAATTCCTCTCGAAGTATCTGCTGTGGCTGAACGCCCAGGGCGTGGCGATTCCGGAGACGATCGCGGCATCGGCGCAAAAGGTGGCTTCGGAGGCCATGGTGATGCAGTTCCGGCTCGTGCGCGCGATGGCGCGCAATCGCCGCGACACCTGCGACGATTGCTTCGACGTGCTCGAAGCGGGATACGAGAACACGCTCGAGCCGCTCGCCACGCTGATGGTGTGATGGTGTGATGGTGTGATGGTGCGAAGTGACGGTGCAAAGCAATAACGAGGCGCTGCGACCACCCGGGGGGGAACGCGTGCGTAATCTGCCGAACGATGTCGATGAGTTGGGCGCGAGCGGGCCGCAAGGCACGCTCGCGCCGCTTTGTGCTGCCAGCGACGCCGATGACGATGAAAACCTCTGGCCGGTCCCGCTGAACGCGGGATGGCGCTGCGTCTCGACGCCGCCTGGCGCGTGCGCGTCGCCCGCTTCGCTCGATGCGGCCACGCGCGCCGAAGACTGGCTCGAGGCGCAAGTGCCGGGCACGATCGCCTCGGCGCTGCGCGCGGCAGGCAAGCTCGATACAGAACGTCCTGGCGCGCTTGCAGGCACGCTCGAATCGCTCGATCACTGGTATCGGCTCACGCTCACGGGCCATGGCGTGCGCCGTTTGCGTCTGCACGGGCTCGCCTCGATCGCCGAAGTCTGGCTCGACGAACGGCTGCTGCTCACCTCCGACTCGATGTTCGTCGCGCACGACGTCGAGTTCGAATTGTACGGCACGGCCACGCTCGCGCTCTGCTTCCGCTCGCTCGACGCGGCGCTCGCCGCGCGGCGCACGCGCGCGCGCTGGCGCCCGCGGCTCGTTACGCCCGCCACGCTACGCAACGTGCGCACGACGCTGCTCGGGCACATGCCGGGCTGGTGTCCCCCGGTGCAGGCGGTGGGCCCCTGGCGGCCCATCGAATGGCTCGCCGACGCGCCCGACGCGATCCACAGCGTCGATCTTTCGGCTTCGATGCAAGGCGACGACGGCATCGTGAACGTCACCGTGCGCTTCGTGCACGCGCACGACGAGATGCCCGCCGCGACGCTCCAGTGTGCGCAGGCACAGACGACGCTCGCGTGGCGCGATGCGCACACGCTGAGCGGCACGCTGCGCGTGGCGCACGCCGAACGCTGGTGGCCGCACACGCACGGCGCGCCCACGCGCCACGCGCTCTCGCTGCAACTGGCGCAGCGCGCCACGCCGCGCGACATCGCGCTAGGCGACGTGGGCTTTCGCACGATCGAAGTGGAGCGCGATCTGAACAGCGCGGACGGCGCGGGCTTCGCCCTGCGCATCAACGGCGTGCCGGTGTTCTGCCGCGGCGCGTGCTGGACCAGCGCCGACCTCGCGACGCTCACCGGCACGCCGGAGCAACTCGCGCATACCTTCGCGCTCGTGCGCGAGGCGGGCATGAACATGATCCGCGTGGGCGGCACGATGGTCTACGAATCGGACGCGTTCTACCGGCTCGCCGACGCCCACGGCATCCTCGTCTGGCAGGACTTCGCGTTCGCCAATTTCGATTACCCGACCGACGCGGCCTTCACCGCGTCCGTCGAGACCGAGGCCACGCAGTTTCTCGCGCGCACGCGCCGCTACGCTGCGCTCGCCGTCCTCTGCGGCGGCAGCGAGGCCGACCAGCAAGGCGCGATGTTCGGCCTGCCGCCCGAGATGCGCGAGCAGGCGCTCTTCACGCAGCAGTTGCCCGCCATCGTCGCGCGCGAGCGGCCCGACGTGCCCTACGTGAGCAATTCGCCCTCGGGCGGCACCTGGCCGTTCTCCACGCGCACGGGCGTCGCGCATTACTACGGCGTGAGCGCGTATCAGCGCCCGCTCGACGACGTGCGCCGCTCGCAGGTGCGGTTTGCTTCGGAGTGCCTCGCATTCGCCAATGTGCCCGACGACGCCACGCTGCACGACGTGCTCGGCACGATCCACGCGCACGATCCGCGCTGGAAGGCAGCCGTGCCGCGCGACCCCGGCGCGGGCTGGGACTTCGACGACGTGCGCGACCACTACGTGCGCACACTGTTCGGCATCGAGCCCGCGCAGGTGCGCTACGAGGACCCGCAACGCTATCTGGACCTCTCGCGCGCGGTGGTGGCGGAGCTGATGATCGACGTGTTCGCCGAATGGCGCCGCGCGGGCTCATCGTGCGGCGGCGGACTCGTGTGGCAATTGCAGGATCTGCGCGCGGGTGCGGGCTGGGGGACGATCGACGCATGCGGCAGGCCCAAGAGCGCATGGCACGGGCTCGCGCAGGTGCTCCAGCCGGTGCAGGCCGTTATCACCGACGAGGGGCTCAACGGCCTCGACATCCATCTCGTCAACGACGGCTCGCTCGCACTCGCGTTGCAGCTCGATCTCGTCTGCCTGCGCGACGGCGCGGTGACGCTCGCTCAGGCCTCGCGCGCGGTCGAGCTCGCGCCGCGCAGCGTGCAGCGCGTGAGCGCCGCCGATCTGCTCGGCCGCTTCTTCGACTTCACGCATGCGTACCGTTTCGGGCCGCGCGCGCACGACGTCACGATCGCGACGCTACGCGACCCGGCGAGCGGCGCGATTGTCTCCGAGGCGTTTCATTTGCCCGAGCGGCGCGTGCACGAGCGGCACGATCCTGGCATCGTCGCCACGCCGCAGCGGACCGAGCACGGCTGGCAACTCGTGATCGAGGCGCGCCGCTTCGCGCGCTGCGTGCATGTCGCCGACGCGCATTATCGCGCGCGCCGCGACTGGTTCCATCTGCCGCCGAACCGGCCCGTCACGATCGACCTGGTGCCGCTCGATGCAAACGCACACGACGTTACGCACGACGTCGCGCCCGACGGCGAGGTCCGCGCGATCAATGCGGCGGCACCCGTGTTCTATCGCTGACCGGTCGCCGCTTTGCGGCACGGGTGCCCGCAAGCCATCACCTGAAAGCGCAATCCCGATATCAAAATCCGCCCGGTTTCTGAGGGGAGTCTGTCTGTCGCACGACTGTTAGCACAACGCTTTAACGCGACAATGCCCTCGGGGAATGACATCCCGTGTTGGCTTCTTAACCGGATTCCCGAATGTCGTGTTACAGCTGTAATACCCGTGCCCGGATTGCAACACTGATGCAACCATATAACGTTACATTGCATGCAATGCATTGAAACGTTTTGAATTAC
>DATEJU010000654.1:0-13155 GCA_035277805.1 Paraburkholderia sp. | reverse complement strand
GACCACGTCGCAGATCAGCGAGAGCGTGGGCGTCTCGCTCACGGGGTCGATGAACGCGGTCGTGGGATCGGGCTTGAGCAGCATGTCGGATTCCTGAATTTCCTGAAACCCGCGAATCGACGAGCCGTCGAAGCCAATGCCATCGGCAAAGAGGCTTTCATGCACCTCGGGAAGCGTGATGGAGAAGTGCTGCCAGAGACCGGGCAGATCGGTGAATTTGAGGTCGACGATTTCGATCTTGTGCTTGCGCAACTGATCGATGACCTGCTGTGGGCTTTCGGGCCGCGATACACGATAACTGCCGGCGTCGATGGCCACCTCGAGCGCCGACGGTCCTTTGGGACTGGACATGCGATTCTCCCAGCGCGACTACTGGTCGTGTGCAAGTGCCTCGAGACGGGCGTCGCCCGCGTCTTTCGCCGCGCGCTGATTGGTATAGGTTTCATCGGATACGAAGATGCGCCGCACGTCCCGCGCGGCAAAGTCGACCAGCGAGATAACCCATACCCAGCCGCCCGTGCGCTCGGCCGTATGCACGAATGCGCGCACGTCGCCCTTGTTGCTAGCGTTCATGTGACCTCCGTTAAAGAACCCATTGGGAGCACGGCGCGTGCCGGCCTGGCCGGCCGTGCCGCCTCCCCTTCAAGAGTCAACATTTCCGGACACCAATGCGGGACACCGCGCCGTCTCGGGCCGGACCCGCGTGCCATTTCATTTTAGGCAATGGGAATGGACATACCACGGGTCCATTTTGGTGCACGCGAGGTATTCAAGAAATGCGCCCGTCGCGCAAGGCTGGGAACGCCTATGTGTCACTATTTAATCGTTGCGTTTGCCCGACATCGCCGAGGCCGCACGGCTCTGAGTCGAGACAAACACCCACGATGACCGGACACGGTGCCTCCATCATGAATTTAGTTCGTTTTCCGAAATATCTATCGCACGCTGGATTATGCGGTGAGCACTCCGGCACCGCTCGCGATGTAGAATTTCGGATGAACCACATGCCATACTTCGTGGAGTCCGTCATGGGAAGCGAATGGCAACGCCGCATCAAGCTGTTCATCCAGCGCTTCTGGCAGCCGACCAGCGCATGCATGACTTGCATGCCGGGGAGCTGGGGCAATATCCTGAGCCTCGCCCACTGGGCCATCGCACTCAGGACCGGGCTGCTCACCGGCGTGCTGGCCGTGCTGCTCACCTTCACGCCGGCGGCGAAGTTGTACGCGAATCGATATGGCAATGCACTGGTCGTCGGCTGCCTGACTGCGTTAGGTGACGCCTATTCTCACACGAGCCACTATCGCATCCACATTCTCGAACACCTCCTCACCGGTGTCATGTCGGGATTGTTCGCGCTCGCGGCGTCCTACCTGTTCGAAGACCGTGCGCGCCGGATTCGCACGGCATGGGTGCGTTTGTTCGGATAATTCACCGTGCTTTCGATGCGTCACGCCGCACGCGGAGCCTCGGCAGGCGGCGTGCCCTGGTGGAACAGCGTGGCGAGCTGGGTGCGCAATTCCGGCGTATCGGCGTGGCGATGAATCGCGACCGCGTGTTGCACGGCGGCCTCGAGAAGCTCCTTTTCCGAATCAGCGGAGATGGCTACCGTGCAGTTCATTTCGCTCGGAAACTCCCTGCAGTCAATATACATTCGAGCCATGACGAACTCCTGGTTGGTCAATCAAATGCACGCTTTCGGCAAGGCCGCGAGCATGCAAACAAATTTTAGATTCCCTGCATTTGGCTTGCTAGAATATCGATGAAGCGACGCGGCAGAACCCACCACAACACGCACCGCGCCAGATTCAGCTACGCATTCCTCATAACTATTCAGGTTTGCAAATCATTCAGAACGATCTGGCAATCTGAATACAACCCGCCCCTTCACGAAGCATGCATTGGCCGGGTTGCACAGTTTTAACTTTGCGTGCGCACTAGCTGCCTTCACGAAAGCCTTTTTCTTCCCGCTTTCCCAACGGGACACATGCGTCTCGTGTAACGAAACCCGCATCCATTGCCCGGTGCATGACTCCGGACAGGTCTGTTGCGCCGCCCGGCGCAAACGGACCTCGCCATGCGCAATTCGCGATCTGCCTGAATGAGAGGTGTGCGATGTCCAGCCTGTCGAGCGAATCCATCGAAACATTGAGAGGTGCACTGCGCGGTCAAGTGCTGCAACCAGCGGACGCAGGCTACGACGAAGCGCGCAAGCTCTGGAACGCCATGATCGATCGTCGTCCCGCGCTGATCGTGCGTTGCCAGGGCTGCGCCGACGTACGCCGCGCCGTGACCTTCGCCCGCGACGCGGGCCTCACGATCGCCGTGCGCGGCGGCGCTCACAATATCGCGGGCAGCGCGATGTGTGACGGCGGTCTCGTGATCGACCTCTCGCCGATGAAATCGGTTCGGGTCGAGCCGTCCACGCAGCGCGCCTATGTCGAACCCGGCGCCACGCTGGGAGACTTCGATCACGAAGCGCAGGCGTTCGGTCTTGCCACGCCGCTTGGCATCAATTCGACGACGGGCGTAGCCGGGCTCACGCTCGGCGGTGGATTCGGCTGGCTGAGCCGGCGCTTTGGCATGACCGTCGACAATCTGCTTGCCGCCGACGTCGTGAGCGCCGATGGCATGCTGCTGCGCGCGAGCGCCGACGAGCACGACGATCTCTTCTGGGCCATTCGCGGCGGCGGCGGCAACTTCGGCGTGGTGACGCTTTTCGAGTTCGCGCTGCATCCGGTCGGGCCCGAAGTCTATGGCGGGCTGGTCGTGCTGCCGCTCGCCGCTGCGAAGGACGCACTGGTGAAATATCGCGAAGCGGCGGCCACCATGCCCGACGAGCTAACCGTGTGGAGCGTGCTGCGTTTCGCGCCGCCGCTGCCGTTCCTGCCCGCCAGCGTGCACGGCCAGCCCGTCATCGTCTTCGCGATCTGCTACACGGGCCCGCTGGAAAACGGGCCGGCCGCCGTCGAAGCGGTGCGCGGCTTTGGTCCCGCCTGTGGCGAGCATCTCGGTCCGATGCCTTACACGGCATGGCAAAAGGCCTTCGATCCGCTGCTCACGCCGGGCGCGCGCAACTACTGGAAGTCGCACAACCTCGCCGAAATTCCGGACGGCATTATCGACGCCTTGACCGCTGCGATCGAGACGCTGCCCTCGCCGGAATGCGAAATTTTCTTCGGTCAAATTGGCGGCGCGACGCAGCGTGTGGCGCCGGAAGCCACAGCCTATCCGAATCGCGACGCGCTTTACGTCATGAACGTGCATGGCCGCTGGACCCGACCCGCCGACGACGAGCGCTGCATTGCCTGGGCACGCGGCTTTTTCGAAGCATCGGCGCCTTACGCGCTCGGCAGCGTATATGTGAACTTCCTGACCGAAGAAGAGCACGCACGCGTGGCGAACGCCTATGGCCCGAACATGGAGCGGCTCGTTGCGGTGAAGACCCGCTATGACCCGCACAATGTCTTCAACCATAACCAGAACATCCGTCCCGCTGCCGGTGCGTAGCGGTCGTGGAGCGTGAGCCGTCCAGGCAAACTTTAGTAAGGAGAATCGTCATGCCGACCTATGTGGTGCTCGCGGAGTTTACGGATCAAGGCATCCGCACGGTGAAGAACAGCGCACAGCGCGCCACTCAAACCGCTGAAATGGCCAAGACCTTCGGCTGCGAGATGAAGCAGATTTACTGGACGCTCGGTCAATATGACATTGTCACGGTCGTCGAAGCCGCCGATGAGTCGAGCTTGATGGCATTCGGTCTCGCACTCGGCTCAGCGGGCAATATCCGCACGCAAACGCTGCGCGCCTTCAACAAGGACGAATTCAGCGCGATGCTCGGCAAGCTCCCGTGATCAGTTGTTGCGCGCGCGCGTCGTGATCTGCACGAAATCGGCGGCAATGTGGGCGCTGCCGTAGCGCGTTTCCATCTGCTTCAACTGCTGGCCGACGGCGGCGAGATACACCGCGCGCGGCTCCGATGCCGGACGCAGTGTGTCGAACAGCGGCGCGGGCGTGATCAGCAACACGATCATCTCGGTACCGAACGGTTTGTCGATGATCCAGTCGCCCGTGCTGCCGACCGTCGCCGAAAAACCCGGCGGCGCCTGGTTGTCGCGCTCGTGATTGCTCGGCACGAGGTGCACGACGCTGCCGTCGAGCGCGTAATAGTCCACGTTGACATACGAGTCGTAGTGCGGCGTGGTGATGTCGACGACGAGCGGGGTTCCCTGCATCAGTTGCGCGTCCAGCGGCCGCGTATGGATCGTCGCTTCGCCGCCCGCCTGACGATTGGCGCGCCAGTACGGCGCGAACGCGTTCACGACCTCGCAGTTGTGGTTTTCGATGGCGTTCACGTCGAGCTTCGCTCCCTGCCCACCCGGCGTTTGCGCGAGCGCGTCGCGCATGCGCGCCATGCCGTCGCCCGCATCGGCAAAGCCCCGCACCTGCAGCGCCTGCGCCGGCAGCGACGCCGCGAGCGCCGAGCACGGGATGCGCGAGAGCGTCGAGTTCAGCGCGGCCAGCGCCGCCGCGCCCGGCACAGTGGCGCTCGGGGTAGCGCTCGAGGGAGCACCCACGGTTGCGCTCGGCGTGGCGCTTGCGGCGGGCATTTGCGCCGCTGCGTTTGCGGCGGATGCATGCGCCGCCACGGCGGCAGTGGAAGCGCTTGCATGCTGCGCTTCATGGCCGGACAGCACGCGGTAGCCAATCCAGAGCCCCCCGGCAAGCACGACGACGCCTGCGCCGATGGCACCGAACCGCGCGACAGGGAACGCCGGCGCGTGCGCGAGCACGCCCATGCCCTCGAGAAACTGATTGACGCTCGCCGTGCGCGCT
This sequence comes from Paraburkholderia sp., assembly GCA_035277805.1. Classification (GTDB taxonomy): domain Bacteria; phylum Pseudomonadota; class Gammaproteobacteria; order Burkholderiales; family Burkholderiaceae; genus Paraburkholderia. Next base: position 8,319 of record DATEJU010000654.1, on the reverse strand, counting down.
GCGCGGTCAAACGCAAGCGCGGCGCTCAACGTGCGCCATTGGATGCGATCGAGTCCCTGCGGACGTTCGGCGCGCATCTTGTCGCCGCGCGCCTGGGTAGCCGACTTGCGCTGGAACGGGTGCTTGCCCGTGAGCAGTTCGTAAGTCACGCAGGCGAGCGCGTAGACATCGTCGCGCGGGTCGGGCTCGCGATGCTCGAACATCTCGGGGCTCGCATAGGCAGGCGTGATGCCACCGAGCGTGGCGGGATCGAACACGGTCACGTCGGGGTCTTCCTCGGGCCGCTGGAACACGCGGGCAATGCCGAAGTCGATCACCTTGACGTCGCCGCTATCGGTGAGAAAAACGTTGGCGGGCTTGAAGTCGCAATGCACGAAACCGCGCTCGTGCGCGTACGCGAGCGCCTGCCCCATTCCCGCGATGATGGGCCGTGCCTTCTCGAACGTCATGCCCGTAAAGCCCGGCGCGCGCAGCACCTTGCTGAGCGGCTTGCCGCACAGATACTCCATCGTGAGATAGACGAGCGGGCCATCGCGGTCGAAGTCGTACACCGTGACGATGTTCCGGTGCGCGAGCGTCTGCGCCTTGCGGGCCTCGCGTTGAAGCGCCATCAGCGAAGTCGGCTGGCCGCGAAACTGCACGTTGAGCACCTTGATCGCAATGTACGGCTTGCGGTCGGACGCTTCGAGCTTGCGCAGGTCGAGCGCCTTGTAGACCGTGCCCATGCCGCCCACGCCGAGACATTCTTCGAGCACGAAGCGCCCATTGAGCGTGTCGCCAATGCCCTTGATGTGCTCCGCTTCGCCGGGCGCACCGGAGGGGCGCTCGGGCGGCGCATGCGAAACCGAAGGGCTCTCCTGGATGCGGGTTTCGTCGCTGGTGGTTGCCGTGCTGTCCTGGCGGCGCTCGATGCGCCGCAGGACTTCCGTGTAGACGGCATCGGGCAGCGGATGGACGGTCTGCGTGGCGTCCATCGCTTCGCGCAGGCGGGCGCAATTGGCCACATCGACCGCGAGCACGTGGTCGATCTCGGAGAAGAACGCCTCGCGTGAAAGCGTCCCGCTCTGGAACGTCTGGATCAGCTGCGAAAGGCTCATCATTCGTATGCCTTCAACCCAGCTTCAGGCTGGCCGACGCCTTCGCCATGTACGAACGCGCTGTGCGGGCCTGCATCGCGCGACCCTGCGAGTCCGCTGCAACGTGGCCTCGCCGTTCTCTAAAGGATACTGACTCGCCGCTGAATTTGCGCTCGCGTCGAGCGGCGCCATCGTGCTCGCGCAGCGTTCGCGACAGGTCTGACGTGAGATTAGTCTGCCGCAACGCGCAGTGCAATCGGTGCCTGAACTATGCGTGGCGGCGATGCACCGGCAACCCGTGTCGAATGCCGCGCGTGTTGCTGCAAACCCAACGCCTTTGCCGTGTGCTGTTGGGCACAGACCATCTGCGCCGCCGCCCGCAAACGCTGCCTTCCGTCGCGCACGAGCGCGGCACAAGCGCGTAAAGCCCCGTCATATAAGGCGTTTCGCGTCTCGCGCGGTGAGCGCGATGGTGCTGGCACACCCTGTGCATTAAGAGAAGCGAGCCCGCAACACACTGCAGCTCAATCGCCCACTACCCTGTATTGCCCTTCTGGAGAACTGTCATGAGCAAGCTGATGATCGCCGATCTGAGCGCCACCCAGGAACTCGACCGCCGCGCCATGAGCGCCGTGCGCGGCGGCAACCTGGGCCTCTGGCCCGTCTACTACCCCACGCCGAGCGTGAAGGTCGACACCACCAACTTCAGCGCCGAGCAACTGATCGGCCAGACCAACAGCATCGTGAGCAACACGGGCAACGACGTCGCGTTCGCGTCGGGCATCAAGTCGACGGTCAACCCGGTGCAGAACGCCCACAACACGATCAACTTCTGATCGCGCCACGGCGGGACGACAGCGACACGCTCGATCGATGCGTCGCGCCCGCCGGCTCCGATTCACCTGTTTTCACTATTGGAGGCTTGCCATGTCTTGCATCGTTATTCGCGAGCTGGCCCCCGGGACCGCACTCGACCGCCGCGCCATGACCGCCGTGCGCGGCGGCGCCAGCAACGCGGCCTATGGTTACGGACCGATCGCCAGCATCAACGTATCGCCGACTATCCAGCAGAACATCGAGCAGGTTCAAGTGGTCAACGTCGCCGCGCTCAACAACATCGGTTACATCGGCGCGGGATTCGGACCGCTGAATCTCAAGGTCGATCCCTCGCAGTACGCGAGCACGGGCGTGGCGTTTTAATCGCCACCCCACACAAGAAAGAAGACGCAGACGGTGCCGGGGTCCCGTCTGCGTTTTCGCGTGCGCCGGGCGCCGGGCCTTTTGAAAACCGTGTTGAAGACTCAACGCCGAGCGCTCACAATCACACAGAAGCGCAGCGCTTGCACCGGCGCGCAGCCCTTTCCCTTCGAATCCGCTCGCATGGAGCAGACCATGGGTATTCTCGTCATCAAGGATCTTCCGGAAAGCGTGGATCTGGACAGGCAGGCGATGGCCGCAATCACTGGCGGCGCGCGCGTCGCCTCGCACGAAACGCTGCTCGCGCCACGGCCGTTCATCGGTCTGCATGTGGGTGTCGCGGGCACGCCAACGCCGCGAGGGCTGGCCGCAGGCATGGCGGTGCCGCCGCGCCCCACGCTGTTGCGCTGATTTCCCGCGTCGCTTGCCACGGACCGACACGCCGCCGCGTCACCCGCAAGACGGGTCACGCGGCGCGCGCCATCATGGCCGGATGATGGGCTGCCGGCGGAAATACGCACCACGAACCATCGCCGTGACGAAAGAAGAAGATTGCAATCGTGCGCGCGGGATGAGCGGCTTCGACGCAAACGTAGCGCAACCGGTTGTCCTGCGTGCGGCTAAAGCGCACCACACGGGCGGGCGCCCCTGCGTTCGGCGCGAGCCATTTGTCGACGAGCACGCGCAGTGAAGATCCGGTGGGGTTCATGACGGTCTCCGAAACGAGTGGCGATGGCAGCGGCTGAACGCGACGATTACGCCGCCAGCAAGGCGAACGCGCCGCGACGCGCATGAACCATCGCGCGCACGAAGCAAAAGGCGGCAAGCGGATGGGCGAAGCACGTGCGGACCTGCTCGCTGCGGCCCTTGCCGTCCACGCACCACGTGCAGAAGTGCTCGCAGTTGTTGGTCAGCAGGCGATAGCGGTCTTCGCCGAGACGCGAGCGCGCCCGCGCGACGGCTGCGCGGCCCGCGTAGGCTGCGCACGGATGTGCGACGACGGAAACTTCATGGCCGGCCGCGAAACGCTCGAGCGAGACCTCTTCGATCGGGCCGCGATGCAGCGACGTGCACAGACCCGCGTAGTGGACGACGCGGCCCTCACCGACATAGATGCCGTGATGGCTATAGCCCGTGCGATGCGAGACGAGATGGGCGCCAAGCGGCAGTTCCTCGGCGGCGCGCGTGGTGGTGTCCGCGCTGCGGTTCGTCGGTTGAAGGGCGAGGCACATGGCTGGGTCCGTCTGGCTGGTTGCGGCTCCCCCGTGCTGCTAAAGGGTTTGCCGGTTGCCAACTACCCTGCATCAGTTGTGCCAACGAGCCCGGCCACGGCTGCATAAGGCTTTGAGCGAAAGCACGCGCAACGCAGGCCACCCATGTGTTCGCCATTCACCAACGCATTCGCTTCGCCCATGTTTGCGTCGATCCACCAGTTCGCTTCGCTCCCGCCACCGATTCCACAATCGAAGCAGAACGCCGCATGTGTCGGAGTCCTGACAACGCTGCACGGTCCAGGTGTTGGCCCGGCCACGACCATTGCGCAACAGGGGCATGGGGCACTAGCATGCACAGAACGCGCAGGTGTTCCGCAGCGCCTTTTCAGGCGGTGCTCGCAGCGATACCGTGAGCGGCGCGCGCGTGCTCGCCACGCACTGGCACATTGCTTGCGCCGTATGGGGCGCACAGCCGCGCTCGCGGCCATCATCTGGATGGAGAACCCTCATGACCTCGCTCGCGATCACCGACCTTCACCTGCAACACGATATCGACCACAAGGCGATGTCGTTCATCCGCGGCGCCGGTGCGCCGTGGGTGTTCGGCTGGATCCAGCCGTACCAGCCCGCCCAGCCCTCCGCATTCGGGCCCGTCATCAATCTCTATCAGACCAACAACACGTTCTACGCGAACCAGGTCGTCAATCAGTATCAGATGCTCGACGTGACCAACTCCGCAGCCAATTCGAACGTGACGGTGGGTGTGGGCCAGAACGGCAAGAACAACGGTCTCGTCTAGCCTATGGAGCCACGATCGTGACACCCGGATTGCTCTGGACCTCGGCGTCGCGCACGGACACAGGCCGCGTGCGGGCGCTCAATGAGGACGCGTGTCTCGATCTGCCGCAGCAGGGCCTGTGGGCCGTGGCCGACGGCATGGGCGGTCATACGGCGGGCGACCTCGCCAGCCAGACGATCGTGCGCGCGCTCGGCGCGCTCGCCGCATCGAACTCGCTGGCCGCCGTCAAGGGCGCCGTGCGCGGCGCGCTCCAGGCGGTGAACCAGCAGTTGCGCGAGGAAGCGGCGCGGCGCGGCGTGCGCATGATCGGCAGCACTGTCGCCGTGCTGATGGCGAGCGGGCGCGAATGCGAGTGGCTGTGGGCGGGCGACAGCCGCATCTATCTCTATCGCGACGCGCGCCTTGAACCGCTCACGACCGACCACAGCCATGTCGCCGAACTTCAGGCACAGGGTCACCTGAGCGCCGAAGCGGCGCGCCACCATCCCTCGCAGCATCTGATCACGCGGGCCGTCGGGGCCGCGAGCTGGCTCGATCTCGACGAAGGCCATATCGCCTTGCGCGACGGCGATCGCTTTGTGCTTTGCAGCGATGGCCTCAGCAACGAAGTGCAAGCGCCCGAGATCGCGCGCGCGCTCGAGGGCGGCGACTGCCAGCTCGCGACCGATACGCTTGTGGAAATGGCCTTGCAGGCCGGTGGGCGCGACAACATCACGGCGGTCGTCATCCGGGTCGAGGACCCGGACGCCGCGGATCATACGCTGGCGAATCCCGCCGTGGTGTCACCGTAAAGCGGCAGCCGACGGCTCACGATTCCCTTTCGTGATCCGGCTTGTCCGCATGACGAAAATCCTTCGAGCGGATGCCGTGCTTCTTGAGCAGCATCTGCAGATGCGAGCGGTTCATGTCGCAGCGGCGCGCCAGTTCCGCCACGGTGCCGCCGGTTTCCTGCAGGCCGCGTTCGAGGAAGGCGCGCTCGGCTTCATCGCTTGCGGCGCGCTTCGCATCGCTGAGCGAGAGCGGCGAACCGGGCAGTTGCGCATCGACCTCACGCAGTGCAGCGGCCGCCGGCCCGGGCCGGATATCGTCGGGCAGATGTTCGAGATCGGCGGTCTCGCCCGCGAGACACGAGAGCCGGTAGACGACGTTGCGCAACTCGCGGATATTGCCCGGCCACGCATAGGTGTGCAGGAAATCGCGCAGCTTGGGCGTGAGCTTCACGGGCCGGCGCTTGAGCTGGCTGGCCGCCTCGTCGCCGAACCAGGCAATCAGCAAGGGGATCTCGTCGCGGCGCTCGCGCAGCGCGGGCAGCGTGACATGAATCACGCTCAGGCGGTAGAACAGGTCCTCGCGAAACTGCCCCTGGGCGGCCAGCTCGCGCAGGTTCCGGTTGGTCGCGGCCACGATGCGCGTGTCCACCGCAATCGGCTCGTCGGAGCCCACGCGCTGGATCTCGTGCGCTTCGAGCACGCGCAGCAGCTTCACCTGCCCTTGCAGCGGCAGCTCGCCGATCTCGTCGAGAAAGATCGTGCCGGTATGGGCGCTCTCGAACTTGCCTTTGCGGTCGCTCGACGCGCCGGTGAACGCGCCTCTGCGATGGCCGAACAGTTCCGATTCGAGCAGATTGTCCGGAATCGCGCCGCAGTTGACCGAGATGTACGGCCGCTCGGAACGCGCGCCATTGGCGTGAATCACCTTCGCCATCAGTTCCTTGCCGGTGCCGCTTTCGCCGTCGATCAGCACAGGCAGGTCGGTGGGCGCGGCCTTTTCCGCCACCTCCAGCGCCGCCAGCAGCTTCGGGTTGTCGCCGAATATGCCTTCGAAAATGAAACTGCGTTCGATGAGCGCCTCGCGCCGCCGGCGTGCGGGGGGCGTGAGCGCCTCGGGCGTCTCGAGCGCTTCAGGCGCTTCGGACGCGTCGGCCGCCGCCTCGATGAAGCGCTCCTTGCGCGAAAGCTGCATGACTTCGTCGCGCAGCGCATTCGACTGGTTCAGGAGCTTCTCGATGTCCGCGCGTTCGAGCCGCGGTGCCCAGCGCAAGGTGGAGCGCAGGATTTCGATCTTCTCGAGCAGCCCGGCATAAGAGAGCGTGGAGCTGCCGAATCCGTGCGGGTCGAAGAGTTTCATGTTGCGCTCAGCTGCTTCTGGACGAGCTGGTAGTACATGCCCTTGCGCTCGACGAGCTCTTCGTGCCGCCCCTGCTCGACGATGGCCCCTTCGTAGAGCACGAGGATCTTGTCCGCCCGCATGATGGTGCTGAGGCGGTGCGCGATGATGAGTGCCGTGCGGCCCTGGAGGATATCGTGCATGTTCGCGAGAATGTTGCTCTCCGATTGCGTGTCGAGCGACGAAGTGGCTTCGTCGAATACCAGCAGGCGCGGGTCGTGATAGAGCGCGCGCGCGATGCACAGGCGCTGGATCTGTCCACCGGAGAGACCCATGCCGCGTTCGCCCACCACCTGCTCGTAACCGAGCGGCATCTTGCTGATGAACGCGTGCGCGTCGGCCATGCGCGCCACTTCCTCCATGCGGCGCCAGTCCGGGCTCGCATCGCCGCAAGCGATGTTCTCCGCGATCGTGCCTGAAAACACGAGGTTGGTCTGCATCACATAGCCCATCTGGGCGCGGAAGTACGCATGGTCGATCGCGCTCATGTCGTAGCCGTCCACGTTGATTTTGCCTTCCGTGGGCGCATAGAAGCCCACCAGCAGCTTGGCGAGCGTGGTCTTGCCGGAGCCGCTGCGCCCGACGATCGCCACCATTTGGCCCCGCCCGATCGAAAAGCTGATGTTCTCCAGCACATAAGGCGTTTCGTTGCCGCCGTAGCGGAAATACACGCCGTTGAATTCGATATCGCCTTGCACGTCGGGCAGCAGCACGCGCGAGCCGAGGTCGGCGGGCTTTTGCTCGGGCTCGATGTCGAGCACGTCGCCGAGGCGCTCCATGGCGACCGCCGCATCGTTCATGAGGCTCCAGAGACCCACGAGCCCCATCAACGGCGCGAGCACGCTGCCCATGAACGCATTGAAGGCAATCAGCTGCCCGATGCTCAACTCCTGATTGAGCACGAGCGTGGCCCCGGCCCAGAGAATCACGATCGTGGTGGCGGCGTTGAGCAACTGGCTCCCGATACCCACCAGAATGTTGAACGCCTGCGCGCGATACTGCACTTCGAGCGACTTCGCGTATTTGCGCTCCCACTTCAGGCGCACCGCCCTTTCGATGCCCATGCCCTTCACCGTCTCCACGCCGCCGAGCGTCTCCATCAACATCGAGCGCGCGTCCGTCGATGCGGCGAAGACCTCGCGTGCATAGCGCTTGATGCGCGGCGTGGCAATCGCGGTGAGCGCCATGATCGGTATGACGAAAGCGATCAGCAGCAGCGTGAGCTTCACGTTGTAAAGAAACATGATCGTGAAGTAGATGAAGATCATCAGCAGATTGAGCGCCGTGGTCACCGTCGATTCAGTGAGAAACGCGCGGATCGTCTGGTTCTCCTGGAAGCGCGCGAAGATATCGCCTGTCTTGCGGCGCGCGAAGAACGAGAACGGCAGCGACATGGTGTGCTTGAAGAATTGCGACATCATCGCGAAGTCGAGACTGCGCACCATGAAGTTCGATAGATGCGCGCGGATGGTCGTCATCAACTGCGTGAACACATGCGAGATGACGAGCCCGACGATCAGCAGATGCAGCAAGCTCACGTTCTGGTGCACGATCACGCTGTCGAGAATGTTCTGGATGATGAGCGGCGGCACCACACCTAACATCTGGATCACGAAGGTCGCGAGGAACAGGTGCGCGAGGATCTTCCGGTATGGCAGCAGATAGCCGATGAAGCGCACCCACGGTGAGCGCGCGGCCGCCTCCGCCCCCGTGGTTTCGCCCGCGCTGAACAACAGGCAGGTGCCGTTCCAGCCGCGCTCGAACGCTTCCACGCTCAGCTTGCGAAAGCCCAGCGCCGGATCGGCCACCCTCACCCACTGCTTCGACACGCCATAGACCACGATATAGTGGTAACCCTCCCAGTGCG
>DATEJU010000653.1:0-28040 GCA_035277805.1 Paraburkholderia sp. | reverse complement strand
TGGGTGTAGCGGCGCTGGTCCTGGGCGAGCGCGAGTTGCTGCCTGGCCTGGTCACGCTGCGCCACGGCCGATGCGTAGGCATCCTGCGTTTGTTCAAGCTGCGCGCGGGCGATGAGGTTGGCCTGGGCCTGCGCGGTATCGCGATCGAGCTGCTGTTTCGCGAATGCATAGCGGTGTTGTGCAGCGTCGTATTGCGCCTGCGCGCTCGCTGCGTTCTTGTCGTAATCGGCCGGGTCGAGGCGCGCGAGCAACTGGCCGGGCTTGACGGTGTCGCCAAGATGCACGCTGCGCTCGACGATCTTGCCGTTCACGCGAAACGAGAGCGGCGTGGCATAGCGCGCCTGCACGGTGCCGGGGTAGATGGCGGATGGACCGTGTCCATCGGGATGGACGGCCATCGAGACGACCGGGCGCGGCGCGGGCGCTACCTCCGGCTTCTTCCCGCAGGCGGCGAGGCCAGCGAGCGCGCATAGCGCGATCAATGGAGCAACCGAGCCCACGAGGCGCGCCAGACTGCGCCGCGGCGCCTGGAGCGCTTGCCGGACGAATTGGACGAACCCACTGGACTGACTGCGCATCCTGCTCGATGCGCCGCGACCGCAACGATTCACATGAACCTCGACATGCCTGGAACGCATGCGCGCAGACCCCGTGCGCCGTGCTGCGTGATGCTTGCCGGGTTGACCGGAGTGGCCGGGGCGACCGGGTGACCTGTTACGCGCCGTTTGCTGAGTCCGTCCGCGCGTGGCGCGCTTCGGTTTATCTTGCCTCGCACGGCCGCCGGTCTCAGATGATTCGATGAATTCTAATACACTGTTGTATCTGAATGCACAATTGAATCCGAGGAAACCTTCAGTGCTAGACTCGCGCTACTATTGCGCTGTCCCAATGACTCCCCGTTTTCCTTGCTGCCATGACGCGCACTCCCACGAAGCGCACCCGACTCACGCGCGAGCAAAGCCGCGACCAGACGCGCGAGCGTTTGCTCGACGCCGCACAGGCCATGTTCATGAGGAAGGGGTTCGTGGGCGCGAGCGTGGAGGACATCGCCCACGCGGCGGGCTATACGCGCGGGGCGTTCTATTCGAACTTCGGCAGCAAGTCGGAGCTGCTGGTGGAATTGCTGCGGCGCGATCACGAAGCGATGCAGGCCGACCTGCGCGCGATCTTTACGGCGAACACGTCGCGCGAGGACATGGAAGCGCGCGTGCTCACGTACTACAGCCGGATGCCGCAGGACAACAAGGCGTTCTTGCTGTGGGTCGAGGCCAAGCTGCTTGCGGCGCGCGATGCGCGCTTTCGCGCGCGTTTCAACGCGTTCATGAAAGAGAAGCGCGATCAGCTGGCTGCCTATATCGAGGAATTTTCGGCGCGCGTGGGCACGCCGCTCACGCTCGCGCCGGACCTTCTGGTGATCGGGCTGATCGGCTTGTGCGACGGCGTGCAGTTTCTCGCCGCAGCCGATCCGCAGCACCTTGCGCCGCCGGTTATCGAAGAAGTGCTTGGCCGCTTCTTTGCGCGCGTGGTGTTCGGGCGCGACGCCTGACACGTGCGCGCAACGGGCCTCAAATGCCGAGGCCAGGGCCGTAGTTGCTGCCGATCAGGCGCGTGACCGAGACCACATCGCGATAGTCCTGCTCGGGCAGGCCATCGAGGATCGCCAGCACCTCGTTGCTCGCACCCGCGGTGCGGGCGGCCTCCACGAGCTCGTCCTTGTTGGCGGGCCAGCGCACTTCGCGCAGCACGTCGGTGAACTGGAGGTCGATCGGCTCTTCGGGGATGGGTGTGGCGGACATGCGTCAGATCCTTTGCGCGGCAGGCGCCGCAGAGCGGGAACGTCGGATAGTGGATTCGTCAGTCAGGGCGCTCCGCCTGTGCTTCATGCTGCGTGACAGTGCCCGACGGTGATCGACGGTGGCCGATGGCCCAGCATGGCGCATGGCTGCCAACCGATGACAGAAGGGATGACAGAAGGCGTCGCGGCTCAAGCATACACAATCCTCGCCGCGCGCCGTCGCTGGATGTGCGCGGATTTGGGTGCGGCCGGATCGGCTCGAAACGACTGCCGGTACGCACGAACAGCGTTGCCGCCGACGTCGCGACGCGCGTGCACGACTGCCATCACAGCAGAACCACGGCGCACGCGTCGGCCGCGTGTCGGGCGGCGCAGCGCGCGCGTGGCGTCTAGGTTTGCTGATGCAGTACGGGTACCAGCGCCTGGTCCAGGCGGTGCGATTTCGGCAGGGTCAGATATTCCCAATGCTGGTTGCCCGTTGCGGTGACCGGGACATTGGGCGCAGGCGGCGCCACGGGTGCGTCGTCCATCGGCGAGCGCACGGACGGTGCAGGGACAGGGGCGCTCGCGCGGTCGACCTGGGCGTCCTGGGTGCGCACAGGTGCGGCAAAGCACGAGGCGGACAACAGCACGGTGGTCATCAGTGTCGAGGTTTTCATCGCTCGACCTCCTTTCCTCATGCGGCCCAAAGGTCGCAGCAAGTGCCGTGCCGCTACGATCCGGCTGATCGGAGCGGCACGGCGGCCACGGTTCGGGGGCAGAGCCTCACGGCGGACCCGGGAGCGACGCGGCACGCCGCGGTGCGTGCGATGGGACGATGGGCGGCGGACGCTGCCCGCCGGCGCGCACGCGCAAGCGGTGGTTCCATAATGGCAGCAAATATGCCAGCGCGTCTCGAACGTACGTGCTTTTTTCCTCGGTCGGCTCGGCAAGGGCCATAAGGCCGGCTAGCGCAGTGCGTCGAAGCGCGTCCACGGCCACGACGGACGGTCGCGCATATAGCCGTTCAGCCAGTTCCATTGCGGGTGGCGCTCCATGAACGCCTGGGCGTCGAAGGGCCGCCCGCAGGGATGGCCCCAGCGCGCCCAGAACGCGAGGTCGCGCGCCATCGCGCTGTCCGCGACCTTGCCGTCGTTCGCGCCCCACGGATTGAAAGGCCCGTGATCGGGGCCGGCGAAGCGCGCGTCGTCGAGCTCGAGATGGCCGCAGATGGTGCGCGAGCATGGGTTGTCGTCGCGTTCGAGATAGACGTCGTGATGATCGGCGATGATGGTTTTCGCGAGCTCGACGTCGATCTTGCCGTGATGCAATTGCGCGAGCTGCATGAAGCGCAGACGGCGTGCGCCGTTGCGGCGCACGTCGGTGTAGTCGTCGCCTTCGCCCACGCATTCCTGGTTGCGGATCTTGAGGTCGCTCGCGGCGTTGAAGCCGCTGAGAAAGCCGTCCTTCGTGCTCTCGAAGCCCGTGTGCTGCAGCCCCAGTTCGTAGCGCGCGATCTCGCCCGTCTTCACGTCGCCGAGCAGCCAGCTGTTCGCGTAGCCGCCGTTGTTCTCGAGCGCGAACATCTCACACCATTCGCCGATGCTCGACGCATATTGCGTCGCGCGCCGCGAGCGGTAGAACTCGGGGGCGCCGCCCGCGCGATAGCCGACGAAATTCGAAATCGTCGTTTCGGTGACCATCAGGCCGGCCGCGTTGATCCAGAAGTCGGTGAGGCTCGAGATGCAGCCCGGCAGCCCTTGCATGAGAATGCGGTGCCCCGAGCGGGGCACGATGTCGAAGACCACGTTGAAGGCGTCGCCGGCCGCGTAGCGGTCCCACGAGTTGTGCGCCATGACGATGCGGCCGTCGAGCGTGGCGCTGCCGGTCGCGATGAAGGCGCTGCAGTGATGACCGCGCCGTCCGCGCCACAGGCGCACGGCCTGGTGCGGCGACTGCGTTGCGGCGTGGGTCGGCCACCAGCTTTGCAGCAGATCCATGTAGCCGTTCCATGCGAGCACCTCGGCGAACGGCAGTTGGGCGCCGTCGGCGATGCCCTGGATTTCGTCGGCGAATTCGGTGTCGAGGCGCGGCATGAATTGCGCGATCGCCGCATGGACGAAGGTGTCGAACTCTTCGCCCGTGTCCCACTTCGCGAGGTAGCGCGCAGTCCGGATGGCGCTGCGGATCTCGTTGGCGAGCAGCTTGCCATGCTGCTCGCCGCGATCGTACGGTTTGCCCTCGAGATGCACGAAGATCCAGCCCGCGTGATCGCGGCGCACGGCGTCGAGAGAAGGTTCGCTCATGATGGCGCAAAGCCCGCGTGGCAAATGCGGCAGTACGGGTTTCCATTGTAGAAACTCCGCCGCGCTTTGCCACGCGCGATGCAGCGCGCGCATTTCGAGGCAGGCGCGCGTCAGCGCTCCGGCGTCATGCGCTGGTACGCGTCGAGCAGCGACGTCTTGTAGACCACGCCCGCGAGCGTGGGATGCTGCGCGCTTTCGATCACGGGCAGGCGCTCGCCCTGGAACGACATGAAGTGCTGCAACGCCACCGCGAGCGGCATGTCGGGCGTGAGCACGTCGAACGAAGGCTTGATGTAGTCGCACGCGTGCTTGCTCGAGGTATCGCGCTTTTGCAGCAGATCGCTCGTGATGTCGGCGAGCGCGACCGCGCCCAGGAAGCGGCTGTTATCGTCGGTCACGTAGAGATACTTCACCGGATATTCGAGGAACACGCGCGTCATCTCCTGCACGGTGGCGTCGGCGCGCACCACGGTGTCGGCGGGGCGGATCAGCTCGCGCATCTGCGTGGCGCGCAGGCGCAGACGTTCGGCCTCCTCGCGGTTGCGGTGCAGCGTGATCTCGTACATCGACTTCTTGCCGGTCGCGCGCGCGACGAAATACGCGACCACGCACGAGACCATCAGCGGCAGCACCACCTGGTAGCTGAGCGTCATTTCGAAGATCATCAGGATCGCCATGAGCGGCGCCTGGGTCGCGCCTGCAAGGAACGCGCCCATGCCGACCATCGCATACGCATATGGCGCGGAGGCGTGCGGCCAGAGCGCGTGCATGCCCTGGCCGAACAGGCAGCCGATCACGGCGCCCATGAAGAGCGTCGGCGTGAAGACGCCGCCCACGGCGCCCGAGCCCACCGTCGCGGCGGTCGCCACGAGCTTGAGCACGAGCACCGTGGCGAGCGCGGTCCACGTCCACGGCGAATGCAGGAGCGAGTTCACCACGCTGTAGCCGTTGCCCCAAACCTCGGGCACCCAGATCGAGATCACGCCGCAGGCGAGACCGCCCAACGCGAGTCTCCCGGGCAGCGGCAGCTTCAGGCGCCCGAAGCCGGCCTTTGCCACGTCGAGCAGCGAGAGAAAGCGCGGCGCGAGCGCCCCGCACAAGAGGCCGAGCGCCACGAACAGCAGCACCTCGACGCCCGTGACGGGCGGAAACACCGGCATCTCGTACGGCGGCTTGTAGCCGGCGAATTCGCGCATCGTGATGTTCGCCACCACCGAGGAAACGACGATGGGCCCGAAGCTCTCCATCACGATCGCGCCGAGCACGATCTCGGTCACGAAAAAGGCGCCCGCGATGGGCGCGTTATAGGCCGAGGTAATACCGGCCGCCGCGCCGCACGCCACGAGCAGACGCAGGCGCTGCGGATCGAAGTGGACCCAGCGGCCGATCAGCGAGGCGGCGAGGGCGGCGAGCTGCACCATCGAGCCTTCGCGGCCGATCGAGCCGCCGCTTGCAATGGTGAAGAGCGAGGAGACGCTGCGCCAGATGCTCTTGCCGACGGGCATCACGCCGTCGCCGATCGCCACGGCTTCCACGTAGTCGGTGTGCATCGGCTTGCCGCCGTTGCCGGGCGTGCTGCTGCGCCTCGCGATCAGCAGGCAGCAGCCCGCCACGAAGCCACCCGCGGCCGGCAGCCAGATGCGGGTGTGCCAGGGCAGCCGGCGCGCCATTGCCACGAAGCTGCCCTCGCTGCCCGTGAAGAGGATCTGCAGATGGGCGATACCCTCGCGAAAGAGCACGGTCGCGAACGCGCCGGCTATGCCCACGATGACCGACCAGACCAGCATGGTGTGGGCGTCGGAGAGGCGAAAGAGATCGCGGGCGCGGGTGCGCAGTTTCAGCAGGAATGACAGCACGGCGGGTGGGCAGTTTTTCTGGTTCTGGTTAGGGAATGCCGCGCATTCAGCGCGCGGCGCGGTCGAGTTCCGGATAGTGGCGGAAGATGCCGGTCTCGTTGAACGGCAGCCGCCGCTCCGAGGCGAGATACGCCGCGATGTGCGGGCGAGCGGCCACGGCGTCGTGCAGTGCGATCACGTGCGGGTAATGGTCGCCGAGATGCTTTGTCGCTTTCGGGAAGGCATACCGCAGCCCTGCCACGATCTGAAACATCGACAGGTCCACATAGGTGAGCGTCTTGCCGACCATGTGCTTTGGCCCATCCGGGTTTTGTGCGAGCACGCGCTCGAAGTAACCCATGAATTTCGGGATGCGATGCGAAATGAAGTCCTTCGCGCGGGCCTTCGCCTCGTCCTTCTGGTCCTCGTAGTAGAGGCCGCTCGCGATCGGGTGATGCGTGTCGTGCACTTCGGTCACGAGATCGGCGATCGTAAGCTGCAGGCCGTTCGCGACGATGCGCAGCGCCTCGTCGCGCGGCGCGAGCTTCAGCTTCACGCCGAGATAGAACAGGATGTTCGCGACGTGCGGCACGATCAGGTCGCCGTCCTTGAGGAATGGCGGCGCAAAGGGCGGATACGGGCCATCGCTCTCCAGCTCGGCCATCATCGCGCCCATGCCCTGACCGTCCTCTTTCGCGCCGCGCGCCACGTCCACATAGGGCGCGCACGCTTCCTCCAGCGCGAGCCGCACGAATTCGCCCCGGCCTTGCAGGCCGTCCCAGTAATGCAGTTCGTATGCCATCGGTCGTCTCCATTTCAGGATTGCCACGACGGCCGCCCGCGAGACGGGCGGCATGGGACGACAGTATGGCGCGAAAAACGCAAAAAGCCCCGCCGGAGGCGGGGCAAGCGACCGGCAGGGCCGGTGCGCAGTCTCTCAAAGGGGGCGAAGCCAAGCGGCGCCGCGTCATCCGAACAGCCGTTCCACGGTCCAGGTGATGGCGAGGCCACCGCCAATCAGCCAGACGTAGACGATGAAGCCGGTAGTCAGCGCACGCGGGCCGGCCTGGCGGATCTGCGAGACGCGCGTCTCGATGCCGAGCGCCGTCATCGCCATGGTGAGCGCGAAGGTGTCGAGCATGTTGAGCGTCTGGGTGGCCGAATCCGGCAGCACGTGCAGCGAGTTCACCACGACGAGCGCGAGAAAACCGAGCGCGAACCAGGGCACGGCGAGCTTGCGTGCGCCTTGCTGGCCTTGGGTGGCGCCGCGCGCCGAACGGTTGAGCCACACACCGAGCACGAGCAGCACCGGCACGAGCAGCATCACGCGCGTCATCTTGACGATGGTGGCGATATGCGTGGCTTCGGGGCTCACGTTGCTCGCCGCGCCCACGACCTGTGCGACCTCGTGGATGGTGCCGCCGAAGAAAAGCCCGGCGCCCACCGTGTCGAGATGCAGCCAGCCGGCGCGATACAGCAACGGGTAGAGGAACATCGAAAGCGTGCCGAACAGCACCACGCTGCCCACCGCCATGGCGCTCTTGTGCGGCTTCGATTGCAGCGTGGATTCGAAGGCGAGCACGGCGGCGGCGCCGCAAATCGCGCTGCCGGCGGCGGTGAGAATGGCCGTGTCGCGATCGAGCTTCATCAGCTTCATGCCGGCCCAGGTGCCGATCACGAGCGTGCTCACGACGATCACCACCGACTCGACGAGACCGGGCACGCCCACCTGGGCAATCTCCTGGAGGCTCACGCGCAGCCCGAAGAACGCCACGGCGATGCGCAACAGCTTGCGCGCCGAGAAGTTGACACCGGCGGCCCAGCTTTCGGGCATGCCGTGACGCAGCGCGTTGCCGTAGAACGCCCCGGCGACGATGCCGACGATCAGCGGGCTCAAGCCGAGCCCTGCGATGGCGGGCAAGGCGGCGATGCGCGTCACGGCGGCGGCGAAGAGCGCGACAAACAACACGCCGTTCAATTGGCCATAGAGCTGGCCGCGGGAGCCGGACGGCGAGGAGGCAAGAGAAGTCGACGGTGTGGACATGGGTTTTGGCAACAAATCTGTCTGACTGACGAATGCGCTAATCCTAAATTAGATATAAGGATATGAAAAATCGTCATTTGCGACGTAAAATATAGGTCAACACGATAGTTTGATGCGATGACCCCGGAACAACTGATAACTTTCGCCGCTGTTGCAGAGCACCTGAACATCAGCCGTGCGGCGCTCGCGCTGCATTTGTCGCAGCCCGCGGTGTCGGGGCAGTTGCGGCTGTTGCAGGAGGAATTCGGCGAGCCGCTCTATCTGCGCGACGGGCGCGGCGTGCGTCTCACGCCCACCGGCGAGCAGCTTGCAGCCTACGCGGCGCGTCTGCGCGACACGTGGCGCGACGCGCTCACGTTTCGCGACGCGCTGCGCGGGCTCGAGCGCGGCACGCTGCGCATCGGCGCGAGCACGACGCCCGCGAGCTACCGGCTGCCGTACCTCGTGGCGGCGTTCCATCGGCGCTATCCGGAGGTGAAGCTCGAAACGGCGAGCGGCAACACGACCGATGTGGTCGCCATGCTCGGCGATCTCGATATCGCGCTGGTCGAAGGGCCGGTGGGCGAGCAATTGCCCGCCGATTGCGCTGTGCACCCGTGGCACGAAGACGAAATCGTGGCGATTGCGCCGCGCGGTCATGCGCTTGCCGCCGGAGCGGCGGGTGACGGTGGGAGCACGGAGGCCGCGCGCGAACGCGGCGCTGCGACACCGCTGCGCCGCGAGCTGAGCGCCTTCGCGGGACTGCCGCTGGTGCTGCGCGAGGACGGCTCGGGCGTGCGCCAGGTGGTGGAGCGCGCGTTCGCGCGCGCCGCCGTGCCGATGCGCGTCGCGATGGAGATCGCCGGCGTGGAGGGCGTCAAGGAAGCGGTGCGGGCCGGCATGGGCATCGGCTTCGTCTCGGCCATGTCGATGCGCCATGAGGACGATGCCCTCCAGCAGGTCCGCATCCGCCCGGAGCCGCTGGCGCGGCGTTTTTCGATCATCGTGCCGCACGCGGGCGCGGCTTCGCGCGTCGCTCAGCGCTTTCTCGAGCTGTGCCTGCTCGATGCGCCCGACGCAGGGGCGGGCGGGGGACTCGATGGCGGCACAAGCGGCACGAGGTTTCCGCCGTGAGGCTTCGATTGTCGCCGCGAGTTAGGGGATTTCCATAATGGCGTCACGCACCGCCTCGGCGCACTATCCGCCCATCAACCGGAGCGCGCAGGCGCTTTTTTTAAGCATCGGTTTGGAACCGGTTCCAAATAAGCCGTTCCAAGGATCCAGCGGCGCAGGAACAGGACAGGCAACAGGAAGAAGACGATGGCGGAAGTAGCAATAGTGGCAAGCGCATTCGGCGCCGGAGCGATCCGGCGTGATGGGCATGCTGCGTGGTTCGGCGCGACGAAAGAGGCAGGCGCCTGCGCATTCGAGGTGCGGCGCGAGCTGATGGACGAAGCCGATGCGCGACCCGACGCGCTGCGCGCGCTCGGCGCAGCGCTTGCACGCGAGGGCCTGTGGCCCGTGTGGTCGACGCCCGACACGCTGTATGGCGAAGATGGCGCGCTCGACGAAGCCGCGCTGCGTGCCGCCATCACCTGCGGGCGCGCGCTCGGCGCACGCTTCGTGAAGCTGCAACTGGGCGGCTTCGTCGGCGACGCGCAGGTCGCACGGCTCGCGGCGGTGCTCGAAGAACTGGACGTGGCGGGCGCGCAGGCCCATGAGGCGCCGTACACACCGACACCGCGTGTCGTCGTCGAAAATGGCCAGCTCGAGCAGGGCGGCAAGCTCGCGCAGTTCATCGGCCTCTTTCGCGCGTTGCGCGCCGCCGGGCAGGACAAGCTGATCGGCATGACTTTCGATATCGGCAACTGGCACTGGACCGGCGAAGCGCCGCTGCTGGCCGCCGTCGCGCTTGCGCCGTACGTCGAGTACATCCACTGCAAGGCAGTGGATGGCGCGGGTGCGCGCCGTTTCGCCTGCGCGCCCGTCGTCGACGATGCGTTGTGCCGTGCCGCGCTCGCGCGTCTGCCGGCGGGCGTGCCGCGCGGCATCGAATTTCCGTTCGACGAGACATGCGTGGCCGAGGACGCCGCGCGCTACGTGGCCTGGCTCGGCACGGCGTGACGGGCTTCAGGTCCGCACCGTGACAGGACGCTAACCGCTCGAACGCGCCTTGGCGGACTTGCGAGAGACGCCGGCGCACCCGGCGCCCGAATACGATTTTTCAGGAATGCACGTCATGACGCACTCACTCGATGTCATCACCTACGGCGAGGCCATGGCGATGTTCGTCGCCAGCGATACCGGCCCGCTCTCCGACGTCGCGCACTTCACGAAGCGCGCCGCCGGCGCCGAGCTCAACGTGGCGACGGGCCTCGCGCGCCTTGGCTTCAAGGTGGGCTGGATGAGCCGCGTGGGCGCCGATTCGTTCGGCCAGTTCGTGCGCGGGGTGCTGGCGCTCGAGGGCATCGACGCGCAGTGCGTGCAAACCGATGCGCGCTATTCCACGGGCTTCCAGCTCAAGTCGAGGAACGACGACGGCAGCGACCCCACCGTCGAATACTTCCGCCGCGGCTCGGCAGCGAGCCATCTGTCGGCCGACGACTTCGAGCGCGACTACGTGCTCGGCGCCCGGCACCTGCATCTGAGCGGCGTGGCGCCCGCGATCTCGGCCACTTCGCGCGAGCTCGCTTTCATGCTCGCCCGCGAGATGCGCGCGGCGGGGCGCACGATCACGTTCGATCCGAATCTGCGCCCGACACTATGGGGCTCCGAAGCCGAGATGGTTCAGACACTCAACGAACTCGCAAGCTTCGCCGACTGGGTGCTGCCCGGCGTGAACGAGGGCCGCATTCTCACGGGCTCCGACGATCCCGCAACGATCGCGCGCTTCTACCTCGAGCGCGGCGCGCGCGGCGTGATCGTCAAGCTTGGCGCAGAGGGCGCGTACTTCGCGACGAAACACGGCGAGTGCGGCCACGTGAGGGCGCAGCCGGTGGCGAACGTGGTGGATACGGTGGGCGCCGGCGACGGCTTCGCGGTGGGTGTGGTGAGCGCGCTGCTCGAAGGGCGCACGCTGCACGACGCCGTGGCGCGCGGCAATCGCATCGGCGCGCTCGCCGTGCAGGTGATCGGAGATTCCGAGGGGCTGCCCACGCGCGCGCAGCTCGCTGCGCTCGAAGCACAGGACGCAGCAAAAACGCGCGCCGCCGCATAAGCGGAGAACGGGGCGCCGCTCGCCGCACCGCCCGCGCATTCCAACAGCCTTGCCTCGAACCGGGCAGGGCGACATGAGACTGGAGACATCGATGACATCAACCTCGCTCGCACCGCGCCGCTGGTGGGCAATCATGCCGATCGTGTTCATCACGTACAGCCTGGCCTACCTCGATCGCGCCAACTACGGCTTCGCGTCGGCGGCCGGCATCAATCGCGATCTGGGCATCGGCCCGGGGCTTTCGTCGCTGATCGGTGCGCTGTTCTTCCTCGGCTATTTCTTCTTCCAGTTGCCGGGCGCGGTCTATGCCGAACGCCGCAGCGTGCGCAAGCTCGTGTTCGTGAGCCTCGTGCTGTGGGGCGGATGCGCGGCGCTCACGGGTGTCGTCACGAACATTCCCTCGCTGATGGCGATCCGCTTCGTGCTCGGCGTCGTCGAAGCGGCCGTGATGCCCGCGATGCTCATCTACATCAGCAACTGGTTCACGAAGCGCGAGCGCTCGCGCGCCAACACCTTCCTGATCCTCGGCAATCCGGTCACGGTGCTGTGGATGTCGGTCGTGTCGGGTTATCTCGTGCATGCTTTCGGCTGGCGTCACATGTTCATCGCCGAAGGCGTGCCCGCTGTGGTGTGGGCCGTGTGCTGGTGGCTGCTCGTGCGCGACAAGCCGGCCCAGGTGAGCTGGCTCTCGAACGACGAGAAGCGCGCGCTCGACGCGGCGATGCGCGCCGAGCAGGCCGCCATCAAGCCGGTGAAGAACTACGCCGAAGCGTTCCGCACGCCCGCCGTGATGCTGCTTTCCGCGCAGTACTTCTGCTGGAGCATCGGCGTGTACGGCTTCGTGCTGTGGCTGCCGTCGATCGTGAAGAACGGCTCGGCGCTCGGCATGGTCGAAACGGGCTGGCTCTCGGCGCTGCCGTATCTCGCTGCTACCATTGCGATGCTCGCCGCCTCGTGGGCCTCGGACAAGCTCAACAACCGCCGTGCGTTCGTGTGGCCGTTCCTGCTGATCGGCGCGCTCGCATTCGCGGGTTCGTATGCGCTCGGCACGATGCATTTCTGGACCTCGTACGCGCTGCTGGTCGTGGCGGGCGCGGCGATGTACGCGCCGTATGGCCCGTTCTTCGCGATCGTGCCGGAGCTGCTGCCGAAGAACGTCGCGGGCGGCGCGATGGCGCTCATCAACAGCATGGGCGCGCTCGGCTCGTTCGTCGGCTCCTACGTGGTCGGCTACCTGAACGGCGCGACCGGCTCGCCTTCGGCGTCCTACGCGTTCATGAGCGCGGCACTGGTGGCCTCGGTGATCCTCACGCTCGCGGTGAAGCCGCACCGAGACGACGCCCATGCCTACGCCGCGCCGGTTCACGGGAAGTGATGCGCGAGAAGCGGCTCCGGGAACGTAACTGACTGAAACAGACGGATATAGCGGACTCATGAAGCAGAAAATCGTTGCCTACAAGACCTTGCCCGCGGATGTGACCGAGTACCTGCGCGAGCATCTCGATGTGACGTTCGTCGATGGGAGCGACACCGCAGCGTTCACCGCCGCGCTCAAGGACGCCGCCGGCGCGATCGGCGCCAGCGTCAAGATCGCGCCGGCGATGCTCGACGGCTCGCGCATCAAGGCGCTCTCGACCATTTCGGTGGGTTACGACCAGTTCGACGTGCCCGATCTCACGAAGCGCGGCATCGTGCTCGCGCACACGCCCGACGTGCTGACCGAATCCACCGCCGACACGGTCTTTTCGCTGATCCTCGCGAGCGCGCGCCGCGTGGTGGAGCTGGCCGGCTGGGTGAAGGCGGGCCACTGGAAGGCGAGCATCGGCCCCGCGCAGTTCGGCGTGGACGTGCAGGGCAAGACGCTCGGCATCGTCGGGCTCGGGCGCATTGGCGGCGCGGTCGCGCGGCGCGCGGCGCTCGGCTTCAACATGAAGGTGCTCTACACGAACCGCAGCGCGAACGAGGTGGCCGAGCGCGAGTACGGCGCGCGTCATGTCGAGCTCGACGAACTGCTCGCGACCGCCGATTTCGTGTGCCTGCAGGTGCCCCTCACCGACGCCACGCGTCACATGATCGGCGCCGCAGAGCTGCGCAAGATGAAGAAGAGCGCGATTCTCATCAACGCCTCGCGTGGCGCGACCGTCGACGAAAAGGCGCTGATCGCCGCGCTCGAAGCGGGCACGATCCACGGCGCGGGCCTCGACGTGTTCGAGCAGGAGCCGATCGATCCGGCTTCGCCGCTCTTGCGCATGCCGAACGTCGTGGCGCTGCCTCACATCGGCTCGGCCACGCACGAGACGCGTCACGCGATGGCGCGCTGCGCCGCCGAGAACCTCGTGGCGGCGCTCTGCGGCACGCTCGCAAACAACATCGTCAATCGTGAGGTGCTTGCGCGATGAGCACGGGCGACGCCCGCAAATCTCCGGACCCGGCCGGCAAAGGGGAGGATGTCGCCGCGCTCGCTCCGCCGCGCCGCGCGACCATCAGCGATGTCGCCCGCGAGGCGGGCACCGGCAAGACCAGCATCTCGCGCTATCTGAACGGCGAGCTCTCGGTGCTCTCGCCGGACCTGCGCGCGCGCATCGAGGCAGCCATCGAGCGGCTCGACTATCGGCCCAATCAGATGGCGCGCGGGCTCAAGCGCGGGCGCAACCGGCTGCTCGGGCTGTTGCTCGCGGACCTCGCGAACCCGTACTCCGTCGAAGTGCTGCAAGGCGTGGAAGCCGCGTGCCACGCGCTCGGCTACATGCCGCTCATTTGCCACGCGGCGAACGAAATCGACATGGAGCGGCGCTATCTGCAACTGCTCACCACGTATCGCGTGGAAGGCGTGATCGTCAATGCGCTCGGCGTGCCCGAGTCGATGCTCAAGCCGATGGGCAGCGGCGGCATTCCCGCCGTGCTGGTGGACCGCACCGTGGACGGGCTCGACGCCGACATGGTCGGACTCGACAACGCGGCAGCCGTGCGCCTGGGCGTGCAGCATCTGCAGGAGCGCGGCTACGACGACCTCGTGTTCGTCGTGCAGCCGTTCGAGCATGTGAGCTCGCGACGCGAGCGCGAAGCGGCTTTTCGGGCGTCCATCGGCGGGGCGGCGGGTGCGTCGGCCCGGATGGCCACGCATGGCGCGCGGGACGTTCGCGCGACCACGCACGTGCTCGACCTGCACGAGAACGCGTGTGTCGACGCAGCGCTTGCCGCGCTCGATGCGCACATCGCCGACGCCGCGCGGCGCGGCGCACGCTGCGCGCTGTTCGCGGCGAATGCGCCGGTCGCCTTGCGGCTCGCCCTGCATCTGAAGGCGAAGTTCGGCGCGCAATGGCAGCGGCAAGCGGCGCTGATCGCCATCGACGATCCCGAATGGGCCGAGCTGGCCGGCATCACCACGATCCGCCAGCCCACGCGCGAGATCGGCTACCGGGCCGTGGAGTTCCTGCACGAGCGCATCGAGGGCGCGGCGCTGGCCACGCGCGCCGCGGCGTTTCCGGGCGAGCTGGTCGTGCGGGCCTCGACGCTCGGCTAGCGGCGCCTCGTCCGATCTTTCCGGGCCGGGAGGTTCATCGTGTACGACGGACCGGCCGGTCCCGGCGCCGCGTCCGTACCGCCGGCGTGGACCGGATAGCGCCGCGCCGCCGGGGCTGCGCGAGCGCCCCGATATCTGCGATGATTCGGGCTGCGGCGCGCGCCTCGCGCGCCGGACGTCACAAGGACACCCATGCACGTCGAACCGGTCACGCTGGTCTGCCTCTCGCTCGCGACGCTCTTCGTTGCTGTCTTGCCCATCTCGCTCTATCGCCGGCTGCGCGCTCCGTTCGCGTTCGACTGGCGGGCTACCGTCACGGGCGTGGCCGTCTTCGCCCTGTTCGCGACGGTGATCGAGCGCGCGCTCAATGGCTACGTGCTGCACGGGAATCCCGTCACGGCGCAACTGCTCGCCAGTCCGCTCGCGTTCGTGCTGTACGGCGCGCTCGCGGCAGGCGTGTGCGAAGAAGTGGGGCGCTACATCGCGATGCGCCTGCTCGCGCGGCGCGCGCCCGGTCGGCCGAACGCGTCGGCGGACAGCACGGGGCTCGCCTACGGCATCGGCCACGGCGGCGCGGAAGCGTGGCTCGTCGGCGTGCTCGTGCAGTTGCAGTGGATCGTCTTCGCGGTGCTCGCGAACCGTGGCGCGCTCGACGAGCATCTGAGCAATCTCACGATGGATGCCGTGCTGCGCGTGCATCTGATCCTCGGCACGCTCTCGCCGGCGGTGGCGGGTGTGTTCGCGCTCGAGCGCACGGCCGCGCTCGTGTTCCAGATCGGCCTTTCAGTGCTGATGTGGCGCGGCGTGCGGGCAGGGCGCAAGTCGATTCTGCCGATCGCGATCGTGCTGCACGCGGTGATCGACGTGCCCGCCGCAATGTTCCAGGCGCGGCTCGTGCCGCTCGTCGCCGTGGATGCGCTCTACGCGGTCGTGGCGGTCGCGGTGGCCGGCGTGCTTTTCAGAACGTGTGCGCCCGGCAGGCGCGCGGCGCGCCAGGCCTGACGCTGTACTCAGCCTTACGTTGTTACGTTGCGGCTGCAACGTTTTCTCAATTCCTTTTTGCCAGCGATGGAAGATTATCTGTTTGAATGCGCGAGCGCCGATTTCAACGAACTCGCGCGCGTGATCGCCGATCTGTTCCCCGAGCAGACGCGTTTTAGCGAGCAGCCTGCCGAAAACGGCGCGCCGCTCCTCGTCGTGCATTGGGTGGCGATGCGCATGGGCTCAGCCGCGCGCCGCATGACGCTCGCGGTCGCTATCGCACCGGCGGCGCTGGCGCGCTATCGGGCGCTGCCGCCGCGCCTGCGTGGGCGCAGCTTCGCGGTGCTGCGCGCGTATGTGGAAGCCACGATCGGCTCGCTCGAAGAACAGCACGCGAAGGGCGAGGAGACGCCCCGCAACGTCACGCTCGATCTCGACGAGGAATTCGCCTGAGGCGCGAGGCGCGGCGCGGCGCGTGCGAGCGTGCGAAAGCGCACCACTCAATCGGCGAGCCGGTACACCTTCGCGAAACGCTCGGCTTTCACCACGCCGTAGTCGCCGGGCGCGTATTGCATGACCCAGTCGCCGGCCGCGCCGGTGAGGCGGTCGCCGCCTGCCGAGCGCACGATCGTGAACGGCTCGTCCATGCGCTTTGCCAGCACTACCGTCGGCAGGTTGCGATAGGCGCCGGACGTACCGTGTGCGAGCGCGGCATCGGCTGGCCGGTACTTCGGGTCGAAGCGCTCGCGCGAGACCACCCAGCGCTCGCCCGTCGCACCGGTGATGATCGCGTCTCCCGGCGCGTAGCGGTTCAGGCCTTCGAGGCTCATCAGCTCGCCGCGCTCCGCGGCGAATTCGACGGTGACGGTTTCGTCCTTGACCACGCGTTGCGCGGCGGGATCGGCGGCGAGGTCGAGTTGGGTCAGTTCGATCATGGTGGCGGCAGCGGACCTGTTCCGATGGAGTGTCGCCGATGAAGTGCGCGCAGCGCCCGCTTCATGCGGCGTCGATACGGGATGTAGCCAGAAATACAGGCTGGATGATGCGCGACGGCCGGGCGTGTTTTCGCCCGGCCGTCGTGAGGTTCGCGAGCGTACCACGAATCAGGCGCGAGAATGGACCTGGTCGGATCTCAGGGCGATATCCAGATGTGGACTCGGCGGGCCCACAGTGGATCCCAAAACGGCGCAGCGCGCGAACTGGCCGATTACCCGGCCCGCTCGCGCGCTGCTCGAACGCTGTCTGCGCTGTGCGCGCGCTTACTGTGCGGCCGGCGTGCTGGCCGCTTCGGCACCGCTTGCCGCTTCTGCGGCCGGCGCCTTCGCATGGGGCTTGCCCTTGCGCTTCGCATGCGCCTCGCCCTTGTGGCCTTCGTGCTGGCCATGGCGGAAGGTGGTGTCGGCCAGCTTCTTCTGCTCAGGCGAGAAGCTGTTGTAGAGCGGCTCGAAGGCCGTGACGAGCTTTTGCATGTCGTCGGCGTGCGTCTGCGCGATCTGCGCGTACTGCTTCATGTCGTCGAGCGCGTTACGCTGCGCTTCGCCTTCCATGCGCTGCTTGTAGAGGCCCGCCATGGTCGAGCCGTTGCTGCGCATGACGTCGGCGAACGTCTTCCATTGCGGCTCCTGGTCGGCCGTGATCTTCAGCGCCGAATGCAGGTAGGTGATGCGTTCTTCCACGCGCTGCTGGTGCTGCGCGGCGCGCGCTTCGACCTTCGATGCCGCTGCGGCAGCCGCAGGCGCGGCCGTGGCGGACGACGCGGCGGTCTGTGCAAAGGCGCCGCTCATCGAGAGCGATGCGGCAAGGATGACGAAAGCTTTCTTCATTATTGCTCCTTGAATCTTCAATTCGTAGAGGTTACGTAGCGAGTAGGCGCGGAACCCAATCGAATGCAAGCGGGTTGCAGGCGGTATTAGTACCACGTTATCGCGCAAATGCGGCTGCCGTGCGACAACTGCTTACAAACGAAACGCACGGAAATAAGCGGAAATACGCAGCATGCATGGCGTGTGCGCGTGCGCTCGCGGGTTCGCCGTCGGCGCGCCGCGCGCGATAATGGCGCGATATTCACCCCTCGCATTCACCCCTTCGATACTTCGGGAGCTTGCCCCACGATGAGACCGCCGCGCCTCGACCAACTCGACGACCTCGACCGCAGCCTCGTTGCGCTGCTGCAGGAAAACGCCCGCGAGAGCGTGGCGAATCTCGCGCGCCAGCTCGGCGTTGCGCGTACCACGGTGCTCGCGCGCATCGCGCGGCTCGAGCGCTCGCAGGTCATCGCGGGCTACGGCGTGCGTCTGGGCCAGGACGTGCTCGACGCGAGCTTGCAGGCGTGGGTCGGGCTCATCATCGCGCCGCGCAATGGCCCCGACGTGCAAAGACGCTTGAGCAAGATGCCCGAAGTGCAACTGCTCTGCGCGGTGAGCGGCGAGTACGACTATGTGGCCTGGCTGCGTGCGGATTCACCCGATCGCCTGAACGATCTGCTCGACCAGATTGGCGGCATGCAGGGCGTCGAGCGCACGACCACGTCGATCGTGCTCGCACGCAAGATCGACCGCGGCACGGTGATGGGCTGAAGGGCCAGGCGCACCGGCTTTGGCGCCGGCGTTAACACCATTTTTACGGTTTTTCGTCGTTGTGACGAAAATCATCGTCGAAATGACGAAATTCGACGACAAAGCGCATCATTTTGCGTCTAGGATCTGATGTGGCACCTCCCTAGACTGTGTGCACCGGGTACAGCATGGCCCCGAACCACAGAAAACCTAAGGAGATACACAATGAAAGTCGCGATTGCAGGCGCCGGCCTGATTGGCCACACCATTGCACACATGCTGCGCGAAACCGGGGACTACGAAGTCACTGCGCTCGACCGCGATGCCCACGCGCTCGAAAAGCTCGCCGCGCAGGGCATTCCCACCATGCGTGTCGATTCCGGCGACGCGGCCGCACTGCGCGGCGCGCTCGAAGGCTTCGACGTGCTCATCAACGCACTGCCTTACTACCTCGCCGTGAACGTTGCATCGGCGGCGAAGGGCGCGGGCGTTCACTACTTCGACCTGACCGAGGATGTACGCGCGACGCACGCGATCCGCGCGCTCGCCGAAGGCGCCGATCACGCGTTCATGCCGCAATGCGGGCTCGCGCCGGGCTTCATCGGCCTGGCTGCCCATGCGCTCGCGAGCCGCTTCACCGAGATCCGCGAAGTGAAGATGCGGGTGGGCGCGCTGCCGCAGTTTCCCACCAACGCGCTCAAGTACAACCTTACCTGGAGCGTGGACGGCCTCATCAACGAGTACTGCCAGCCGTGCGAGGCGATCCACGAAGGCCGTACGCAGATGGTGCAGCCGCTCGAAGGCCACGAGCACTTCTCGCTCGACGGCGTGGAGTACGAGGCGTTCAACACCTCGGGCGGTCTCGGCACGCTGTGCGAGACGCTGGGCGGGCGCGTCGAATCGCTCGACTACAAGTCGGTGCGCTATCCGGGTCACCGCGCGCTCATGCAGTTCCTGCTCGAAGACCTGCGCCTCTCGGGCGATCGCGACACGCTCAAGTCGATCATGCGCCGTGCGATTCCGTCCACCGAGCAGGACGTCGTGCTGATCTTCATTACCGTGACCGGCATGCGCAATGGTCAGCTCGTGCAGGAAGTCTTCACGCGCAAGATCTTCGCGAAGACGGTCTGCGGCGTGCCGATGAGCGCGATCGAGATCACCACGGCAGGCGCCATGTGCGCGGTGCTCGATCTGTTCCGTGAGAAGAAGCTGCCGCAAAAGGGCTTCGTGCGCCAGGAGCAGGTGTCGCTGGAGCAATTCCTCGCGAACCGCTTTGGCCAGGTGTACGAAGGCGCGACGCTCGAGGCGCTTGCGTCGGCGCATGTCGCTTGAAGCATCGGGCACGAAGAAGCTCGAAGCGGCCCTAAGAAGCCAATAGAGCAGGGCCGGCGCCGCGGTTGCGATCAGACCGTGGACGCCGTCACGATGCGATGCAGCAATGTGTCGTAGTCGGCCAGCTCGGGCGCGCTCGTGTCGAACACGATGAGGTCGTCGAGCTGCGCGCCCTCGGGCTCGAAGCGCCGTTTGCGATACGTTTTCCAGTGCGCGAGCTTGTAGGCATCGTCAGGGTGGGCGCGTGCCACGATGCGCTGGCGCGCCGTTTCTTCGTCGGTGCGCACCCAGACGGCGGCGAGCCCCACATCCGCCGCCACACCGAGCCACGCGCGATCGAGCAAACGCCGCGCGCGCACTTCCCCCGAAAGCGGCCCGACCGCAATCACGCTGACGCCCAGCGCGAGATTCTCTCGCGCGGTGTCGAGCATGCCCTGATATTCGGGGTCCCGCAGATGACGGAGAAAGAGCGGACTGTCGCGGTCGTGTGGATTCTGACCGAGCGCGGCGAGCGTCGCGGCGCCGGTGCGCCCGTAGAGCGTGTCCTTGTCGAGCAGGCAGAACGGCTCGCCGGTTGCGCGGGAAAGCGGGCCGATCAGGCGTTTGGCGAGCGAGGTCTTGCCGGTGCCGGCGTGGCCGCAGAAGAAAACCAGCCGCGTCACGAAAGGCGGCCCTGGAGGCCGAAGCCGGGTATCCACATGAAATACCACATCGCCTGCATTCTCCTCGTGTGACGGGATGACCGAGCGGGATTGAGCCCGATCCCGAAGCTTATACCATCGATACCCCGCCTATACGCACCCACGCGCCACCCACGCGCCGCGCCGCCTTGCGCCCGCGCTCGCGGCGGCTCGTGAAGCCTTGCGTTGCGCAATGTGCGGCGCCCCGCGCGGGCAGGACGCCGCGTGCGTATATCATGGGCGTACACGGACTATGCACGTCGCCGGCGGCCAGCATCGACGCGCGGCGCGCGCCACGAAAGCACCGAAAACCGACGAGGGGATAGCGCTCATGCCATCGCGCGTGTTCAGAGTGAGCCTGGGTTCGCAGCGTGCCGCGCAGGCGGCCGCACTCGTGGCGGCCGCCGCCCTGGCGCTGGGCGGTTGCGCCGAGGAGCGGGCGCCGCCCGTGCCGTTCAAGCCGGTGCCGGCCGAGCGCATCGTCAAGCCGGGCTTTACGCAGCCGGGCGAGGGCCTCGTCGCCGTGGACGTGCGGCGCGAGCGCACGAGCAATGTCATCGTCAAGTTCCGCGACGCCCCGGTCTATATCGACGGCGAGCAGGTCACCGACCTGATGGATGGCGAGCACGTCACGTTCTACCTGAAGCCCGGCGTCCACCGCATCGGCGTGACGACGCAGTTCGATCCGGTCATCGAGCTGCACTTTCTCGTCGATCCGCGCTATACGAACCGTGCGAGCGTGACCTTCGACAAGGATCATCGCGTCACCATCCATCGGGTCGCGCAGTAGGCGTTCCGCCTCACAGGTCGATGCAACGCTAAACTTGGCGAATCGATCAACTTGAGGACAGGCGGCGCGCCCATTTTCCCCACCCGCGCCGCCGGGACGAACACGACACATGCTCATCAACTGCGCCGCGTACCAGAGCGGCAAGAAATTGGCCGATATCGGCATCGAGGCCATCAGCGACTACCTCCAGAAACCCGAATGCTTCGTCTGGATCGCGCTGAAGGACCCCGACGCGGGCGAGATGGCCGCGATGAAGGAGGAATTCGGCCTGCACACGCTCGCCATCGAAGACGTGATGAACGGCAACCAGCGGCCGAAGATCGAGGAATACGGCGACACGCTCTTCGCGGTGTTCCATACGATCGAGATCGACGACGATGGCGAAATCGTCACCGGCCAGGTGAACGTGTTCGCGGGCCCGAACTTCGTGCTTTCGGCGCGTCATCGCGCGCAGCAGGGCTTCAAGGACGTGCGCGCGCGCTGCGAGCGCGAGCCGGAGCTGCTCAAGGAGGGCGCCGGCTTCGTGCTCTACGCGCTCATGGACAGCGTGGTCGACCGCTACGCGCCCGTGCTCGAGAAGCTCTCCGGCGAGATCGAGGATCTGGAGGACCGCATCTTCGAGAAACATACGCTCAGCGAATCGCGCGCCATCATCGAGGATCTCTATTCGCTCAAGCGGCGCCTCGTGATCCTCGAGCACCACATCACGCCGCTCGTCGACGCCGTGGGCAAACTCGTGGGCGGGCGCATTCCGCAGATCTGCCTCGGCATGCAGGCGTACTATCGCGATGTCTACGATCATCTCGTGCGCGTGTCCAACCTGGTCGATGCGCGCCGCGAAATGATCGTCACGGCGATCCAGGTGAATCTCGGCATGATTTCGCTCGCCGAAAACGAGGTGACCAAGCGGCTCGGCTCGTTCGCGGCGCTGTTTGCCGTGCCGACCATGATTGCGGGTATCTACGGGATGAACTTCGCGAACATCCCCGAGCTGCATTTCAAGTATGGTTACCAGGTCTGCCTTGCCGTGATGGCGATCATCGACATCGTGCTGTTCATCCTGTTTCGCCGGGGCGGGTGGCTCTGAGTTCGATGCTCGTGCCGGCTGCTGCGCTGCAGCGTGAAGTGCGGCGGCCGGCGTCATTGACATCGCCGATTGCGCGCCCCGAGAATGGGACGCCTCAAAACGTTTGCGCATAACCAGAAATACGGCCCGTCCGGGCCAGACAACCGGAGACACAAACGATGAACTCCCGCATTCGCCGGCGCGTTCTTGGCGCCGCAGCCGCACTTGCCACTGTTACGTTCGCGG
Source organism: Paraburkholderia sp. (assembly GCA_035277805.1). Lineage (GTDB taxonomy): Bacteria > Pseudomonadota > Gammaproteobacteria > Burkholderiales > Burkholderiaceae > Paraburkholderia. Next base: position 5,712 of record DATEJU010000653.1, on the reverse strand, counting down.
CCGCCATGCCGCTTGCCGCTCACGCCCAGACGGCGGCAGCCCACAAGCCGAAAGTCGCGCTCGTCATGAAGTCGCTCGCCAACGAGTTCTTCCTCACCATGGAGACCGGCGCGAAGGACTACCAGAAGCACAACGCGTCCGAGTTCGACCTCGTGACCAACGGCATCAAGAACGAGACCGACACGGCCGCGCAGATCCAGATCGTCGAGCAGATGATCGTCTCGAAGGTGGACGCCATCGTGCTCGCGCCCGCCGATTCCAAGGCGCTCGTGCCGGTCGTGAAGAAAGCCGTGGATGCGGGCATCATCGTCGTGAACATCGACAACCGGCTCGATCCCGACGTGCTCAAGTCCAAGGACCTGAACGTGCCGTTCGTCGGCCCCGACAACCAGAAAGGCGCGCGCCTCGTCGGCGACTACCTCGCGAAGAAGCTCAAGGCGGGCGATCAGGTGGGCATCGTGGAAGGCGTCTCGACCACCACCAACGCGCAGCAGCGCACGGCGGGCTTCAAGGACGCGATGCAGGCCGTGGGGGCGAAGATCGTCTCGGTGCAGTCGGGCGAATGGGAAATCGACAAGGGCAACGCGGTCGCCTCGGCCATGCTCAACGAATATCCGGACCTGAAGGCGCTCTTGTGCGGCAACGACAACATGGCGATCGGCGCCGTGTCCGCAGTGCGCGCGGCCGGCAAGCAGGGCAAGGTCTACGTGGTGGGCTACGACAACATCGACGCCATCAAGCCGATGCTCAAGGACGGCCGCGTGCTCGCGACCGCCGACCAGTACGCTGCGAAGCAGGCCGTGTTCGGTATCGATACGGCGCTCAAGGCGCTTAAGGCGCACAAGAAGCAGTCGGAGCTCTCGGGCGTGGTCGAGACGCCGGTCGTGCTCGTGACGAAGGATTCCGTGAAATAAAGCGGCAAAGTATGCATGCCGAATCGATGGCGTGCGTGCATCGCGCGAGTCCTTCACGGCGCAGCCCGGCGGCTGATTGAGGTTTGTGTGGCGGGTGATTGGCCGGCGATTTGCGGCCGGGCAGGTCGTGGGCGTTTCAGGGCGCTTGTTTGCATCGCTCGTGCGTGCCGGCTTTTTGTGGTGTGTTCGCGCCGCCGTCTCGTGTGGCGCTTTTGTGTGGGGTTTTCGGGGCGCGTTTTCGTGTCGCGTTTTCGTGTAATAAGCGCTCAAGAAACCTGCCGCGCCGCCGTTATTTGTACCGTGATGGCCGCACAAGCGAGCGAGCCGCCGCGGCGTGCCGCTCGAACGCGCCGCCTGAGCGGTGGCCGGGCGCTCCGGAACCTGCGCTACCCCTGCGGGATCCGGGCCGCGCGGCTCGCGACAACAGGATCGTGATGGAAGCAACTGCCCCCGACGCCCAACCGCCTGCATCCGCCGAAGGCGCGGTGCTGACGGTGACGGGCGCCGGCAAGACCTACGAGCAGCCGGTGCTCGCCGACGTCAGCCTCGCGCTGCACGCGGGGGAGGTGCTTGCGCTCACGGGCGAGAACGGTGCCGGCAAGAGTACGCTATCGAAGATCGTGGGCGGGCTCACGGCACCCAGCGCCGGCAGCATGACGCTCATGGGCCAGCCCTACGCGCCGGCGAGCCGTACGCAAGCGGAAGCGCTCGGCGTGCGCATGGTGATGCAGGAGCTCAACCTCCTGCCCACGCTGTCGGTCGCCGAGAACCTGTTTCTGAACCGCTTGCCGCGCAGCTTCGGGCCGCTCGGCTGGGCAGGCTGGATCGATCGCACGCGTTTGCGCGAAGACGCCCGCGCGGCGATGGCGCAAGTCGGGCTCGAGGCGATCGACCCCGATACGCCGGTGGGCGAGCTCGGCATCGGCCACCAGCAACTGGTGGAGATCGCGCGCAACCTGATCGGCGACGAGGCGCAAGGCGCCGCGCCGCTACGCGTGCTGATACTCGACGAACCCACCGCGATGCTCACGGGCCGCGAGGTCGAGCTGCTGTTCGAGCAGATCGCCCGGCTGAGGGCGCGCGGCGTGGCGCTCGTCTACATCTCGCACCGGCTCGAGGAGCTCGAGCGCATCGCGCAGCGCGTGGCGGTGCTGCGCGACGGCCGGCTCGTGCGCGTGGACGCCATGGCCAACCTCACGCCCGAGCGCATCGTCGCGCTGATGGTGGGGCGGGAGCTGGGCGAGCGCATCGAGCTGGGCGAGCGGCGCATCGGCGCGCCGCTGCTCAAGGTGGACGGGATCGGTCGGGCCAACGTCGTGCGCGACGTCTCGTTCGAGGTGCGCGCGGGCGAAATCTTCGGCGTGTCGGGGCTGATCGGCGCGGGCCGCACCGAACTCATGCGCCTCATCTACGGCGCCGACGCGAAGGATCGCGGCACGGTGGCGCTCGCGAGCGCGCCGGGTGAGCCGCCTGCGCCGGTGCGCATCGACTCGCCGGTGGACGCGGTGCGCCACGGCATTGCGCTCATCACCGAGGACCGCAAGGGCGAGGGCTTGTTGCTGCCGCAACCGGTAGCCGCGAACGTGTCGCTCGGCAACGTGGGCGCCGTGGCTCGGTACGGCGTGGTGGACCCCGCGCGCGAAAACGCGCTCGCCGGCGCGCAAATCGATGCCTTGCGCATCCGCACGTCCGGTCCCGGCCAGAGCGTGGGCGAGCTCTCGGGCGGCAATCAGCAGAAGGTCGTGATCGGCCGCTGGCTTGCGCGGCGCATCACCGCCGATCGGGCCGCGAAGGGCGTGCGCGTGCTGCTGTTCGACGAACCCACGCGCGGCATCGACGTAGGCGCGAAGTTCGACATCTACGCGCTGATGGGCGCGCTCGCGCGCGAAGGCTGCGCGCTCGTGGTGGTGTCGAGCGACCTGCGCGAGCTGATGCTGATCTGCGACCGCATCGGCGTGATGTCGGCGGGAAAAATGACGGCGATCTTCGCGCGCGGGGAGTGGACCCAGGACGCATTGCTCGGCGCCGCCTTCGCGGGCTATCGCGCCGAAGACGCGATGCTCGCCGATGCCGCCGATCTGCCCGAGCTGAAGACAGCCGTGCCCGCGGATCAAGCTGAGGATCGCGTTCAATCGCCGCCGCCCGATGGGCGAGGAGGAAGCGCTTCATGACGAATCGACCGTTGCGCGAACAACCAGAGCGGCCGGCAGAGTCGGCGCAGCCCGCGTCGCCGGGCAACGCCGCGCACGCCGCCGCATCGATGGCCGCGAGCGCCAGGCCCGCCGGCACGCGCTTTGGCTTTTCGAATTATCTCGGCCTCGCGCTCGCGCTGGTCGCGATGATCGTGTTGTTCTCGCTGCTGAGCTCGCATTTCCTGACTTACGACACCTTCAGCACGATCGCGAACCAGATTCCCGACCTCGTCGTCATGTCGGTGGGCATGACGTTCGTGCTGATCATCGCGGGCATCGACCTTTCGGTGGGCTCGGTGCTGGCGCTCGGGGCGTCGGTGGTGAGCGTGGCCGCGCTCAAGTGGGGCTTGGGAGCATTTCCCTCCGCGCTGCTCGGGCTGCTCGCCGCGGCGGCCACGGGCACGCTCACGGGCGCGGTCACGGTGGGCTGGCGCATTCCGTCTTTCATCGTCTCGCTCGGTGTGCTGGAGGCCGCGCGCGGCCTCGCGTACCAGATGACGAATTCGCGCACGGCCTATATCGGCGATGCGTTCGACTTCCTCTCGAACCCGATCGCGTTCGGCATCTCTCCCGCGTTCCTGATCGCCGTGGCGGTGATGGTGATCGCGCAACTGGTGCTCACGCGCACGGTGTTCGGCCGCTACCTGATTGGTATCGGCACCAACGAGGAGGCGGTACGGCTCGCGGGCGTCGATCCGCGCCCGTACAAGATTGTCGTGTTCGCGCTGATGGGCGCGCTCTCGGGACTTGCCGCGCTGTTCCAGATCTCGCGCCTCGAAGCGGCCGATCCGAACGCGGGCGTCGGCCTCGAGCTGCAGGTGATCGCCGCCGTGGTGATTGGCGGCACGAGCCTGATGGGAGGGCGCGGCTCGGTCATCAGCACGTTCTTTGGCGTGCTGATCATTTCCGTGCTCGCGGCGGGGCTCGCGCAGATCGGCGCGAACGAGCCCACCAAGCGCATCATCACCGGCGCGGTGATCGTGGTCGCGGTGGTGCTCGACACGTATCGAAGCCACCGCAGCAGCAAGCGCGGCGGCAAGTGACGCGGCAGCGGATGTCGCAACGCATGCGGTAGCTGAAGCAGTAAAGCAGGCAGCAAGTGCAGTACGAAGCGGTTGTAGTACGAAGCGGTTACAAGAAAATAACGAGGGCGCGCCGGGTAACCGATGGGTGCGCTCGCCGAGGGCAATCGCCGTGCAAAGCCGCCGCCAATACCGAACAAGAGGCGCGGCCGCACGGCGGCAGCAGTAGAAAACGGGCAGGACGAAGCAGGAGCAACAGCAAAGATGGCGACGATCAAGGATGTGGCCGCCGTGGCGGGGGTGTCTTTCACGACGGTGTCGCATGTGGTGAACAATTCGCGGCCGGTGTCGGCGGACGTGCGGGCCAAGGTCGAGCAGGCGATTCGCGACCTCAACTATGTGCCGTCGGCGGTCGCGCGCTCGCTCAAGGCGCGTTCTACGGCGACGATCGGGCTCGTGGTGCCCAACGGCACGAATCCGTATTTCGCGGAGCTCGCGCGCGGCGTCGAGGACGGCTGCGCGCAGAAGGGCTACTGCGTGTTCTTCTGCAATTCCGACGACGATCCGGTCAAGCAGCGCAACTATCTGCGCGTGCTGCAGGAAAAGCGCATCGACGGGCTCATCGTGGCGTCGGCGGGCGACGATGCCGTGCTTGCGGCGACGCTTGGCGAGACGCGCGAGCCGATCGTCGTGGTGGACCGCAACATCGAAGGTCTGAACGCCGATCTCGTGCAGATCGACCACGAGCGCGGCGCATGGCTCGCGACGCGCCATCTGCTCGAGCTCGGGCACTCGCGGATTGCCTGCATCACGGGGCCGGTCAGCACGGCGGTGGCCGCGATGCGCATGCACGGCTTTTTGCGCGCGATGGCCGAGCGCGGCGTCGAGATCGCGCCGGGCGCGATCGTCGAAGCCGACTTCTCGGGCATGGGCGGTTACCGCGCCGCGGCGCAACTGTTCGACACCGTGCGCCCGAGCGCGATCTTCGCAGGCAACGACATGATGGGCATCGGCGCGCTGCGGGCGGCCGCCGAGCGTGGCTTGCGCGTGCCCGCCGACTGCTCGATCATCGGCTTCGACGACATCGAGCTCGGCAATTTCACCTGGCCCGCGCTCTCCACGGTCGGCCAGCCGGCGCGCACGCTCGGCGAGATGGCGGCGCTCACGCTGATCGAGCGGATCGGCGCCGCCGCGCACGAGCGCAATGGCGCAGCGGTGCTGCGGCGCGTGATGCCGCCACAGCTCATCCAGCGCGAATCGACCGCGCCGTGGTGCGGGGCATCGGAGTCGGCGCCGCTCGCGGCCTGAAGCAAGTGCGCGAGCGCGTGCATAATCGCCCGACTGGACATTGCACAGGAGGCAAACGAAGTGGCGATTGACGAAGCTCGGCGCTCAGTGACACAAGCGGGTACTCAAACCGGTGCTCAAGACAACGTCCGGCACGACGCAAAGGCGGCGCGCGGCGGCGTTGCAGTGGTCGGCAGTCTGAACATGGATCTCGTCGCTCGAGCGCCGCGCCAGCCGCGCCCGGGCGAGACGCTCGCGGGCAGCGCCTTCGCGCAGGTCGCGGGCGGCAAGGGCGGC
>DATEJU010000652.1:0-17271 GCA_035277805.1 Paraburkholderia sp. | reverse complement strand
CGCCACCTTTGCGCCCAGTTCGCCCAGCACCTCGGCCATCTGCAGGCCCAGGCCGCGCGAGCCGCCGGTGACGAGCGCAACACGCCCGCGAAGATCTTGAAGTGCAGTAAGGCTCATGAGGTTTCCTTGTTCGGATGCGGTAGCGACCGCGTAGTGGTTCGACAATGACGGCACGCGTGCCGCCGGGCAGTCTTGCGCGATTCGAGCGCGTGCTCGGCCACACCGGTCACACTCGGCAGCGGCCATCAGCAAGGTTCCATGCTGGCCTCGATCAGTCCGCGGCTCGCACGCGTTGGGCTTCTAGCCGCTGCAGATCGTCCGCGTAACTGCGCTTGCCGAGCAGAAACACCAGCGCGGCAATGAAGGTGGCAAACGGAATGATTTGCAGCGCGCCGAGCAAACCGGTCCTGTCCGCGATGAACCCGGTGAGGATGGCGGCCGGCGCAAGGCCCAGGAAATTATTCGCGAGCGTCAGCGTGGCGAACGCGGACGAATGCATGCTCGCTGGCGTGAGGTTCGCGACCATCGCGCCCGAGGGCCCGCAGGCTCCCGCGCTGAAGAACATGCCGGCGCCGATCAGGGCGAATTGCACTGTGCCGACCGGCAGCCGAAAGGCGATACTCAGCGCTACGAAACACAGCAGGCAGTAGGTCACGGCGACGAGCCACTTGCGTTTCGGAACTGTCTTGCTGACGAGATCGGTGGCGATGCCGCAGCAGATCATGCCAACGCCCGTTGCCAGCACGAAGCCCGCGGCGCACACGGCGGCCTTGCCGGGCGCCATCGCGTAATAGCGGTTCAGATAGCTCGGCAGCCATGCGTACATCGCGCCGGGAACGAGCAGTTGCAGGCCGCTGCCGACGTACGCGCACTTCACCGAGCGGCAGGAGAACAGCTCTTTCATCAGCATCCGGAAGCTCGCACGCATGGCCGGCGTGCCGCGCACCGCCTGCACGCCGGACGGCTGCCCGGTGCTCAGCCGCTTCTCCGAAACGACGACGCTAAAGACGAGGACGAGCAGAACGCCGAATCCGGCCATCGCGCCGAACGACCAGCGCCAACCGAACTGTGCTGCCACCATGCCGCCGAACGCCATGCCCAGCACGGAGCCGAAAGAGCCGCCTGCCATGAAGGCGGCGGTCAAGGTCGAACGCAGACAGGCGGGAAAAATGCTCAGCACGAGCGCGATTCCCACGCTTCCATAAGCCGCTTCGCCGATGCCGACGAGCGCCCGCGCGGTGAGCATTTCATCGTAGTTGGTGGCAAGCGCGCAGCCGAGCGTGGCCAGGCTCCAGAGGGTCGCCATGAGCGCAATGCTCCTGACACGCCCCCAGCGGTCGGCCAGCACCGACAGGGGAAAAGTCAGGACTCCGACCATCATCGCAACCACGCTGCTCAACGAGCCGAGGCGTGTATCGGACAGGCCCCATGCGGCTTTGAGCAAGGGGAAGACGGCATTGAGCACCTGGCGCGACATGTAGTCGGAAATCAGCAGCCCCAGCGTCAAGGCAAAAACCACCCACGCGTATGCGCGCACCGGCGTTCTCGTGGCGCCGGCCCCGCCTCGCGCGGAGTCGTCAACATGATGTACGTGCAAGATCGTCTCCTCAAGTCCGTGGGTCTGTCGCGGCGGCAGACAGCCCGTCATGCGACGGCGCGCCATGTGCGCCTCCGCCCACGGCTTCCCTCTTCTCGTTGATAAGGGCAATCAGCCGCCCATATTCCACGTCGGCACGCGAGCGGGCCCGCTCACTGAGCATCGTGTCGATCGCCTGCCAGTCCGCGTCGCGCAGATAGCGTCGGGCCGCCAGATAGACCACGCCCTCCTCGCGCCCGTGGTACTCCCATGAAAAGGTTGCGTAGGCGCTCACCGCGTGTACGAGCTCCGACGCGACGGCGCGCCCCTGTGCATAGCGCTCGACCAGGTCGCTCAACGCACGCGTCATCCGCTTGTTGCGCTGGCGACGAAGTGCAAGCTCGCCCAGTTCCGCGTCGATCACATGGGTGCGGCCGCGCAGTCTTTCTTCCAGGCAAGCGGTGATGTTCCCGTCCTGTCGCCCAGCCGGGCAAGCGCGCAGATACTCGGCGCAAGCGCGTATCGGCGCAAGGTGGGGACGCACGTCCTGCAATCGCGCACCGCGCAGCACACGCAGCCACGCATGCAGAACCCCCGCGTGGGCGCGATGCTCGTCCAGCAGCGCGCCGGTGACGCGCTTGGGCGCCGGCCGTTGTTCCATGGCGCACACGAGCACCGGCTGCTCAGCCGCCGCAAGAACCTGGGTGGTCTGGCTTGCGGGCGCGCCGTCTTCGTCAGCCTTGCCGCGAGGCGCCATGACGATCAGGTCGCAGCCGCACTCGCGTGAGGCAGCGAAGATCGCGCGGTAAGGGGGCGAAACAGAGTGACCCACGGCATCGCAGCTTACGCCGTGTGCGCGAGCGGCGGCTTCGGCCTTGGCCAGCCGCTCCCACGCGAGTCCGCCCGGCTCCACAACCCGCGCACCCGCTCGAGCGGCCAGGTCGGAATCGCCCAGCACGTGAAGGAAGGTCACGCGCGCGCCAAGCACGCGGGCGAACTCCACCGCGTACCCGACGATCTCGCTGGATGCATCGGAGCCATCCACAGGTACCATCAGGTGGCGATACACGGCACGTCCTGGAGCGCGCAAAGTGCCCCGGAGCAATCCGGCAACTCAAATGCCATTTGCGCCTCCTCATATACAATGGGATTGAAGGCATGGTAGGGCGAAAGCCCATCACCGATCCCACTCGCGGCGAGGGGGGCGAGTCACCGCCTGCCAGGTCGTTTTTTTGTGGGGAATACACGGATCGAACCAGCCGGCAAGCCCATTTCCCCAACCCGACACCGCCCGCAGGAGCGCGCTCCAGGGTCACGGACGCACCGGATGCCCCCCGCCCCCGACGATGACGACAGGCACGCTTGCGAGCTTCTGCTGAAGACAGTTGCGCCACGCGTGCCTGCGCACTTTCTTGCGCGGCCGCGGCTCAGCTCGACCGAGCCGGCACTGAAATCCCGGCAAATCACCGTCGTTCAGGCGCCAGCAGGCTTCGGCAAGACCTGTCTGCTTGCGCAGTGGCGGCGCGAATGCCTGATGCGCGGAACGGCGGTCGCCTGGCTCTCGGCAGATGAGCGCGACGATCCGCGCCGGCTGCTGCTCGGACTCGTGCACGCGATCAGGGCGGGATGCGCGCGTCCGCAATTCGGCCGCACGGTGCTCGAAGGTGCGATGGCGCCGCCCCGTGACCTCGACGGCTTGACGGGCTGGCTAGCCGAAATCGCGCAGCTCTCGCTCGACATCGTGCTGATCGTCGACGAAATCGAGCGCTTGCCGGCAGCGAGTATCGAAGCCCTGAGCTATCTGTTCCACAATGCGCCGCCCAACCTGCAATTCATCGCGGCTGCACGGCAGGGGCTCGAATTCGCGGCAGCCGACCTGGAGGCCTACGGGCAAGGCGTGAAAGTCGGACCGGAGGCCCTGCGCTTCCGTTTCGACGAAACGATTTCGCTAATCCGGAGCCGATTCGGAACGCGAGTCAACGCCGACGATTGCGCCCGGGTTCATGAATGCACCGATGGCTGGCCGCTCGGTTTGCAGCTTGCGCTTGCCGCCATGGACCGCGCGGGCGATCCGTGCCGGGTAATCGACGCCATGTCCACCCATTCCGGCACGCTGCGCGATCATTTCGTCACCGGGCTGATGTCGGCGCTCTCCAGGGAGGACAGCGAATTCCTGACGCGCATCAGCATCGCCAATGCGATCCACCCCGACTTGTGCTGCGTGCTGAGCGCCGACCCGCGTGCGGCGGAGCAACTGGCCCGCCTCGTGCGTGAGACGCCCTTCTTCACGACCGCGGAGAATGCCGCGTGGTGCCGGCTCCACCTGCTGGTCGGCGATGCGTTTCGCGTGCGCCTCGCCGGTTTGCCGGCGGCCGAGCAGGCGCAGTTGCACGCGCGCGCAGCGAATTGGCTGATGCAGCATGGAATGATCGAGGAGGCGGCGCGGCATGCCCATGCGGCCGGAGAGCATCAAATTGCCTACGAGCTGGCGGAGCGGTGCCTGCACGATGCCGTTACGCAAGGGCATTTGGGCGCGGTGCTTGAGTGGCTGAAACTGATTCCGCAGCAGGAGCTGGAGCGGCGCCCACGTCTACGGCTTGCAGCGGCCTGGGCGCTGGCGCTCGGCGAGCGGCACGGCGAAGCGCAACAGCAGGTTGAACGGATCCTCGCGTCTGCCGATACGGATGTCGCATTGCAATACGAATGCGCGCTGATCACGAGCGCCGCGGCGTTCTACTCGGATGAATTCGATCGCTTCATCGACATCTTCGAGCCCTGGGTCGAAGCGCCGCCGCAAGGCCCGGCGTGGTTGTTGCAGGCTCATGCGAACCGCCTTGCCACGCGTGCAATGCTCCACGCCGAGCCGGCGCAGGCGAGACGCGGCCTGCAGGCGATCCCGCGCGGCGAACTGGACAAGCGCACGGGCTATATCGCGCGCTGGGGCGATCTCTCCATCGGCCAGAGCTATTTCGTGGAAGGCAAGATGCATCAGGCCGAGCAGGTGCTTCGGCCGGCGCTGGAAAGCGCCGAGACGGATCTGGGCCGGCGCCATCCGCTCACGTGCATGTTCGCCGCAACGCTCGCCGCTGTGGTCTATGGCGCCGATCGCATCGACGAAGCTTCGACGCTGCTGGCAAACCGGCTCGACGTGCTCGAGCATGCGGGCACGCCGGACACGGTCATCTACGGTTATCGCACGGCGGCGTGCGTTGCAGCGGCGCAAGGCGTGGCGCATCGCGCGCTCGATCTGCTCGACACGCTGGACACGATTGGCAGCGAAAGGCGCTTGCCGAGGCTGTGCATCGCCAGCCTCGGCGAGCAAATCCGCATGCACGCCGGCCGATATCGCGCCGAGACCTGCGAGGCACTCGTGCGGCGCATGACTGAAATCGCGACGGGCCACGGTGCATCCCAGACGCGCTGGGCCCGCTCGGTCGCGTTGCCGCACACGCTATCCCAGGCCTATGCCGCGATGGCCGCCCGCCGCTGGCGCGAGGCGCTCGAGGTCCTCTCGCATGCGGGCGAGCTGGCCGAGACGATGAAGCTCGGTCGCGCGCGCATCGAAGTGATAGCGTTGCGCGCCTGGGTCATCGAGCAAACGCAAGGCCATGGCCGCACGCTGCTGCTCGAGGCAATCAATCTGGCGCAGACGTTCGACCTGATGCGCATCATCGTGGACGCGCATCCCGAGCTCGCGCACTGGGTCGCGCGGGTGAGCGACGAGGCGCTGGCAGCGGCGCGCGGCACGCCCGTGCTTGCGGCCCGGCACATCGTCCCCACACCGGCGCCACGCGCCATGGAGGGACCGCGCGCGTTGCCCAGCATGGTCTTCACGCCGAAGGAGCGAGAAATCCTCGAGCTGCTCGCACGCAATCTGTCGAACAAGGAAATTGCGCTGGCGCTGGCCATTGGCGAGGCGACCGTCAAATGGCATCTGAAGAATCTCTTTCGCAAGCTCGATGCCAGTACGCGCAAGCATGTGGTGCACCGCGCGACGGCACTCGGACTGCTGGAAAGCAGCGACTGAAACGCTCGCCGGAGCGGCACGCCGGCTGCGGCCGTGCGGGATCCGCGGCGGCAGGGCCGCGTGTGAGATATGGATACTCGATAACCCTCCCCCTCCACGATGGGGGGAAGTCGAACGCCTGCGTTCAGTATGCTTGGCACGATGACGCGGCACGTTGCTGCGCCGCTAGCCCTATGAGGTCGTCTTCGTGTCAGCGCCCCTTACACCCGATGCTTCCGGAAACCTGATCATCGCAACCCCGTCGGCCTACGCTTATCCATTGCTCATCAAGCAACTGCTGCTGAATGCCCAAAGCGTGAGCGCCGATCAGGAGATCAGCTACCGCGGCAAGCTGCGCTATGCGTTTGCCGATCTGCGCAAGCGTATCGGGCAACTTGCGTCCACGCTTGAAACCCTCGGCGTGAGGCACGGGTCCACCGTCGCCGTGCTCGATTGGGATAGTCACCGGTACCTCGAATGCTACTTCGCCATCCCGATGATGGGCGCCACGCTATTTACGGTCAACGTCCGCACCTCGGCCCAGCAGATCGCCTACGCGTTGAACGACTCGCGTGCCGAGCTGGTGCTCGCGCACGCGGACTTCCTGCCGGTTCTGGAACAGATCCAGGCGGAGCTGACGTTCGTGCGCCAGGTCGTGGTGCTCGCCGACGGCAATCCGCTGCCCTCGACCACGCTCCCCTTCGTCGGCGAGTATGAGGCGCTCCTCGCGCCGGCATCGCCGGATTTTGTTTTTCCCGAGTTCGACGAGAACACGCGCGCCGCGATGTTCTACACCACAGGCACCACGGGCGACCCGAAAGGCGTGTGCTACAGCCATCGTCAGATCGTGCTGCACGCGTTGACGATCGCGACGAGTTTTTGTTCGCCGCGCGAGGGCCAGCGGCTGCATCGCGAAGATGTCTACATGCCGATCACGCCGATGTTCCACGTGCTCGCCTGGGGCGTGCCCTATATCGCCGTGTTGCTCGGGCTGCGCATCGTGCTGCCCGGCCGCTATGTTCCCGAGCAGTTGCTGGCGCTGCAGCAGACCGAACGCGTCACGTTCTCGCATTGCGTGCCCACGATCCTGCAGATGCTGCTCGACGCAGCCCGCCGCGAAGGCCGCAAGCTCGATGGATGGAAGATCGTCATCGGGGGCTCGGCCCTGCCGCCCGCACTGTGCCGCGCCGCCGTCGAGCAGGGCATCGACGTGTTCGCAGGCTACGGAATGTCCGAGACGGGCCCCACGGTCGCGCTCGCCCAGTTCCCTCCGGGCGGCGTGCCCGCCGGGCAAGACGAGAACATACGAAAACGCGCCATGACGGGACGCCCGCTGCCGATGGTGGACCTGCGTGTGGTCGACGACGACATGCGCGACGTGCCGCGCGACGGCGTGACACCCGGCGAGATCGTGCTGCGCGCGCCGTTCCTCACGCTTGGGTATCACAACCAGCCCGAGGCGTCCGAAGCGCTATGGCGCGGCGGCTATCTGCATACCCAGGACGTTGCGGTCATGACGCCGGATGGCTATGTGCAGATCGTCGACCGCATCAAGGACGTGATCAAGACCGGCGGCGAATGGGTCTCGTCGATCGAGATCGAGGGGCTGACCGCCGAATTGCCGGATGTACAGGAGTGCGCAGTAGTCGGCGTCAAGGACGACAAGTGGGGAGAACGGCCCATGGCGCTCGTGGTGCCCATGCAGGGCAGCTCGCTCGACGTCGAAGCGGTGCGCCGGCATCTGCTCGGGCATGCCGACGCGAAGCGCATCAGCCGGTATGCGGTGCCGGAGGCGAGCCGGATCGCGTTCGTCGCTGAAATACCGAAGACGAGCGTGGGCAAGATCGACAAGAAGGCCATCCGCAACTTGATTGATCGACAGGAGACCGCATGAGACTGGAGAGCTATCGCGACCAGACCGTCATGATCACGGGGGCCGCTGGCGGCTTTGGCGCCCTGCTCGCGGCGGAGCTGGCGCAGACGGGCGCGCGTCTGGTCCTCGCGGACCGCGACGCAGAGGGGCTGGAACGGCTTGCCCGGACACTGCTCGATACGGGTGCTCAAGTGCTGGCGCAGCGTTGCGACGTGACATCCGAAGCCGAGGTCCAATCCGTGGTCGCAGCCGCCGTCCGGCGGTTCGGACGGCTCGATGTCGGCATCAACAATGCCGGTATTCTGCTGCCGATGAAATCGCTGGCCGAGACCACGGAAGCCGACCTAGACCGGAGCTTCGCGGTTAACGTCAAGGGCGTGTTCTTCGGTATGAAGCATCAGATTCTCCAGATGCTGGCGCAAGACGGCGGCGTGATTCTGAACGTGGCCTCGCTCGCAGGCCTCTCAGGCGCGCCGAAGCTCGCGGCGTATGCGGCCGCGAAACACGCCGTGGTGGGCCTGACGCGCACCGCGGCGGCCGAATATGCGCGCAACAACATTCGCGTCAACGCGGTTTGCCCGTTCTATAGCGCAACGCCGATGGTGACCGGGAGCGAGATCGGCGCGAAGCAGGACATGCTCGCGCAAGGTGCGCCGATGAAGCGGCTCGGGCGGCCAGACGAGATGGTCGCGGCGATGCTGATGCTGTGCGCAAAAGAGAATTCGTATATGACGGGCCAGGCGGTCGCCGTGGACGGTGGCGTTTCAGCCGTGTGAGCAAGGCCGGGAACGGCGAGGCGTGCCGGTAGCGCAGCGAGGGCGCGCGGGACACCTTCATGGCTTGCTCACACGCTCGAACAGCGCAGTGTCGCGCGCCGCCCACTGCGTCAGCGGGCGGCGACGCGTGGCGCCTTATCGTGGACTCGTGTCATCCAGCGCGTCGCCGTATCCATACAGCGCGTGGCGCATGGCCACCGCGTCGACATCGTGACTGAGCACCACCGGATCATGCAGCTTGCCATCCTGGTCGGCCACCTGGCGATGCAGCAGCGCTTCCGCCCGAAAGCTCAGTTCCTCGAACACCGCAATCGCGGCCCCTTGATCGGTCGTCATCTGCGCAACCAGCTTTTTCAATCCGCGCTCGAGCGCCTGCGCAAAACACGCCTGGATCAGCGCCCGCCCGAACCCCGTGCCGCGCGACGCGGGCGCAACCAAAACACGCAGCTGGCCGACATGCCTCGACCAGCTCAGATTGTCCGTGACGATAGCGGTGCAGCCGATCACCGTCCCATCGTGCTCGCGCGCGATCAGGCTGGTCACCTCGTCGCCGTCGAGCGCGCGCATCCACGCGTCGATGACCTCCGGGCGGCGGACGTCGCGCGGCACGAACAGCAGATCGTGCACCGGCAACGTGGCGATGAACGTGATCACCGCGACGCGGTCGTCGCTCGTCATCCGCGCGATCTCGATCTGCTTGCCTGCGCTTTCGATGCTCAGGGGATAGCTAGGTGATGCTTGGGTCATAAGGAACGTCCCTCCAGCCAGGAATCGAGTTTGGGCCACATGCGTTTGATCGCGTTTGCACCGGCGGCGATGCTCACATGGCCGCCCGGCAACACGACCTCCTCCTTGTCGGACGAGCCGACGCGCTCGACCAATGGGCGCGCGCAAGCCGGTGGCACGATATGGTCGTACTGCGCCACGATGTGCAAGAGCGGCACCGTGACCTTGCCGAGCTCGACGAGCCGCCCGCCGATGCGCAGCGTGCCTTCGTACAGGGCATTCTTTTGCAGCAGTTCCCGCGTCATCTGACGAAAGTAGCCACCCGGAACCGGCAACGTCTCGTTGCCCCAACGCTCCATCATGCGGTAGCCCTTGACGAACTGGTCGTTCCAAAGGTTGTCCCACAGCCTGACCTGCCCGGCAATGCGGCTGGCCGGGCGCAACGCGTCAAAACCCGCGAGCACGAAATCCGCCGGCACGACACCGACGCCATCGACGAAACGGTCGACATCGAAACTTCGCTCGTCCGCCAATGACCGGAACAGCTCCATCTTCGAGAAGTCGACCGGCGTCGTCATGCAGACCAGGTTCTTGACCGGCCCGTCCACATGCAGCGACTGGTAGATCACCGAGAGCATGCCGCCCGCGCAGTAGCCGAGCAGCGTGACATCCTGCTCGCCCGAATCCTGTTGCACACGGCGGATGCAATCGGGGATGAAATCGAGCACGTAGTCGTCGATCTTCAAATCGCGCTCGTCGTCCGTGGGCGCGTTCCAGTCGATCAGGTACACGTCGTAGCCGCGCCCGAGCAGGAACTCGATCAGGCTCTGCCCCGGCGCGAGATCGAGGATATACCCCTTGTTCGTCGGCGCCATCACGACCAGCAGCGGGACGCGATAGACCTCGTCGACAACGGCGCGGTAGTGCACCAGTTCCAGCGTGCCGCGCCGGTGCAGCACGGTCTTCGGCGTGCGTCCGACCGACGGCGTGTTCAAGCCGAGCAGCTCCATGCTCTTGAAGCCACGCTGCACGGCGCGCTCGACCTCGAGCTGCAGGCGCTCGGCCAGCGCGGGATTCGCGCCCTTCTTTCCCGTGGACGGCGAGGCCATCGTTCAGCCCCGATCGGCAGGCTTGCCGCGGCGCGCGGGTTTCCCGGCGGCCACGGCTTCGGTGGAGGACGCCGCGCCGGGCGGACGGCGGGTTCGCGCGGGACGCGGCGCGGACGTGGCAGACGCCGCTTGCGGCAACAAGCGGTCAAGCTTTTCCTCGATGCGCCGCAACGACACCGCGAGTTCATCGACCGCTTTGCGGCTCGGCAGATTGGCGCGCCGCAAGTATTCCTCGAAGGTCTTCTCGAACCATTGCTGCATGCCGAGCGAGGCCGACGAAAACTGATGCAACGACTGGAGCACTTCCTGCGACTTCAAGCTGCCGGCCGCGAGCGCGTTGGCGTCGTTCTCGAGTTTCGACAAGGCCTCGCGCCAGATCTGAAACGGATCGGGAAATAGAGAGGAAGCCATATCGTTTATACCGGTCGACAGAGCAGGATGGGGACGCGCAAATAGCGGGCGCGCGCGCCGCGCAAACTCAACGGATCAGGCGCTTGCATGTGTATTCCCCTGGTAGGTTTCAATGGCCTGAATCGGCGCGAAGTACTGCCCGAGCAACTCGCGGCAGACGGAAACCGGATTGAGCAGCGGGAAGGCGTTCAGGGCCGCGGTCCAGCCGAGGTCGGTAAGCATGCTGTGGAGCATCGTCCAGCGCCAGCTCTCGAGCCGCTCACCGAGCATGAGCCACGCAATCGCCAGATTGCGGCTCATGGGAAGTCCCGCCCATGCACCATCGTCGCGGCATTGTGCCGATAGCTCAATGGTGCGGTCGGCCGGCGCCGCCGCTTCGCCGGCGGGCGCTGCCAGGCCGAGCCGAAGCGCCGCGCCAATGCGGTCGAGCGCATCGCGCGCCGCCCGCAGCACGCCGTCGAAATTCAGGAAGCCGTGGAACTGGCCCGAGTAGTGCAGCAATTCGACCGGCACGCCGGCTTCACGCAGACGCCCGGCGTAGGCCAGGCCGTCGTCGCGGATCGGGTCGAAGCCCGCCGTCACGATGAGCGCCGGCGGCAAGTCACGCAGCTCGCGGGCGAATGCGGGCGAGATCGAGGGATCCGCAAGATCGGTGCGCCCTTGCGTGATCAGCTGCCGAATCGCATCGATACCGTCCGATGTCAGGATATAGCCGCCCGCGTTTTCCGCCCTGGAAGCGAAATCGTCTAGCAGATTCGTGGCGGGATAGGCCAGCACCTGAAGCCGCAGCGCCGTGCCGCCTTGCCCGACATGACGCTGGGCCACCGAGGCGGCGAGATTGCCACCGGCCGAGTCGCCGCCCACGGCCAGGCGCGTGGTATCGATGCCGAGCAAGCGGCCCTCGCGGACGATCCAGTCCACCGCCGCCATGCAATCGGCTCGACCGGCATACAGGTCGTGCTCCGGCGCCAGACGGTAGCGCACCGCAACGACCATCACGCCGCTTGCCGCCGCGATATGCCGGCAAATGGCATCGGCGGTCGCGAGGCCGCCCATCATGAAACCGCCGCCGTGAAACCACAGGAATGCAGGCACGGCCTCGGCCGTCAGCGAGGGCCGATACACCTTCACCCGGATCGGCTCATCCGGCCCGGGTATCGATCGAGCCTCGACGCGGGCCACCGCATCCGCGCGGCCAAGCGCGAGCGCCGACAAACGCCATGCCAGCCGATGCTGGCGCAGGTTGAAACGGTCAACCGGCTTGCGTTTCATGAGATTGAGCACATTCAAAAGCACTTCGGCCTCAGGATCGGGGCTGGCGGCACGCAGGCACTTCGGACGTCCGGGATCGCACTGCCCCGGCGTACCCAGTGGATTCGAAGTCCCTTCTTCGCTTGTCGTCGAATTCACAGACCCTCCTCGCGCACGTTGTGAAATATCGCGGCATTGGCTGACAATCCAGGAATCCTCACGCTGGATGCGAGGAGCCGTTCCCTTCCGGAAAGCCCGGGCGATCCCTCAGGCATGCGCCCGTCGTGCACGCTCGAGGTCCCCAGCGTAATACCGCTTGCCTAGCGCAAACGCCAGCATCGAGACGAGCCCGACGCAGGGCAGGACTTGCAACGCACCGTGCAGGCCGATACGGTCCGCGACGAAGCCCGTCACGAACGGACCTGGCGCCATGCCAAGCAGGCTGTTCGCGAGCGTGAGCGTCGCGAAGACCGAGCCGTGGATGGCGGCGGGCGTGACGTTGGCCACCATCGCACCGGACGGCCCATTGGTGCCGGACACGACGAACATGGCGGCAGCAATCAGCACGAGTTGCAGGGTGCCGTCAGGAACGCGGAAGGCGACCGCGAGCAACAGGGCCGACATGGCGCAATAGGCGAGCGCGATGCCCCACTTCCGGGTGGGATCGCCCTTGCTCGCGCGATCCACCAGCATGCCGCACAGGACCATGCCGAGTCCGTTGATGAGGACGAATCCCGCCGCCATCACGCCGGCGCGTGCCGGCGGCATGCCGTAATAGCGGTTGAGATAGCTTGGCAGCCACGCATAGAGTGCGCCGCCGACGAAGACCTGCAAGCCGCTGCCCAGATAGGCAAAGCGTGCGGACACCGACGCGAACAACCCTTCAAATACGATCCGGGCGCTCTGTGCGAGGCGCATCCGGCCCGGCGCCGCGCGGCATGCAGTTTCGATGCGGTGCGGCGCGAGCCGCGCCTCGGTCACGACGGCGCGATAGAGCACGACGAGCACGATGCCGAAACCGGCCATGGTGCCGAACGCCCAGCGCCAACCCAGGTGGGCAATGATCACGCCGCCGAGCGCCATGCCGATGACCGAGCCTAGCGCCGCACCCGCCATGAAGCTCGCGGTCAGCGACGAGCGCAGGTGCGCCGGAAAGATGCTCATGATCAAGGCGGGCCCGACTGCGCCATACGACGCCTCGCCCAGCCCAACCAGCGCGCGCGCCAGCAGCATGTTGCCGTAGCTCGTCGAGAGCGCGCAGCCGAGCGTCGCGAGGCTCCAGAGCGCCGCCATCAATACGATGCTGCGGACCCGTCCCCAGCGGTCCGCCAGTATCGAGAGCGGCAGCGTGAGCACGCCGACCATCAGTGCCACCACGCTGTTGAACGACCCGAGCTGCGCATCGGAGAGGTGCCAGACGGCCTTGAGCGCCGGGAAGACGGCGTTGAGCACCTGCCTCGACATATAGTCGGATAGCATCAGGCCGATGGTGAGCACGAGCACGACCCATGTATAGGGATGAGGCGTGGTGCGCATGGCCCGATCATGCTTCGCCAGGGCATCGGCGCGCGGGATATGCATGCTTGTCTCCTTCGATTGCATTTCGCGCCTTCAGAACCGATGGCCCATGCCGAGGATCGCCACGATCTGGTGGTTGTTCGATGACGGCGTCACGGGGCCGATTTCCGCGACTGCGGGCGAGCCCAGCGAATTCGTTCCCGCCGCGTGCTGGTAGATCGTCCCCCCGTAGAAGTCGGTTCGCTTCGACACGAAGTAGTCAAAGCCGAGATCGACTTGCTGGTAGCGAGCGGCGTTCACGCCGGAAGAATGGGTATAGGCATACGATGCGCCGAGCAGGAGTGCCGGAGTCAACATGAATTTGAAATTCAGCTCGCCGATGTTGAACGTCTCGCCTCCCCGGTAGCCCGCTTCGGTCACCGTCAAGCCGGCGACCGTCGTCGCGCCGAGGTCCGTATAGCGCGTGTTGCTATAGACGGCGGCAATCGTCGCGCCGCCGAGCGTGTACGCGGCCCCTGCGGCGAATATCTTTTGTGCGCCTGCCGATGCGTAACCCGCGTTCACCGGACTCCACATGTTGTTGCCGGTTGCACTCGACGACGGGTTATTGCCGTAGAACGAGAAGTTGGGCTGGTTGGCCACCTGATAGCCGATGCCCAGCGTGACGGCGCCGTTCGCGTACCCCGCGCCGAGTGCCCAGATCTGATGCCCGGCCGTCGAGCCCGGCACGCCACCGAAGCTGTACATGGCCGAGCCCGTGAACCCGTAGAGCTTGGGCGTCGTGTAGATCACGGCATTGTTCACGCGATTGAAGCTGTCGAGATTGTCGACGTCGCCAGGATGCGCGCCATAGCCCGAGCCGCTGAAGGCCCAACCTCCGCCCGACGTCAGTGGCCCCCCGACATACCAGTAGCCACTCGAGTATTGGCGGCCGAGTGTCAGCGTGCCGGCATGGCTGGAAAGACCCACGTAGGCCTGTCGGCCAAAAACGGCACCGCCCTGCAGCGATGCGCCAGTGTTATTGGTAAATCCGCTTTCGATGGAGAAGATCGCTTTGAGGCCGCCGCCCAGTTCTTCGGTGCCGGTCAAGCCCCAGCGATTCGCGGTCTTCGCTCCACTGGTCAGGAAATATTGGCGTTGTCCGCCCGCGTTCGAGTTGAAAGTCAACGCATCGTCAACCACGCCGTACAGCGCAACACTGCTCTGCGCATGGGCCGCAGAAAGCGAAAGCAATATCGAAATCCCGCCTGCATATTTTTTCAACTTGTCTCCTCCGACTTTATTTAATTAGGTAACCAATACTTGATTGGCAGGCCCACGACGCGGCGCGCGTGTGCACCGTCGTTCATCATTGCTGGTCAGGCGATCTTGCGCAGATAGCCTTGTTGCCCGCCGTTGCGGTTGGGCGCGAAGCCGTTGGCCGCCAGGGTTTCTTCCACCGTGTCGTAGAACACACCGATCTTGCAGATCTCACGCGCCTGTTTGGCCGTGGCAATCGGCCGGCCGAAGATGCGCGCGATGTCCACGAGTTGCTCGATCTGCGCGACCGTGCCGATCCTGGCCGTGCGCGACTGGTTCCATAAATTGTCCTCAGTACCTGTGCGCACGTGGAGGCCCATCGCGATACCCATCATGTTCACCGGCAACACGTTGAGCACGGAGCTTTCCACCGTCAGCACCGCGCCATCGGGCACCGCGCGCACGAAGTTGGCCAGGCTGTAAATATTCGGCGCGTCCATGCCCCCGCCGATGGCCACCCAGTTCAGCACCAGCGGCCCCCTGTAGATGCCGCGGCGCATTAGCCGCTCCACCGATTCGAAGCTGTTGATGTTGTAGCACTGGAACTCGCTCTGAATGCCCGCGGCCGTGAGGCGCCGGATATGCTCCTCGGCCCAGCCGGGCTGTGCCGGCACCGTCATCTCCTTGTAGGCGTTGAACACCACCGGGTCTTCCATCGAGGTGCCCTTGATGTCGCGCGCATCGAACTGCTCGAGGAAATTCATTTGCGAGGTGTTGATCGTCACCGTCACCTGGTCGGGCTTGGGGTCCAGCTCGGCCAGCATGTGGCGCGTGTCGTCCGATAGCCATTTGGCTGCTGCGCCCTCGGTTTCCGGCGCGAAACTGATGGAGCCGCCCACCTGGATGATCATCTCCGGCACGCGCGCACGGACCCCGGCAATCAGCTCGTTGAACTTCGACAGGCGCTTGCTGCCCTTGCCGTCCAGCTCGCGCACGTGCAGATGCAGCACCGTCGCGCCGGCGTTGTAGCAGTCCACCGCCTTCTGTATCTGCTCCTCCATCGTGACGGGAATGTCCTCGGGAAAGTCCGACGGCACCCACGACGGCGCATAGGGGGCGGCCGTGATGATCAACGGCTGCTGGTTTTCGGGGAACAGGTGTCCGTCGAGGAAATTCATGGCGTGTCTCCTGGGAAAACTAATAATGCGGTGGCGATGATTGGAACTGGGCGCGTAGCGTCCTGGCGCCGGCAACATCAGATTCACACCAGAAGAATATCGCTGCGAAATCGACCGTAATGTATTATTTGGGACATCAGATGTCTAAATTGGGACGCCGACATGCAGCGATCCATGCTCACGATCCGAAGCGCGAGCCTTACTGGCTATAGCGATCTCGCATGCCATGTCGGACTGGATCCCGCGCGGATGCTGCGCAGGGTCGGGTTGAGTGCACGCGATCTGGTCGATCCGGATGCGCCCATCAGCAGCAATGCGGTCCGCGAACTGCTGGAGAGCAGCGCTGCAGCGGCCAACGTGGAAGATTTCGGCTTGCGGCTGGCGATGAGCCGGCGGCTGTCCAACCTGGGTCCGATCAGCGCGGTCATGAGCGAAGCGCCCACGGCTCGAGAGGCCCTCGAGAGCCTGTGCCGGTACATACGCCTGATCAATGCCTCACTGCTGACCCGCATCGAGGACTTTGGCGACGCGGTATTGATTCGTGAGCACATTCTCGTGGACGACAAGAACTCCGTGCGGCAGTCCATCGAGATGGCCGTCGGCGTGCTCTATCGCAGCATCGCGGAGCTGCTGGGGCCGAACTGGCGGCCGCGCAGCGTCTGCTTCGAGCACCGCCCGCCGGATGGCGCGACATGCCACAAGGCCTTCTTCGGCTCGGCAGTCGAATTCAATGCGGATTTCAATGGCATCGTGTGCCACGCGAGGGACATGGCGGCGTGCCGGCCTGCCACTGGCTCCCAGATGGCGCTCTATGCGCGCCGCTTTCTGGATCAGGCGTTGACAAGCGCGAATGACAGCGACACGCATTCGATTCGTCAGGTCATTGTCGCGATGTTGCCCAATGGCCGATGCACGGCCGACCGTGTCGCGAGACATCTCGGCGTGGACCGCCGGACTTTGCATCGGCGCCTGACCACCGAGAGCACCACCTTTTCATCGCTGCTTCAGGAAGTGCGGTGCGAACTCGCCGCGCGGCAAATCCGCGATAGTGACCGCTCGCTCGCCGAGCTGGCGGATCTGCTCGGCTTTTCCAGTTCAAGCGCTTTTGCTTTCTGGTTCAGGAAGCAATTTGGGACGACGGTTTCGAAATGGAGGGAAACTCAATAATCAGGGCGGTTTCGAGGACCAAGTGCAACACATCATTCAGGATATGTTGCACTTGGACCTCGAAGCCGCCTGTAAAAACTCGCATTTATCTGGCGCCGGATCTTGACTCTTGCGAACCTTGTGATTCAAGGTACCGCGAGGGCACCTTCGGCCAATTCAATTTTGGTGAAATTCTCTGCGCAGTCCAACGCTGCCGTTCCAGGGTATAGTGGGCCATCCCCTGTGGAGTGACCAGCATGTCGACACACCCGCTTCTTCTCTACAAGGGGTACGAACTTCACCCCCTCGTCTTCTCCCGCGCATTCAGTCGCTTTGACGGACATTCCCGCTACGCCGAAGGGTATGACATTGCGGTACGGATATGTCGCCCGGGCGCGATCGCGACCTCTACCGCAAGCCGTGTTTTCAGGCTGAACCAGCCGCACGCCTTCTCCGACTTCG
>DATEJU010000651.1:0-9019 GCA_035277805.1 Paraburkholderia sp. | reverse complement strand
CCTCCCTTTCTCCCGCAGGTTCATGGAACAAATCCGTATCCGTGGGGCCCGAACCCACAACCTGAAGAACGTCAATCTGGACCTGCCGCGCCACAAGCTCGTGGTGATCACCGGGCTCTCGGGCTCGGGCAAGTCGTCGCTTGCGTTCGATACGCTCTACGCGGAAGGCCAGCGGCGCTACGTGGAAAGCCTGTCGGCCTACGCGCGCCAGTTCCTGCAACTGATGGAGAAGCCCGACGTCGACCTGATCGAGGGTCTGTCGCCGGCGATTTCCATCGAGCAGAAGGCCACCTCGCACAATCCGCGCTCGACGGTCGGCACGGTCACCGAGATCCACGACTATCTGCGTCTGCTCTACGCGCGCGTGGGCACGCCCTACTGCCCCGACCACGAGATCCCGCTCGAGGCGCAAAGCGTCTCGCAGATGGTGGACGCCGCGCTCGCGCTGCCCGAAGAGACCAGGATGATGATCCTCGCGCCCGTGGTCGTCGACCGCAAGGGCGAGCACGCCGAGCTCTTCGACGACATGCAGGCGCAGGGCTTCGTGCGCTTTCGCGTGCGCTCGGGCGGCGGCACGGCCAACGAAGGCGAGGCGAAGATTTATGAAGTCGAGTCGCTGCCCAAGCTCAAGAAGAGCGAGCGGCACACCATCGACGTGGTGGTGGACCGCCTGAAGGTGCGCCCCGACATGAAGCAGCGTCTCGCCGAGTCGTTCGAAACGGCGCTGCGCCTCGCCGATGGCCGCGCCATCGCGCTCGAGATGGACACGAGCCGCGAGCACCTCTTCAGCTCGAAGTTCGCCTGCCCGATCTGCTCGTATTCGCTGCCGGAGCTCGAGCCGCGCCTCTTCTCGTTCAACAATCCGATGGGCGCGTGCCCGGAGTGCGACGGCCTCGGCCAGATCACCTTCTTCGACCCGAAACGCGTGGTGGCGCATCCGTCGCTCTCGCTCGCCGCGGGCGCGGTGAAGGGCTGGGACCGCCGCAACCAGTTCTACTTCCAGATGCTGCAGAGCCTCGCGGCGTTCTACGACTTCGACATCGACACCGCATTCGAGGACCTGCCCGAGAAGGTGCGCAAGATCCTGCTTTACGGCTCGGGCAAGCAGGAGATCCCGTTCTCGTACATCAACGAGCGCGGCCGCACCTCGGTGCGCGAGCATGTGTTCGAAGGGATCATCCCGAACCTGGAGCGGCGCTATCGCGAAACCGATTCGGCCGCCGTGCGCGAGGAGCTTTCGAAGTACCAGAACAACCAGGCCTGCCCGCACTGCGACGGCACGCGCCTGCGCCGCGAGGCGCGCTTCGTGCGCATCGGCGCGGGCGAGGAGGCGCGCGCGATCTACGAGGTGAGCGGCTGGCCGCTGCGCGACACGCTCGGCTACTTCCAGACGCTGCGCCTCGAAGGCGCCAAGCGCGAGATCGCCGACAAGGTAGTCAAGGAGATCGTCGCGCGGCTGATGTTCCTCAATAACGTGGGCCTCGATTACCTCTCGCTCGAGCGCAGCGCCGAAACGCTCTCTGGCGGCGAGGCGCAGCGCATCCGTCTCGCCTCGCAGATCGGCTCGGGCCTCACGGGCGTGATGTACGTGCTCGACGAGCCGTCCATCGGCCTGCATCAGCGCGACAACGACCGCCTCATCTCCACGCTCAAGCATCTGCGCGATCTCGGCAATTCGGTGATCGTGGTCGAGCACGACGAGGACATGATCCGTATGGCCGACTACGTGGTCGACATGGGCCCGGGCGCCGGCGAGCACGGCGGCATGGTGATCGCCGAGGGCACGCCGAGGCAAGTGGAGAGCGACCCGGCCTCGATGACCGGCCAGTACCTCTCGGGCGCGCGCCGCATCGACTACCCGGACGAGCGCATGGAGCCCGGCGAGCGGCGCCTGCGCATCGTCGAGGCCTACGGCAATAACCTGAAGCGCGTGACGCTCGATCTGCCGGTGGGGCTGCTCACCTGCGTGACGGGGGTATCGGGCTCGGGCAAGTCCACGCTGATCAACGACACGCTCTATCACGCGGTGTCGCAGCATCTGTACGGGTCGTCGGCGCAGCCGGCGCCGTTCGAGGCCATCGAGGGGCTCGAGCATTTCGACAAGGTCATCAACGTCGACCAGTCGCCGATCGGCCGCACGCCACGCTCGAATCCCGCCACCTATACGGGCCTCTTCACGCCCATCCGCGAATTGTTCGCGGGCGTGCCGGCAGCCAAGGAACGCGGCTACGAATCGGGCCGCTTCTCGTTCAACGTCAAGGGCGGCCGCTGCGAGAGCTGCCAGGGCGACGGCGTGCTGAAGGTGGAAATGCACTTCCTGCCGGATGTCTACGTGCCCTGCGACGTCTGCCACGGCAAGCGCTACAACCGCGAGACGCTGGAGATCCAGTACAAGGGACGGAACATCAGCGAAGTGCTCGACATGACGGTCGAGGCCGCCTACGAGTTCTTCAAGGCCGTGCCGGTCGTGGCGCGCAAGCTCAAGACGCTGCTCGACGTGGGTCTGGGCTACATCCGGCTCGGCCAGTCGGCCACCACGCTTTCGGGCGGCGAGGCGCAGCGCGTGAAGCTCTCGCTCGAGCTCTCCAAGCGGGACACGGGCCGCACGCTGTATATACTCGACGAGCCGACCACGGGTCTGCATTTCCACGACATCGCGCTCTTGCTGGAGGTAATCCACCGGCTTCGCGACCAGGGCAATACGGTGGTGATCATCGAGCATAATCTCGATGTGATCAAAACCGCCGACTGGATCGTGGACATGGGCCCCGAAGGCGGCGCGGGCGGCGGGCAGATCGTGGCGCAGGGCACGCCCGAGCAGGTGGCGAAGGCAAAGGCAAGCTTCACGGGCCGCTATCTCGCGCCGCTGCTCAAGCGCCAGGTGGCCGCGCTCGACGCGGCCTCAGGAAAATAAGCAGTAGAAAAGGTTGCGGCAGCCATTGCCGCCGCAGCCGTTGCCGCAGCAACAACAGAACGGGGGCGCTCGCGCTCCCGTGGTCTGGAGACGGAATACACCCAACATGGTCAAGCGCAACGAAGCAACCGACGATAAACAGGTGCGCGACCTGCGGCCGAGGCCCGTCAGGCTCACGAGCGACATGAGCCTGCCGAAGCTCTCGGCGGTGGAGACTGGAAGCTATGTGGCGGCGCTCGCCGGCCTGTGGGCGGTGCTGCACCTGAACCTGCTCGGCGCGCTGCTCGCGGGAATGCTCGTCTTTCAGCTCGTGCACACCATCGCGCCGCTGATCGAGCGGCGCATGCCAAGCCAGCGCGCGCGCTGGATCGCCGTCGTGCTGGTTTCCATCGTGATCGTGGGCGTGCTCACGGGCATCACGGTGGGCGTCATCGAGCAGTTCGAAAACGACGTGCCGAGCGTGCAAAAGGTGATGGCGCAGATGATGACGTTCGTCGACCAGGCGCGCGGCAAGATTCCCGATGCCGTCGCGGCCTATCTGCCCGTGGACGTCACCCAGATGAAGCTCAAGGCGATCGCGCTCATGCACGAGCACGCCACCCAGCTCGGCCAGGGCGGCAAGAACGCCGCGCGCATCTTCGGGCATATCGTGATCGGCATGATCATCGGCGCGATCATCGCCATAGGCGCGCAGAAGAACGCCACGCGGCTGCCGCTCTCGACCGCCTTCGTCACGCGTGTGGCGCGCTTCGCGGATGCGTTTCGCCGCATCGTGTTCGCACAGGTGAAGATCTCGGCCATCAACACCGTGTTTACCGGGCTCTTCCTGCTGCTCGTGCTGCCGCTCTTTCACGCGCCGCTGCCGCTCGCGAAGATGCTCGTCGTGGTGACCTTCGTGGTCGGCTTGCTGCCCGTGATCGGCAACCTGATCTCGAACACGCTGATCGTCGCGATCGCGCTCACCGTGAGCCTGCCCGCGGCGGTCACGGCGCTCGTGTTCCTGATCGTGATCCACAAGCTCGAATACTTCCTGAACGCGCGCATCGTGGGCGGCCAGATCGAGGCGCGCACGTGGGAGCTGCTGGTCGCGATGCTCGTGATGGAAGCCGCGTTCGGCATCCAGGGCGTGATCGCCGCGCCCATTTTCTACGCGTATATCAAGCGCGAGTTGATCTATCTGCGGCTCGTTTGACGCTTTGGCGAGGCGGTGTGCTCCGCCTCTGGTTCTGCCTCCGCCGCGTCTTCAGGTGTTCCTTCGAACCGGCCGCCGCCCTTCGCGCGGCGGCCCGCTTCATCCCTCGCGCGGCTCGCCCATGCCGTCCGCCATGCCCTCCTGCCCCACCGCATAGACGGCGACCTGCACGCGGCTCGTGAGGTTCAGCTTGCGCAGGATGTTGCGCACGTGAATCTTCACCGTGCTTTCGGCAAGATCGAGCGTGCGCGCGATCTCCTTGTTGCTCGCCCCGCGCGCGAGTTCGCGCACGATGTCGCGCTCGCGCGCGGTGAGCGTCTCGCCGCTCGTGCGCGGCGCGCTCGGCGCCGCCGCCGGCTTGCGCATCTGCTCGACGAGCTTCGCGGTCATGTGCTCGGTAATCACGGGCTGGCCGGTTGCGGCCTTGCGGATTGCCACGACGAGCGCCTCGGCATCGATGCTCTTGAGCAGGAAGCCGCGCGCTCCCGCGCGCATCGCGGCGGTGAGCTCGTCGGCATCCTCGGAGACGGTCAGCATGACGACCGCCGTATCGGGCAGATCCTGCACCAGCAGTTGCAGCGTCTCGAGGCCCGAGAGGCCGGGCATGTTCAGATCGAGCAGGATCACGTCGGGCGTGTGCTGCTGCGCGCGCTTGATGCCCTCGACGCCGTCCGACGCCTCCCCCACCACTTCGAGGTCGGGCTGGCGTTGCAGGAGCGCGCTCACGCCCGAGCGAAAGAGCGTGTGGTCGTCGATGAGCAGGATGCGGATGGTCATGGGCTGAAATTCGGGTGGTGGCAATGCCGTCGGTCGTGGCGAGCGGCATGGTGTATCGCGGATGGTTCAAGCGTGCATCAAGCGGCCTTGCGGCTCCCGGCTGGCAGCACGAGCTCCACGCGTGAGCCGCGCCCCGGCTCGCTTGCGAGCGTGAGCGTTCCCGCGAGACGCTTGGCGCGCTCGCGCATGATATGAAACCCCACATGCGCTTCGCCGCGCGCGGCAATGTCGGCGGGATCGTAGCCTACGCCGTTGTCCTCGATCACGAGGCGGAAGTCGCGCCCATTGACGACGCTCACGCGCACGTTTTGCGCCTCGGCATGCTTGCGGATGTTCGAGAGCGCCTCCTGGAGCACGAACAGCACCTGGAGTTGCTGATCGGCCGGCAGCGGCGGGCCGCCTTCATCGCGGTAATCGAGCGTGAGCTCCACATCCGACTGGCGCCGAAAGCGCGCCACCGTGTCGTCCACCGCGGGCCGCAGCGCGCCGGTCCCGAGCTTCGAGCGGAAGTTCAGGAGCAGCTCGCGCACATCGTCGTAGCTCTCCTCCACGCCGCCCGCGAGCAGCGGCACGATCTCGCGCACTTCGTCGAGATTGCCGTCGGCCGCCGCGACGTCGAGCAGGTGCACCTGCATCTTCAGAAAGCTCAGGCCCTGCGCGATGCTGTCGTGCAGCCCTTGCGCGACGAGATTGCGCTCCTCCGAGACCGCCAGTTGGCGCGCGAGCGCCGCGAGGCGCCGGGTCTTCAGCGCGACGCCGAGATGGCGGCCGAGCGCCTGCAGCAACTGGACCTCCGAGGGCGGCATGTTGCGTTCGCGCCGGAAGTGCAGCGAGAACGTGCCGAGCGGCTCGCTCTGCGAGACGATGCCGAACACCGCGACGCTCGCGAAACCCGCGCGCAGGCAATGCTGCGCGTGCGCGCGCTCGGCGTCGCTCATGGCGGTTGCAGCGCCGCCTTCGCCACCGCTTTTTCCACCTTCGCCCCCCTTGGCATTCATGCTCGCCATCAGCTCGCGCAGGTCGACCACCACCGGCTCGTCCGCCGACGCAGCGCCGCATGCACAATCTTGCGCGGGCATGCATCGCTCGGCGCGCACGAGCTCCTCGGGCAGGCCCTCGGCAACGAGCAGATGCAAATTCTCGTCCTCGGCGGAGGCTATGCGCACCGTCCCGCCGTCGGCCTCGAACTCGCGCATCAGGCGCGTGAGGAAATCGTGGCACAGCGGCTCCACCGGCACCGGCGTATTGAGGAAGGCCGCCATTTCGTAGAGGATGCTCAACTCGCGGTTCTGCGCGGCCAGTTGCGCCGTCTTGACGTCCACGCGTGCGGCGAGATCCTGATACAGCGCCTGCAGTTCCGCGACCATCTGGTTGAAGCCCTGGGCGAGATGACCGAATTCGTCGCGCGTATCGACAGGCAGGCGCGTATCGAACTCCTGCGCCTCGATACGCGCAAGGCCGTCCTGCAGCCGCTGCACCGGCACCACGAACCACAGATAAAGCAGGTAGACGATCGCCACGGTCCCCACGCACGAGAGCGCCGCAAGCGCGATCTGCGAGGTGCGCAGCCACGCCGTCTTGTGCGCGTTCTCACGCTCGATCAGCACCACGAGCTGATTGGCGTCGTCGACGAAGGCGGGCAGCAGCGCGAGATACGCCGACGGCTCGCCCACGCCCGAGGTGCGGTCGCGCTGCACGGCCGGCTCGAGCCGTTCGTGCCACGCCGCGGCCACCCGATCGAATTGCTGGCGGATCTTCACGTCGTCGGGCAGAAAGAGCGGCCGGGCCGCGTTGCCTTCGCGCAACTGGCGCAGGGTCTCATTGAGCTGGCCGACCTGCGCGTCGAGCCGCGAGGGCCTACCCAAACGGCTCTCCCACAGCTCGATGGCCACCGCGTTCGCACGCATGCGCAGGCTGCCCGCATCGTTGATCGCGGCACCCGCGCCTTCGAGCTGCCATGAGAGCCAGAGCGTGCCGCCGATCATGGTGAGCACGATCGCGAGCACGACCGTGGACAGCACGACGATGCGCGTGGACAAGCGCCGCCGGAAAGGCGCAAGCGAACCGCCGGCCTGGGCGGCTGCGATAGCCGCCGAAGACGGTCCGAAACGGGCAGTGGAATCGGGAGAACGGGTCATGACCACATACAGGACACGGGAAATGAGGGGCGACGCACAAGCGCCAGCATTCCTCATTATCGGTTGACACATCGCAAACAGCACGACTGGCGGCCGGAGACTGCGACACTATGCGCCAGTTCATCCGGGCGTGCCAGCAAGGTGCCCGCGGGGTGCGCCGCGCTGTCGCGGGCCGCGGCGTCCTGTCTTGCGCTGCCGCAAACCGCGCGTCGATCCTCAGAGCGTTTCCGGTAGCAGGCGAAGAAGCATAAAAAAGGGGAGCTCGCGCATGGCTCACTCCCCGCAAAGAACGGCCGATCCCCACGGCCGCCCAGAGGCAAGCCTCGATCGAGGCAGGCCGGCAGCCTGCCTCGCCGGATACCCTAGCGACTACGCACGAGCTGCCAGGCCCGCGACAGATAGGTGACCGAAGCCATCCCGCTCCACACATGCACGAGACGCGTGAACGGGAAGATCACGAACAGCGTCATGCCCATGAACAGGTGGATGCGGAACACGAGCGGCGCATCGGCCACGTAGCTCGCGGCGTCGCCGCGGAACGTGACGATGTGCTGCGCCCAGCTCATGAAGCGCACCATCATGGCGCCGTCCATGTGGCTGGCCGACGCTCCGATCGTCGTGAGCCCGAGCAGCAGCGTGACGAGGATCCACAGGAGCAGCAGCTTGTCGCCGAAGCGCGTCACCGCCGAGATGCGCGCGTTTGTGAAACGCCGGTGCAGCAGGATCGCGAGACCGGCGAGGCACATCGAGCCCATCACGCCGCCGGCGACCATCGCCACGAGCTGCTTCACCGCATGCGGCACGCCGAGCCAGTCCCAGACCGCGACGGGCGTGAGCAGCCCCACGAGGTGCCCGAAGAAGAGCCCCAGGATGCCGATGTGAAAGAGGATGTTGCCAAGGCGCAGTTGCCCGCGATAGAGCAACTGCGAGCTGTCCGCCTTCCATGTGTACTGCTCGCGCTCGAAGCGCGCGAGCGAGCCGAACAGGAAGACCGATGCGGCGATGTACGGATAGATGCCGAACAGAAACTGGTTGAACGTGTTCATTGCATTTCCTTGGTACGGCCGGGCATGGCAGACGAATTGACATGCGCCGCGCGCGGATGGAACTGGACGACTTGCGGCGCATTCGCTGCACCGGCGCCGAACGGCTGCGGGAGCGGCTCGACGCCGTCGACGCCGGGACCGAAGCGCTCGAGCGCCTCGTCCATGTCGCGCACCGGCGCGCCGGTGAGCGGCAACGGCTCGACAACGCTCATCTCGCACAGCACGGTGAAGATGCCGGCGTAGGGACTGCCGTCGCGCGCGAGCTGATTGCCGAGCGCAGCAAGGACGTGAATCGCCTCGCCGAGCAGCGCGCTCGCGTCGTCCTCGCCGATCAAGCCGAGCACTTCGAGAAAGAGCGGCACGTAATCGGGCAACTCGCTCGTCGCGACATCGAGGCCGAAGCCGCGATATTCGTCGAGCAGATCGACCATCGCCTGACCGCGCGCGCGGCTTTCGCCGTGCACGTGCTCAAACAGATGCAGCGAGTGGCGCGGATTGCGGTCGAAAGTCGCCACATAGATTTCCTGCGACTCAGTGAGCGACTGCTCGCGCAGCGACGCGATGAGCGGCGCGAGTTCGCGCACCGCAACCGGCCCGTGCGCGGACGCCTCGAGCGCTTCCTCGATTTCGTCGAGCGCATCGACGAGGGGCTGCTCGGGATAGTCGAGCAGCGCGGAGAGAACCGAATAGATCGACATGATGTTGCCCTCCTTAGCTTTCCGACGATGCCTTGCGGCGCGACTTCGGCATATCGGCGAACACCACGCTGCCCTCGTGCTTCGCCCCGAAGAGCGAGCCTTCCGAAACGCCGCCCGAGCAGCCGTTGCCGAACGAGAAGCCGCAACTGCCCTTCTCGTTGAACGAGTCCTCGACCATCTCCTTGTGCGACGACGGCACGACGAAGCGGTCCTCGTAGTTCGCGAGCGCCATGATGCGGTACATGTCCTCGACC
>DATEJU010000650.1:0-8137 GCA_035277805.1 Paraburkholderia sp. | reverse complement strand
AAAAATAGCGGATAATTGCGGCTTTCATCCTAAGCCCAGATTTTATCCGAGGACAAGCGCGATGGACTTTAGCATAAAAGCCTGTGACTGGAGCAAAGGCGGGGAAGGCCCCTTCCTGACCGGCAAGTCGGATTGCGTGGTGGTGGGCATTTTCGAGGCGCAAACGCTCTCCGGTCCGGCGTTCGTGATCGACAGCGCCATCGGCGGCGCGATCGCACGCCTCGTCAAGTCCGGTGATATCGACGGCAAGGTCGGCTCCACGCTGTTCCTGCCGGAAGTGAGCGGCATCGGCGCGTCGCGCGTGCTGCTGGTCGGCCTCGGCAAGCAGGACGCATTCGGCCAGAAGGCCTATGGCGACGCCGTCAAGGCGGCCTGGCGCGCGATCCTCGGCACGAAGATCGCGCAGGTCACGTTCACGCTCGCCCAACTGCCCATCAAGGAGCGCACGGGCGACTGGGGCGTGCGCGCGGCGATCCTCGCATTGCGCCACGAGACCTACCGCTTCACGCAGATGAAGAGCAAGCCCGACGTCACGCAGCGCGCGCTCAAGCGTGTCGTCTTCAGCATCGACGCCGGCGAAGACAAGGCCGCGAAGCTCGCCGTCAAGCAGGCCGTGGCGCTCGCCAACGGCATGGACCTCACGCGCGACCTCGGCAACCTGCCGGGCAACGTCTGCACGCCCACGTACCTCGCGGCCACGGCCAAGAAGCTCGCGCGCGACTGGAAGCTCAAGGTCGAAGTGCTCGGCCAGCGCCAGCTCGAAGCGCTCAAGATGGGCTCGTTTCTTTCTGTAACAAAAGGTTCGGTCGAGCCGCCGCAATTCATCGTGCTGCACTATCAGGGCGCGAGCGCGAAGGCCGCGCCTGTCGTGCTGGTGGGCAAGGGCATCACGTTCGACACGGGCGGCATCTCGCTCAAGCCCGGCGAGGGCATGGACGAGATGAAGTACGACATGTGCGGCGCGGGCTCGGTGCTCGGCACGATCCGCGCGGTCGCCGAAATGGGCCTGAAGCTCAACGTGATCGGCATCATCCCGACGTGCGAGAACATGCCCGCGGGCAATGCCACGAAGCCGGGCGACATCGTCACGACGATGGCGGGCCTCACGGTCGAAGTGCTCAACACCGACGCCGAAGGGCGCCTCATTCTGTGCGACGCGCTCACCTACGCCGAACGCTTCAAGCCGGCCGCCGTGATCGACATCGCCACGCTCACTGGCGCGTGCATCATCGCGCTCGGCCATCACAACAGCGGCCTGTTCTCGAAAGACGACGCGCTCGCGGGCGAGTTGCTCGACGCCTCGCGCGAGGCGAGCGACCCGGCATGGCGCCTGCCGCTCGACGACGAGTATCAGGAGCAGCTCAAGTCGAATTTCGCCGATCTCGCCAATATCGGCGGACGCCCGGCGGGCAGCGTGACGGCGGCGTGCTTCCTCTCGCGCTTTACCGAAGCGTATCCGTGGGCGCACCTCGACATCGCCGGCACCGCATGGAAGAGCGGCGCGGCGAAGGGCGCGACGGGCCGTCCCGTGCCGCTGCTCGCGCAGTTCCTGATCGACAGGGCCGCTGACGGTCGGGCCGCGGACGCCCGCGCAGGGCAATGACGCGCATCGACTTTCACACGAACGTCGGCAATTCGCTGATGTACGCGTGCCGGCTCGTGCGCAAGGCGTATCAGGCCGGCCAGCAAGCCGTCGTGCTGGCCGAGCCCGCGCGCCTGCGCGCGTTCGACGAGATGCTCTGGACCTTCTCGCCGCTCGACTTCGTGCCGCACTGCATGGCCGGGAGCGCGCTCGCCGCGCAAACGCCCATCGTGCTGGCCACGGATCTCGAGCGCGCGCCGCATCATGGCGTGCTGCTCAACCTGGGCGCGGCCGTGCCGCCCCAGTTCGCGCGCTTCGAGCGCCTGCTCGAAGTGGTCGGCGATGCGCCCGAGGAGCTCTCCTCGGGCCGCGAGCGCTACCGCTTCTACCGCGACCGCGGCTACGCGCTGAACAACTACAAGCAGGGCGGTTGATCCCGGTTGAACCCGGCACGCCGGTTGCTTGTCTCTCCTTGTTTGATCGAAATCCAAAGGAGGCGATCGTGTCCGATTTTCATAACCCCGACGAGACTCCGATCCCGCTCTTGAACGAGACGCTCGTGCCGGGCAACCTGCTGCGCGCGCGCCATGCGTCGCCGTTCGAAACGGCCGCCACGCCCGCCCAAGCAGGCGCCGTGCCTGACCCCGCGCCCGAGCCTGGCTTTGCCGCGCCAGCGGGCACTGCCACTGGCGCACCCGTGCGCGAGTCCGCCAGCCCGCTTCCGCCGGATGCCGAAGCGCTCGTCGAACGCCTGAGTGGGCGGGCCATGAGCTGGCTCACCGGCGAAGGGCGCAGCGTGATCGAGGCGCGTTGCGCCGCGGCATTGCAGGAGCATTCGAACTGGATCGTGGGGCAGGTGGCGCGCGAGATCGGTCTCGCGCTCGAAATCGAACTGAAGGGTTGGGTGAAAGCCGCAGTGCGCGAGGAGCTGGCTGCGCGCACGGGGCAATCGACGCCGTCTGAGGCCTGAGGGTTGCTTGACGCTGGTTTGAGGTGGCTTCGAAGTTAGACCGACGTTACGTTGTGGTTACTGCGAGTCGCGGCACCCACCTGCTTGCGTGTCTGTTTGTAGCGGCCTGATCGTGCGCAAAACGCAGATCGCAATCGCGCCGTAGCCGCGGTCTTGCCTATGCAGGGCGCCGGGCAAGGTGCCCCGGGCGGTCCATGGAGGGCGCGGATTAAACAATTGAGAATGCGCGCAAGCCAGTGCGCGCCCGCGCAGGTTTTCATGACAACCGTACACGTGGGATAGTTTGCAACCGAAGTCAGCCGTTGGCCGGTGAACTTCTTGCGCCACGCTTCATGGCCGTGGCTGTCTTGCGCATGCAGGAAGAAGCAGTGCTTACCCAGATCGATCCCGATCAACGTGACGGCACCCATGCTGATCTCCCGAAAAGGAAACAGCTCGATCAGCGTAAGCCGATCGGGCTGTTTCGGTCAGGCTGACCATCATTAAAACCGACGCAATTGCCCCGGCCTTCGTATGTTGGCTCCCGCCCCGTTATGCTTGCTCGAACGTATCGAGAAGCAGAACGAGCCGCAAAGGTTCGTTCTGGAACGGCACAAACCCATATTTCACGTAGAACTTTGCGACCTCCTCGTTGAGGGCGTCAACAATAATGCAGTGCACGCCAATCAGGTTCGAAGCCTGAAACGCCGTATGCAACGCGTGCATGAGAAGGGATTCGCCGAGACCTTGACCACGGTATTGCTTATCGTTATCCAAAGCCAGTCGCGCCAGGAGCACCGCGGATACCTTCTCAGGGAGACGCTTTTTTGAAGGCAAGCCTTCCGTCGCCGCCGAGATCGCCGTCAGGGAGTAGTACCCGATGACCTTTTGCGGGGCAGCGGACGCCACCATGACGTACGTGCGTGTGAGGCGCTTTCGGTCGTTTTGCCCGGCCATCTGTTTCAGCCAGGTGTTCAGGGACTCGACGCCGCAATCGAAAGGATTGCGGTCGTCGTCTGGTTTAAGTTGGCGAATCGAGGTGTTCAAGATACGTTTTCCGAAATTTTGCCATCGCGCGCTTGAGCGCAGCGTTGGGCTTCGGAGGCGCATCAAGCAGGGCAACAAAACGCTCCGACTCTTCAGCGTTTAGCTGTATTGTTCGAAACGCCTCTTCCTGCTCGAATACCTTCTCCGCTGCTGCGATCGCCGCCTGCACGATGAACTGGTTAAGCGTACTACCCGAGAGATCAGCTGCTAGTTGCAGTACTCGTTGCTTATCCGCACTCACCCGGGCCGTAATTCGCCCACGCTCGGACGAATCCGCTGCGTTGTGCTGTGTCATGCTCGTTCCTTCTTTCGGGCCGACCCTGGGCGCCTTCGCGGCGATACAGGGGGATTGGCCAAATGCTGTTATCGAAATGTACAAGGCCAGCGTTTCGGCAAAACCTTGCCTTGGATGCAGCCATTGATCTGTCATCAGGTAGCTGACAGAACCCAACTGCTAGTCCCGCGTGGGGACGAAAGAAGTGTAGCACCTCATGTGCCAAAATGCCACCGAATACCAAATTGGCACTAGATGGCAATTTGGCACCAAATTTTCGTGTAAGAGAAAGTTCGGCTTCCGTCCACTTTCGGAGCACCTGATAAAATTTAGTGTTATTGTCCGTGCGTTGCTCGGGAGAACACGGTTCTCCTGATCGAAAGCACTGGAGTTGACCGGAAACTCGCCCACAATGCACGGCTGCGGCTGCGCCGGTACCCTCGCGCGCATGGAAACGGCGCTTGCGCTCGACCTATAGCCGGAAGATCCGCTCGATATCCAGACAAGTTACTTCAGCGTGAGGATCCAGCTCGCGAGCGTGGCCGCCTGGGCGGGGCTCAATTGGGTGTTCGCGGGCATGGGCACCGTGCCCCACACGCCGCTGCTGCCTTCCAGGATCTTGTGTGCAAGATAGGTCTGTGCGTCGGGCTTGCCCGCGTACCTCGCCGCGACTGCGCGCAGGGCGGGGCCCATGAAGGTGCGCGTGACGGAATGGCAGCTCATGCAGTTCTGCTGCTGCGCGAGCGCGAGTCCACCTGGAGCGTGCTGCGCATGAGCGCTCGTTGTGGCGAGCGCCAAGATCAACGCTAGCGCGGCAGCCCGTGTCGCTGTTTTGTTCTTCGCCTGCGACTTCAGTTTCATACTGGTCTCCGCCAGCGTGGTCGCCGGCTGTGTCGTCGCATTATAAGCAGTCCAAACCCGTGCCGGGTGCGGCGTTTGCGGAGAAACAGGGATGGGGTGTATACCGGTGAACGGCAGCGCCGCGATGACCGGTCCACCAACGGTGCGCTTCTGCGGCCCTCACGCCGCGAGGCGAGTCCGCTTATAGAGCACGGGCGCACGTTTCGTGCGCCCTCCATGGTGCCTCCTCGTAATCTCCCCGATGCTTTAACGTGCCGAAGACCAAGCGTTCTGCGCGGCTTGCGCACTGCGCTTCGTCAGGCGCATTGCGACACTGAGCACGCTTTTAGCCCGTTACCGCGCCCTTGTTCGCCGGACGCGCGAGTGCCGCGTACTTCGCCAGCACGCCGCGCGTGTAGCGCGGCGCCGGCTGCTTCCATGCTGCGCGGCGGCGCGCGAGCTCGGCCTCGTCGATGTTCAGTTGCAGCAGCAGCTTGTGCGCGTCGATGGTGATCGAGTCGCCTTCCTGCACGAGCGCGATGGCGCCGCCTTCGAACGCTTCAGGCGCGACGTGGCCCACCACCATGCCCCAGGTGCCGCCCGAGAAGCGGCCATCGGTGATGAGGCCCACCGATTCGCCCAGACCCTTGCCGATGATCGCGGACGTTGGCGCGAGCATCTCCGGCATGCCCGGGCCGCCCTTCGGGCCAAGGTAGCGCAGCACGACCACGTCGCCGGCCTTGATCCTGTCGGCGAGGATCGCGTCCATCGCGCTTTGCTCGTCGTCGAACACGCGTGCCGGGCCCGTGATCACCGGGTTCTTCAAACCCGTGATCTTGGCGACGGCGCCTTCGGTGGCGAGGTTGCCCTTGAGAATCGCGAGATGGCCTTCCTTGTAAAGCGCTTTGTCGATGGGGAAGATCACGTTTTGATCGGCGCGCGGCTTCGATGGCACGTCCTTCAGCTCTTCGGCAATGGTCTTGCCGGTGATGGTCATGCACTCTCCGTGCAACAGGCCCGCGTCGAGCAGGATCTTGAGCACCTGCGGAATGCCGCCGGCCTTGTGCAGGTCGGTCGCCACGTACTGGCCCGAAGGCTTCAGATCGCAGATCACCGGCACTTTCTTGCGCATGCGCTCGAAGTCTTCGATGCTCCAGTCGATTTCCGCGGCATGCGCGATGGCAAGATAGTGCAGCACTGCGTTCGTCGAGCCGCCCGTCGCCATGATGAGCGCCACGGCGTTCTCGATGGACTGCTTCGTGATGATGTCGCGCGGCTTGAGATCCTGCTTGACCGCTTCGACGAGCACGCGCGCCGACTCGGCGGCCGAGTCGACCTTTTCCTGATCGGGGTTGGCCATCGTCGACGAATACATGAGCGACATGCCGAGCGCCTCGAACGACGAGCTCATCGTGTTGGCCGTGTACATGCCGCCACACGAACCCGTGGATGGGCACGCGTTCTTCTCGACGCCTTCGAAATCCTCTTCGCTCATGCGGCCGGCCGTGAACTCGCCCACGGCCTCGAACGCCGACACGATGGTGAGATCCTTGCCCTTCCAGTTGCCCGGGCGGATCGTGCCGCCGTACACGTAGATGCCGGGCACGTTCATGCGCGCGAGCGCGATCACGCCGCCCGGCATGTTCTTGTCGCAGCCGCCGATCACGACCACGCCGTCCATCCACTGGCCCTGCACGCAGGTCTCGATGCAATCGGCGATCACTTCGCGCGAGACGAGCGAGTACTTCATGCCCTCGGTGCCCATCGACATGCCGTCCGAGATCGTGGGCGTGCCGAAGATCTGCGGGTTGGCGTCCGCGCCCTTGACGGCGGCCACTGCCGCATCGGCCAGACGCTGCAGGCCCGCGTTGCAGGGCGTGATGGTCGAGTGGCCGTTGGCGATGCCGATCATCGGCTTGTCGAAGTCGGTCTTTTCATAGCCGAGCGCGTAATACATCGAACGGTTCGGCGAGCGGGCGACGCCTTGCGTGATGTGCTTCGAACGACGGTTGTATGCCATGAGGACGCTCCGTGGAATGTGTCTCGAATCTTGTTTCGATCGCCGGGCGAAGGGGCTGGAGGAGGAATATGCCGGCGTGTGCGAAGAAGAATGGAGTTTCGCGAGCGCAATGTCCAATATATTATTCTTGGCCTATTAGGTCGAAAAAAGAATCACAGCGTGCATTTGCCAATGAGTTCGACGATTCCCGATCTACGTCAGCTGCGCTATTTCGTGGCCGTGGCCGAGGAGCAGCATTTCGGCCGCGCGGCTGCACGCCTTTCGATGACGCAGCCGCCGCTTTCGCAGGCCATCCGTGCGCTGGAGGAGACGCTCGGTGTGGAGCTCTTCGCGCGTACGCGCCGCTCAGTCGAGCTGACGGCCGTGGGCGCCGACCTGCTGCCCGAGGTGCGGCGCCTGCTCGCCGCCGCGCAAGCGCTGCGCCCGCTCGCGCAAAGCCTTGCGCGCGGCGAGGCGGGCGTGCTGGCGCTGGCCTTTGTCTCGACGGCCGATTACGGTCTGCTGCCGCTTCTTTTGCGCGACTTCGGCGCGCGCCATCCGCGCGTACGCCTGCAGCTCGCCGAGGCCACGAGCGACGTGCAGATCGACGAGCTGGTGGCGGGCCGCATCGACGCGGGCCTCGTGATCGCGCCCTTGCCGCCGCGTCACGCAGCGCAGCTCGCGTATCTGGCGGTCGCGCGCGAGCCGCTCGTGGTGGCCATGCCGGCCGAGCTTTCGGCTTGCACGGGGGGCGGAGCCATTGCGCATGACTGGTGCGAGACGCCGGTGAGTCTCGCCGATCTCGCCGATGTGCCCCTCGTGGTGTTCCCGCGCCATCTGGCCCCGGGTTTTTACGACACCATCATGGATTGCTATGGCGCCGCCGGGCTCGCGCCGCGCGTGGGCCAGGAGGCGATCCAGATGCAGACGATCGTGAGCCTCGTCTCGGCGGGGATGGGCATTGCGCTGGTGCCGCAGTCGCTGCGGCATCTGCGCCGCACGGGCGTGGTCTACCGGCCGCTGGCCGAAACGGCGCCGACGATCGAAACGGGCCTCGTCTGGCGCGCTGCCGAGGTGAGCCCGGTGCTGGCGGCCTTCATCGAAATCGTGCGCGCACACGCGGCTTCCGTATCCGGCCCCGGAACCCGCGGCGAGCGCGGTTAGAGGTGCATTTTGGTTCGTGCCGCCTCGTCTCGGCGATAATGTGTGCCCGTGGCGCGCCGTGCGAACTGTGCAGCTCTGGAAACGTCCAACGCACGCGCCGTGTGTTTTCGCGCACGCTTCAGGCATTTTCTTGCCGATTTTGCGCCGTTTTTTACAACTCGATTTCAAACCTCACCGCCGACAAGCACTGATTCCACGATGCTCATCCACCCGAACCTCGACCCCGTCGCCATTCATCTGGGGCCGCTCGCCGTGCGCTGGTACGGCCTCATGTATCTCGTC
>DATEJU010000649.1:0-6234 GCA_035277805.1 Paraburkholderia sp. | reverse complement strand
TGGCGGACCACGCCGGCACGCGTTCGCCGTCGAGCGGCCCGCGCAGCGCAGCGCCGCTGGACGCGTGCGCGTCGGAGCCCGCGAGCGCGGCAACCTCGCTGTCGCCCGCGTCGCTCCGGTCGCTCCCGTCGCCGTAAGGATCGAACGCCATCGGCATCACGTCCGGCTGCGGCTCGAACAGCGCCGGCACATGCGGGCGTATGACGTCGGCCATGCCGGCATGGCGCGCGATCAGGCCCGTCAGAAAGCCGCTCATGCGCGCACCATGTCGAGGTAGCACTGCCGGCGCGCGGCGCTCAGCGCGAGAATGTCGCGCTCGTGCCATCCGTACGCGCGCGCCAGCACGTGCACGTCGCGCAGGATGCGGCGCGCGCACGTCTCGATTTCGCGCCAGAAGTACGACACGATGTCGAACGCCGCCTGCCACTCGTGGCCGCAGCATGGGCATGCAATGCCGATCGACACGTCGGCCTGCGACGCCGCGCGGCGCATGCCCTCCTCGACTGCATCGACGACATGCGCCGGCAGGGATTGCGTCGGCACCTGCTCGCCGCCGCGTTGCGCGCCGATCACACAGCGCGCGATCATCGACGTGCGCTGCGCGGCGGGCCCCGCGAGCGCCGCCGCCGCGAGATCGCGGCTGTCCGGCGGCCGGAAGCGCACGTCGTAGCCGTCCACGCTGAGCTGACGCGCGCATGCGTCGTCACCCGGCGCGACGCGAATATCATCGGTGCCGAACGAAAACTCCAGACGTTCGCCGCATTGCGAGCAGGTGACGACGCTGGTCAGGCGCGTGCCGAAGGTGCGCTCGCGCAATTCGAGCAGCGCCGCGTCGCGCCGGCCGACGTCGAGTGCCGCGAGCGCATCGGGCTGCGCGTCGGGGCGCGCGGCGCCCAGCAGCGTGAGCGCGCGCTCGAGCGGCGCCTGGTGCAGTCCGCGATCCCAGACGTCGAGCAGCTCCGCCGGCGAGAGCGCGCGCATCGCGGATCACCCGGCAGGCACCGTGAAGCTGGGCTCGGTCGGCTCGGTCACGCCCGGATCCGCCTCCCAGCCCTCGTTCTCGAGCTTGATGTGCTGGATCGCGACCGCGTTCGCGTTGGCGTCGAGATCCGGCAGCGCCTGATACTCGGACACCCAGCAGCGGTACACGTTGTACGCGAGCGCGAGCTGCCCCGCCTCGTTGTACACCTCGATGATGATTTCCTTGCGGAAGTCCTTCAGCGACACCTCGGAGCCGAGCCCCGCGCCGAAATTCCACACCTTGTTCGCCCACTGGACGAACTCGAGGTCGTGCGTGACGCCGCGCTCGAGCGTGATTGCGTCGTACTCGGTGCGCCCCGGCGACTTGCGGCTCGACGAAGGATCGCCGCCTTCGCGATGCTTGACGACCTCGGTCGTGCGCTTGAGCATGCCCACCTTGCTGACGCCGGCCACGTACTTGCCGTCCCATTTGACCCGGAACTTGAAGTTCTTGTACGGATCGAAGCGCTGCGCGTTGACAGTGAATTCGGCCACGGTGACTCCTCGTCAGCTCGAGAGCTGACCTGCCATCTGCTGGATGGTGACGACGACGAATTCGGCCGGCTTGAGCGGCGCGAAGCAGACCACGATGTTGACGATGCCCAGATCGATGGTGGCCTGCGGGTTGGTCGTCGCATCGCATTGCACGAAGTACGCCTGCTGCTGCGACGAGCCCTGGAACGCGCCCTGGCGGAACAGTGTCTGCATGAACGCGCCGACGTTGAGCCGGATCTGCGCCCACAGCGGCGTATCGTTGGGCTCGAACACGACCCACTGCGTGCCGCGGTACAGGCTTTCCTCGATGTACAGCGCAAGGCGCCGGATCGGGATGTAC
Source organism: Paraburkholderia sp. (assembly GCA_035277805.1). Taxonomy (GTDB): domain Bacteria; phylum Pseudomonadota; class Gammaproteobacteria; order Burkholderiales; family Burkholderiaceae; genus Paraburkholderia. The sequence goes on along the minus strand of DATEJU010000649.1, from coordinate 4,379 downwards.
TTGTAGTCGTCCTCGAGCTGGTCGGCGCCCATCAGCGTGCGCGCGCCCCAGCACACCGGCCCGTAGATCGGGAACACGCGCAGGCAGTTGATCGCGAGCGGGTTGAGCACGCCGTTCTCCGGATCGGTCAGCGTGTATTCGAGCTTCTGCACGCCGGTGAGGCTCGCCTCGGTGCCGGCCGGCGCCTTCCATACGCCGCGTGCGCCGTCGGTGCGCGCCCATAGCCCCGCAACTGTCCCGCTTGGCGCGACCTTGCGCGGCACGAAGCCGTTCAGCGTATCCACGATGTCGAGCCGCGGGAAATACAGCGCGGCATTGCGGCTGCGCAGCGTCGCGTTCTGGTCGAGCCAGCTCATGATCGCCGTCACCGTGTCGCGGTTGCCGGCCGCCTGCGGCACATCGAGCAGATACATCGCGCGCCGCGTCGTGCACAGGCCGATCGCATCCGTCACGACCGCGAGCGCGGCCTCGTCGGGCAGGTTCATCGTCGCCGGAATGCACAGGATGTTGAACAGATCGACGTTCAGCAGTGCGTACATGCCGGTCTTCGCGGCCGCGTCGCCAATCAGGCCGCCCGCAAAGCCGTCCGCGTCGTTCGTCAGGTCGATCGTGCCGTCGCCGCCGGTCTGCGCGAGCAGCGCGGGCGGGTTCGTGGTCGAGTTCGGGTCGGGTGGCAGGAACTGGTCCTGCACGCTGGCCTTGGCGCCGAGCGCGTATTGCTGCACGTTCTGCCCGGCCGCCGCAAACGCGAGCTTCTGCGCGAGACCGCCCGACAACGCGACGACATCGGCCGGATTCCCGGTGCCCGACTTCACGACGAGGTACTGCTGGGTCGCGGACAGCCGCACGACGCCGACGGTTGCATTGGCAAGCGGGCTGGCGTTGTTCTGCTCGATCCCGCGCAGCAGCTTTTGCAGCGCCTGCGCGACGCCGGCCAGGGTGGTCGGCAGCGGATTGGCGAGCGCGGCAGTCGTGCCGAGCGCGGTGCCGTTCAGGCTCACGTCAGCCGTATCGCCGTCCGCGAGGTTCAATTGCGCGACGGCGCCGAGCGGCCCGCTGACCGTGCCCGTGCATGCCGGGCGGACACTCGCGCCGGGCGCGGTCGTCAGCTTGATCAGTTGCGAATTCGCGTTGACGGTCGCCGCCGCATCGCCCTGCTGCTCAGGCGCGACGACGAGATTGCGAAACACTTCGCTGGTGACGACGCTGCCGTCGCTCGCCAACTCCGTCACGGTGAGATTGAACTGGGTCGCAGGATCGCTTGCGCCGTAATCGACGTCGATACGCAGACCGTTGCCCCACTTGCCCGCGCTCGACGCCGTCGCGCTCAGCACGATGTCCGCCTGGTTCGGCGCGCTCGCAAGCGAAATCGCGGCGGACGTCGCGGCGTTGCCCTGGGTTATCGAGGAGACGCGGATCACGTAGGCTTGCGAGCCGCCGTTGAGGAAGAATTGCTGGATCGCGTAACTGGCCTCGCTGCGGGTATCGAGGCCGCCGAACTGCCGCTCGAAGTCCGCGAAGCTGAAGATCCGCACCGCGGTGTTCATCGGCCCAGTGGGGAAGAAATCGACGAACGCGGCAATCGACGTCGCAACACCGACTATCGTATTCACCCCGCTCGACACTTCCTGGATGTAAACACCAGGATAGCTGACGGCTACAGGCATGGCACGACTCCTTGCTCACCGGCAAGCCGCCGCAACGAAAACCTGCGGATTACCGTTAATATCAATAAAACGGATTTTCAGTGCGAATGGTCGTTTTATTCATTCGATGGTCATTCTGATTTTCACCGTGCATTGATCGAATCAACACGCCAATGAAATAGATGTATGGAAATGATCCCGTTTCGCCCGTTGAACTGCGCAGGGATTTCGGCCTGTCACGATGGGAACCGCCCGCGTGAAGGCTTCGCGCGAGTCTGGAGGCGCTTTTTATCCGTTCAGTTATCCTTTGCAAACATATTTGTGTTTTCCGGAATTTCGTAAACGGGTCCGCATGTCCGGTCTCGTTTAACGCATTCGGATTTCAAATTAGTTCCTGCCTGATGAATAGTCAAGGAACCCGTTTTGATACAAAACGGCTTTAAGTGGGTGCTTCCTGTATTGAAGAAATTCACATTGCGAGTCGATACCAGAAGCGGACCAGCGACTCCGCCCCTGTCACTCAGATTGGGTCGGCTGGAACGAAGGCTGCAATGGATACGCGCTGCTGCGCATGCGGCAGCGCACCCTCTCGTCCGGCGCACGCCGGGCCATCGCGTTACGAACCGAAGAACGGCACGCAATAGTCCGGCGGCCCGACGCAGTCGCCGGGACCATTGGGCTGCGGATGCAGACTCGCGCAGCCAGACATGGCGGCTGCCGCCGCGACGCATAGCGCCGCGCGCACGACATAAATAACGATGCGTGATTTCATGGAATCGAAACTCGGATGACTGGCCGCAAGGCGTGTTTCCGTCACGACGCGCGGCCCGGTGCGCCGTGACGGCCGTGCCCGGTCGCGTCAGTGGTGAGCGTAGACCGTGCTGTTGAGCAGCTTCAATTGACCGTCGCGCTGCGCTTGAACGAGTTCCTGACGCACCTGTGCACGGGTGATGTGGGCCGTGCCGTCGCTGTTCCATGCGGGGTCGGCAGGCGCGGCCGCCACGGGTGCCGCGGCGCCGGGCGGCGTGCTATCGGATGCCGTGGTCCCTTGTGCATGCGCGAACGCCGAAATCGACAACATGAGCGCGCCGCACGCGCAAATCCAGTTCTTCTTCACTTCAAACTCCTGTCCGGCCAGCAGGCCGTCACCGTTGACTGTTCCGGCATGCTTGCGCGCCGGGTCCCGATGCATCGCAATGCCGCAATGCAATTCATGCGGCAAGGATAGAGGCGCGGACCCTCGCGAATATCCGCAGGGAAATGAAGAAATGTTTAAGATCCGGCGCATGACCGGATGCATCAGGATGACAACGAATTCGCTCAATTGTCCTGATTGATAGGCATGACGAATCGCACATCGGACACGCAAGCTAAAGCCACATGTGCGGCTTGCCGCGTACATCGACCGGTGCGGCAGGTGTCCACGATCTGTGTCCATGCACACATCGCGTCGCCTCAAATAGCCGCAAAAAAGACAACACCTTCGCGTGCCATGCCCTTGCAGCACCGTCCAGACGGGACGCGCACATGAATGCGTTTTCTGAAACTCAGTCTTTCTGTTTTTCAAATTCGTCCACCCGGCGCGTTACGCATAATCGCCCCTGCATTTATCTGGCGCATCTGCCGCGCTGCGATTCGTTTTTCATGAAGTACACGCTCTCTCACGCACCCTTTTAATGAATATTCGCCAATGAAGAAAACCGCTTTCGCTCTCGCCGCCACGCTGACCTCCATCTGTTCAGCCGCTCACGCGCAAAGCAGCGTGACGCTCTACGGCGCGCTCGACACCTCGATCGCCTTCTTCGGCAACCAGGCGGGCAAGCACGGCTCGGGCAACACTTTCCAGATGATGTCCGGCAACGTGTCGCCGAACCTGTGGGGCCTGAAGGGCACCGAGGATCTCGGCAACGGCCTCTCCGCGATCTTCAAGCTCGAAAGCGGCTTTAACATCGACAACGGCAAGCAAGGCCAGGGCGAACGCATGTTCGGCCGCACCGCGATGGTGGGCCTGAACTCGAACACGGCCGGCGGCGTCACGCTGGGCCGCCAGTACGATCCGCTCATCGACCTGCTCCAGCCGATGACCGACGACGTGAACTTCGGCTCCACATTCGCGACGCCGGGCGACATGGACAACTACGACAACAGCTATCGCACCAACAACTCGGTCAAGTACACGAGCCCGAACTGGGCGGGCCTCCAGGTAAGCGCGATGTACGCATTCGGCGGCCAGGCGGGCAGCATGGGCGCGGGCCAGACGTGGGCCGTCGCGGCCGCGTACAACCACGGACCGTTCGGCTTCGGCGCGGGTTACTTCAAGGCCAACAGCAACAGCGGCACGGCGGCTTCGTTCGACGGCCTGAACCCGAACACCGACGTCAACGTCGATTCACCCGCGATCACGGGCGGCTTCGTTTCGGCGAACTCGCTGCAGATCATTCGCGCGGTGGGCGATTACAACTACGGTCCGATGACCTTCGGCCTCTCGTACAGCAACGTCGATTACGCGAACTACCAGAGCGCGGCCGGCGCGAACAGCGACACGAAGTTCAACACGGGACAGGCGTACATCAACTACCAGGTGACGCCGGTGGCGCTGATCGGCTTCGGCTACAACTACACGAAGGGCCATGGCAACGGCGTGAACGCGAGCTATAGCCAGTTCAGCCTCGGCGGCGACTACTTCCTCTCCAAGCGCACCGACATCTACGTGCTCGCGGGCTACCAGAAGGC
>DATEJU010000648.1:0-2600 GCA_035277805.1 Paraburkholderia sp. | reverse complement strand
GCTTTTGCCTTGCTTGTCGAGATCGGCTTCGAGCTGCGCGCGCGTTTCGCGCACGCGCCTGGGCAGCGTCGCGCGATAGTCGTCGAGCTGCTTCGAGACGTGCACCGCATCGGCCGCCGTGAGCACGGGCTCGCCGGCCTTTTCGAAGAGCGGCGCAATCTCGCGGAAGTACGGCTCGAGCGCGTCGACGGTCACGGTCGAGCCGCTGTCGCGCAGGCGGTTCATCAACTGATGCAGCGCGTGAAAGCGCGTCGAGACGGCCATGAACTCGGTGTTCAGGCGCGCGAGGCGCCCCGCGCGCATGCGCGCGTCGGGCGACTCGAATACGGCCGTGCTGCGGCTCGCCTCGAAGCCGACGATGTCAGCCACGAAGCGCGCATGGGTTGCTTCGATCTGCGAACGTTCGACGCGTCCGCCGAGCGATGCCGACACATAGTCGACGAACGACGAGAAGCGTCGGCGCACCGTCGAGCGCAGCAGCTCGCCCGTGAATTGCGGAAACACCACGGCGCTCACGAAGCCCGACGCGAGGATGCCGATCGAGATTTCGGCCACGCGCGTCATTGCCGACATGAACGCGCCGTCGGGATGCTGCGAGGCCGGAATGCCGATCAGCGCCGCGGTATAACCCGCGAGCACGAAGCCGTACGAACGGAAGTTGCGGTTGCGCGCGGCGCCCGCCGTGCAGATGCCGACCCACAGCGCCGTGCTGGCGATGAAGAGTTCGGGCTGCTGGGCAAACAGGCCGATCAGCGCGAGCATGACCACGAGGCCGACCAGTGTGCCGCAGATCCGGTAGAAGCTCTTCGCGAACACGGGGCCGCTTTGCGGCTGCATCACGATGAACACCGTGGTCATGGCGGTGCGCGGCGAGGGCAGGTCGAGCTTCATCGCCACGCCGAGCGCGAGCAGCGCCGCGGCGATCGCCTTGAAGAGATAGAGCCAGACGAGGCCGTCGGTGCGCGCCCAGTCGGCGAAGGCCTGGAAGAGGCGCGGGCCGCCCGGTTGCGATGAGGTGGGAGAGGACGCTTGCATCTTCGCGTGCCTTAGTTCGCGCTGGCCGCGCCGCTGGCGCCGGCCAGCGCATGGTCCGCGCCCGCTCGCGGTGCGCTCGTGGTGCCCGTCGTGCCTCTCGTGCCTCTCGTGCCCGTCGCATTCGCGGCTTCGACATCCGGCTGCTTCGGTGCGAGCAGCGCAGCGGGCATGAGCGGCACGTCGCGCGTCTTCTTGCCGTGCGCGGGCAGTTGCTCGGCTTGCGTCGGTCCCGCCGCTGTTGGACTGCTCGCCGGATCGATCATGCCGCCGCCGAGCGCTGCCACCAGCGTCGCATGGGCGGCCAGGCGCTCGGCCTGGATGTGCGCGACGCCTTCCTGCGCGCGCAGCAGCTGGGTTTGCGCAATCAGCACGTTGACGTAGTCGGTGAGCCCGCGGCGAAAGCCGGCTTCCGAGAGATCGTAGTTGCGCTGCGCGGCCGCGACCGAGCGATGCGCATCGTCCTCTTGCGTGGCGAGCGAGCGCATGCGCACGACCTGGTCGGCGATCTCCTTGAGTGCGCTCACGAGCGTCTGGTTGTACTGCTCGACGGCGATGTCATAAGCCGCCGATTGCGCGCCGAGCTGCGAGCGCAGGCGCCCGCCGTCGAAGATCGGCAGCGACAACGCGGGGCCGCCCGCATAGCTGCCGCTCATCGACTTGAGGAACTGGAACAGCGGGCCGGCCGCGGCATAGCCGCCCATCGACACGAGCAGATTGATGTTCGGATAGAACTCGGCCTTCGCGACGTCGATGCCGCGCGCCTGCGCGGCGACGCTCCAGCGCGCCGCGACCACGTCGGGGCGGTGGCCGATCAGCTCGGCCGGCAGTGCCGAGGGCAAGCCCGCCGGAGCGGCGAGCGAGAGCGCCGGGCGCTGGATCGACTCGCCCGCGCCCGGGCCCTTGCCCGCAAGCGCGGCGAGCTGGTTCTTGCCGAGCGCGATGGATTCTTCGAGCGCGTCGATCTGGCGCTCGTATTCGGGCAGCGGCGTCTCGGCCTGGCTCACTTCGAGCTGCGTGCCGATACCGCCCGCGAGGCGCTTTTGCGCGAGCGCGAGAATCTTCTGCTGCTCGACGAGCGTCTGTCTGGCGATATCGAGCAGCGCGTAGTTCATCGAAAGATCGATGTACGCACGCGTCACGTTCACTTCGAGCTCGAGCTGCGCCGCGCGCGCATCGGCGGCCGTGGCGTGTGCCATGTCGAGCGCGCGCTCGGCGTTGTTCTTGTCCTGGCCCCAGAGATCGAGGTGGTACGAGAGGCCGAGCATGGCCGTGTTGTTCCACGTGTTCGCGCCGGCGAGCGGGCCCGGTCCGTAATAGACGTTGTCGGCCCAGTGCTGGCGCTGCACGGACATGCTGCCGTTGATCTGCGGCAGGAGCCCCGCTTGCGCCACGCCGGCCATCGAGCGCGCCTCGCGCACGCGCGCCTGCGCGGCCGCGAGCGACGGATTGCCCGCGATCGAGGCTTCAATCCAGGCGTTCAGTTGCGGGTCGTTGTAGCCGCGCCACCAGTCGCTGGCGGGCCATTGGGCGTTGGTGTTGGCGGCGCGGATGGCCGAGCCGGCGTC
>DATEJU010000647.1:0-14967 GCA_035277805.1 Paraburkholderia sp. | reverse complement strand
CGTCAGGCTCTCGTAGAGCGCCGCGAGCACGAGGAACACGAGCAGCACGCTGATCGGGAACACCCAGATGCCCGAGTTGCCGGCGAGAATCTGCTGATACGTGAGGTCGGTCCATTCGAACTTGATGCCGCGCGGCAGCACTTCAGCCGCAATGCGCTCCGCCGCCGCCTGCGCCTGGCCCGACGAATAGCCCGGCGCCGGGCCGCCGTTGATGTCGGCTGCGGTGTAGCCGTTGTAGCGCACCACCATCTCGGGGCCGTACGTGGGCGTGACCGTCACGAGCGACGAGAGCGGCACCATATCGCCCGCGGCGTTGCGCGTCTTCAGTTGCAGGATGTCGTCGGCCTTCTGGCGGAACGGCGCATCGGCCTGCACGCGCACCTGATACACGCGTCCGAAGCGGTTGAAGTCGTTCACGTAGAGCGAGCCCAGATAGATCTGCATCGTTTCGAACACGTCCGTGACCGGCACGCCAAGCTGCTTGGCCTTGGTGCGATCGAGATCGACGTTCAGTTGCGGCACGTTGATCTGATAGCTCGAAAAGGTCGGGCCCAGCTCGGGCGTCTTTGCCGCCCGCTTCACGAAGTCCTCGGTCGCGCGGTTGAGCGCTTCATAGCCGAGCGCGCCGTGATCCTCCAGTTGCATCTTGAAGCCGCCGAGCGTGCCGAGACCGAGCACCGGCGGCGGCGGGAACACCGCAATGAAGGAATCCTTGATGTTCGCGTACTGCTGATTGAGCGCACCCGCAATCGCACCCGCCGAAAGCGCCTTGCCCTTGCGCTCCCTGAACGGCTTGAGCGTGACGAACACGATGCCCGCGCTCGAGCTATTCGTGAAGCCGTTCACCGAGAGCCCCGGGAACGCCACCGCGCTTTCCACGCCCGGCTGCTTGAGCGCGATCGTGCTCATGTCGCGGATCACGTTTTCCGTGCGGTCAAGCGAGGCGCCATTAGGCAACTGCGCGAATGCGATCAGATACTCCTTGTCCTGCGCGGGCACGAAGCCGCCCGGCACGATACGCGCCATCAGCACCGTCGCGCCGATCAGCACGGCATAGACCGCAAGCATCCCGCCTTTGTGGCGCAGCACGCCATGTACGCCGCGCCCATAGTCTTCCGAGCCGCGATGGAAGACCTTGTTGAAGCGGCGGAAAAAGCCGCCCAGCACGCGGTTCATCGCGCGCGTGAGCCAGTCTTCCTTCGCGCCGTGGCCGCGCAGCAAGAGCGCCGAGAGCGCCGGCGAGAGCGTGAGCGAGTTGAACGCCGAAATCACCGTCGAAATGGCGATGGTCATCGCGAACTGCTTGTAGAACTGGCCCGTGAGGCCGCTCATGAAGGCGAGCGGCACGAACACGGCCACCAGCGTGAGCGCGATGGCGATGATCGGCCCGCTCACTTCCTGCATGGCCTTGTAAGTGGCGTCACGCGCGGAAAGCCCGCTCGCGATATTGCGCTCGACGTTCTCCACCACCACGATCGCGTCGTCCACCACGATGCCGATCGCAAGCACCATGCCGAACAGCGAGAGCGCATTGATCGAGAAGCCGAACGCGAGCAGCAGCGAGAAGGTTCCGACGATCGACACCGGCACGGCGATGAGCGGAATGATCGACGCCCGCCACGTCTGCAGGAACACGATCACCACGACCACGACCAGCGCGATCGCTTCGAGCAGCGTATGCACGACCGCCTCGATGCTCGACCGCACGAATTGGGTGGGATCGTAGACGATGCGGTAATCCACGCCCGCGGGCATGTCCTGCTTGAGCTCCTTCATCGCTTCGCGCACCTGGTCGGAGATCGCGAGCGAATTCGCGCCGGGCGCCTGGTTGATGGCGAGCGCAACGGCTGGCTTGTTGTCGAGCAGCGAGCGCAGGCCATATTCGGAGGCCGCAAGCTCGATGCGCGCGATGTCGCGCAGATAGGTCACGCCGCCGTCGGGATTGGTCTTGACGATGATGTTGCCGAATTCGCTTTCCGTGCGCAGACGGCCGCGCGCGTTCACGTTCAGCTGCAGCGGCGTGCCCGGCACGCTCGGCGAGGCGCCGATCACGCCCGCCGCCACCTGCACGTTTTGCTCGCGAATCGCGTTCACCACGTCCTGTGCCGTGAGATTGCGCTGCGCGACCTTCTGCGGATCGAGCCAGATGCGCATGGCGTAATCGCCCGCGCCCCACAGTTGCACCTCGCCCACGCCCCGAATGTTCGAGAGACGGTCCTTGACGTTGAGAAGCGCATAGTTGCGCAGATACGTCATGTCATACTGATTGTTCGGCGAGATCAGGTGCACCACCATCGTGAGCGTGGGCGAGCTCTTGATGGTCGTGATGCCGAGGCGCTGCACGTCCTCGGGCAGCCGCGGCAATGCCTGATTCACGCGGTTCTGCACGAGTTGCGTGGCCTTGTCGGGATCGGTGCCGAGACGAAACGTGACCGTGAGCGTGAGATTGCCGTCGCTGTTCGCCTGCGACTGCATGTAGAGCATGTTCTCGGCGCCGTTGATCTGCTCTTCGAGCGGCGCGGCCACGGCTTCGGCAATCACTTTCGGGTTCGCGCCCGGATACTGCGCGTGGACGACCACCGAAGGCGGCACGACTTCGGGATACTCGGAGATCGGCAACTGGAACAGTGCGATCACCCCGGCCAGCAGGATCAGCACGGACAGCACGCCCGCGAAGATCGGCCGGTCGATGAAGAATTTCGATATGTTCATGGGTCGCTCTAAATTTCGGATGACTAACTGGATGCGCGGATCGTACTCGCCGCTCCGACCAATGCCGCGGCAAGCGCCGCGCGTCAGGAAGTCTTTGCGGTCTTCGAGGTGGAATTCGCGAGCGCGGACGCCGGATTGCCGTCCGGGTCGCCGTTCATCGGCACCATATGCGAGCGCACCGCCTCTCCCGGCCGCACGCGCTGCGTGCCATTCACGATCACGCGCTCGCCCGCCTGCAGGCCGCCCAGAATCACGCGGAGGTTGCCCTGCTGGCCGCCGATCCGCACGGTGCGATAGGCGACCTTGCCCGCGCCGTCCACGACATAGACGAACTTCTTGTCCTGGTCCGTGCCGATGGCCGCTTCGTCGACGAGCAGCGCCGGATGCGGCGCGCTGCCGCTCACCTTGATGCGTGCGTAGAGGCCCGGCACGAGCGCGCCGTCCGCGTTGTCGAAGCGCGCGCGCACGCGGATCGTGCCCGAGGTCGTGTCGAGCCGGTTGTCCACCGACTCGATCGTGCCGGTGCGCGAATAGCCGGTCTCGTTCGCGAGCCCCAATTCAACGGGCACTTTCGAGCCGTCCTTCATGCGGCTGATGTAGTCCAGATAGGTCTGCTCGTCGGCGTCGAACTCGGCGTAGATGGGCGACACCGAAACGAGCGTCGTGAGCGGCGGCGCGCTCGCACCCGCGGAGACCACGTTGCCCACCGTGATCTCCGCGCGCGAAACGCGCCCCGACACCGGCGCGACGATGCGCGTGTAGCCGAGATTGATCTGCGCGGCTTCGAGCGCGGCCTGCGCGGCCTTGAGATTCGCACTCGCTTCGCGCGCGGCGTTCTGCTTCTCGTCGTAATCGCGCCTCGCAATGGCGTTATCACCGATGAGTCGTTGCGCGCGCTCCCAGTCGCTCTGCGCGTAGCCGGTGCGTGCCTGCGCGCCGGCCACCTGGGCCGCGGCCTGATCGACGGCCGCCTGATACGGACGCGGGTCGATCACGAAGAGCGTGTCGCCTTTTTTCACGAGCGCGCCGTCACGGAAATTCACGGAGACGATCGTGCCGGAGACCTGCGGGCGAACCTCGACTTTCTCGACGGCGGCCATGCGGCCCGAGTAGGTCTGCCAGTCGGTGACATTGCGCTTGAGCACGGCGGCCACGTCCACTTCCGGCGCGGGCGGGGCTTCGGCGGCGACGGCCGGATGCGAATCCAGACGCATGGCGACGAGCGAGCCGAACCCCGCAACGACGAGAACGGCGGCCACCGCGAGCGCAATACGCTTACGGGAATGCGAGTTGAGTGACATAGCAGGCTCCAGAAAGATGAGTGATTATTTTTCGATCGATACGTTTGTCAGCGTTTTCCGGTTCGCTGCGGCCGTGCTAACAAGGCGCGCCGGCTTCGAAACAACAGCGGAAAAAGCGCACTGCTTCGGAGAGCGCTTCCGGGTGCGCGCCGATCTGCGCGTGCGAAACGCTCGGGTAGCGCACCACATGCGTGCGCACACCCGCTTCGATCAGGCGTCCTGCGTACTTCTCCGCTTCGATATGCAGCACGTCGTTTTGCGCGGTGACGATGAACGTGGGCGGCAAGCCGGCGAGACGCGACGACTCCAGCGGCGCCGCATACGGATGCATGCGCTGCGAGGCTTCAGGCAGATACGCACGGTAGCAGGCAGCACATTCGCTCGCGGAAATGTCCGACGCGAGCCGCGCTTCGTCGCCGAGGCGCGTGAGGCTCGGGTCGAGCATCGGCGCAAAGAGCGCCTGCGCGGCGAGCCGCACGTCGCCGCGATCGCGTCCGATGAACGCGAGCACGTTGGCGATCTGGCCGCCCGCGTCGTGTCCCGCGGCCACGATGCGCTTCGTGCTGCCGCCGAATGCGCGTGCCCGTGCAAGCACCCACTGCGCGGCGCGATAGGCGTCTTCGGGCGCGGCCGGAAATGGAAACCGCGGCGCAAGCGAATAGCCCACCGAAACCACGAGCGCGGGTAAGCGCTCTGCGAAAAAGCGGCCGGTCGCGTCGGCGTCGTCGAGCGTGCCGCGTACGAAGCCGCCGCCGTGGAAATACAGCAGCACGGGCAGATTGTTCGCGCCCTGCGGACGGTACAGGCGCAGCACGATGTCCTGTGCATAGCCTTCGATCGTCACTTCGCTCACGTCGATGAACGCGGACTCGCGCGTCTTGCCCGCCGGGGCCGTGGCCGGAGCCGGTGCTGCAGCGAGGCGCGGTGCGGCGGGCTTGCCGGCCACAGGGCGCACTGCCCGTGGCGCAGGCTCAGCAGCGCTCGCGGACAGGTCCGCGGAAATCCACGGCGTCGAACGTTTGAAGGCATCCATGTCGAAACGGCGCAATGCGCGAGAATAGAATCGAATGGTGCGAATTGTGGGTTCGGCAGACTTGCAAATAAATGCCTATAATCCGGCAACACAATTCGGCGCACCTGAACAATCTGTTTCCTTAATTCGCGCGACTGGCGAGGCGTACCTTGATGCAGGGCCGCGCGGCGTGCGTCCGATGTCTTTTGGAGAGTGGCAATGGACCGCCTTCAGGCCATGCAGGTATTCACCCGCGTCGTCGACACCAACAGCTTCACGCGCGCAGCCGAGACCCTCGACATGCCGCGCGCCTCGGTCACGACGATCATCCAGAATCTCGAAGCTTTTCTCGGCGTGCGCCTCATGCACCGCACCACGCGCCGCCTTTCGCTCACGCCCGACGGCGCGGCGTATTACGAGCGCTGCGTGCGCATTCTTGCTGACGTCGAAGAAACCGAGCTCACCTTCCAGGACCGCAACCGCAAGCCGCACGGCAAGCTGCGCATCGACATGCCCGGTTCGATCGGGAGGCTCATCGTGATTCCGTCGCTGTGCGAATTTCATGGACGCTATCCCGACATCGACCTGCAACTCGGCCTGACCGACCGCCCAGTCGACCTGCTGCAGGAAGGTGTGGATTGCGTCGTGCGTGTGGGCGCGTTGCAGGATTCGTCGCTGGTCGCGCGACGCATTGGCCTGTTCGAAGGCGTGTCGTGCGCGGCGCCCTCGTATCTGGAGCGCCACGGCACACCGCAAACGCTCGAGGAGCTCGCCGAGCATCGCGCCGTGAATTACTTCTCGCCTCGCACGGGGCGTGTGATCGACTGGGCGTTCCTCGTCGATGGCAAGGAAGTGGAGATCAAGCTCAAGAGCATGGTCTCGGTGAACGACGCCGACGCCTATGTGACGTGCGGCATCGAAGGTTTCGGCCTGATTCAGGGGCCGCGCTACATGGTGCTGCCGCACCTGAAGTCGGGCGCGCTCGTCGAGGTCCTGCCCGACTTCAAGCCGCTGCCCATGCCGATCTCGGCCGTGTATCCGCATAGCCGCCATCTGTCACCGAAAGTGCGCGTGTTCGTGGACTGGATCGCGGAAGTGTTCGACCGCTGCCCGCTCCTCTCGGGCCGCGCCTCGCTCGACAAGGCCTGCACGATGCGCACACTCGAAGAGCGCGAGCAGGCGAGCGCGCTCGAAACGCCGGTTATTTCGGAGTGGGCCGCATAGGCTGGGCCGCATAGGCTGGGCGGCGTAAGCGCGGCAACGCGCTTCTCGTTAATTTTCCTGATCTTTGGGGCGTCTCGGACCGCCCTGTGACGCGCGCCGTTCAGCCCCCGCTGCGGCGCGCGTTTTCGCATTGTTCCGGTTTTTCGACAATTCCTTTCGCTTTCGGGACGTTTATCGCGCGAGCCTGCGCATCTACATTTGCACCTGTCGCCACGGCCATCGTTTCATTGCATGCAGCCAAGGCGCTCTTAAAACAGGAGCAGATCATGAAACGCACTCTCGCAACCGCGCTCGGCGCAACCCTCGTTATCACTATCACGCTCGCCGCGAGCGCATCGGCTTTCGCAGGCGGTATCGGCCGCGCGGGTACTTATGGCCCGCAAGCCGCACCGCAAGCCGAACAGGTGGCACAAGCAGCAGCGCCGCAGGTCGACAACAGCGCGCCTAAAACGCGTGCCCAGGTGAAGGCGGAAATTGCCGAGGCTTATCGCAACGGCACGCTGCCCTCGCTCAACAAGACGACCTATCCTGAGCAGAGCCTGATCGGACGCACGCAGGCCCAACGCATCGCACTGCAGGAAAATCGCGCCAATGAGGCCACGCGTCTGGCCCGCGCGGGCGAATGATTTTTGTTTTATCGATTCGATAAGGATACCCAATCATGAACAACCCACGACCCTCCGAGCTGGACGACTGGGACGAAACCACGCCGGTGTGGACACCGTTTCGGCACTAGAGCACGTCGATACAGCAAAAAGGCCCGACGGTCTCTCGACCGTCGGGCCCGAAGAAACGAAGCGCGGCCCGCGCTTAACGCTTTGCGAAATCCGGCTCGAAAAACACCCAGCGCACAAGGGGAAAGCGCGCCTGCAGATCGGCTTCGATCGCGTTGATCGATTCGACCATCGCGCGGCTGTGCTCGTAATCGATCATCTCGCACTGCACCGCCACCATCACCTCTTTGCCCCATTGCAGGGTAATGAGGCTGATGATGCTGCGAATTTCGGGCCGAGCGCGCAAGTGCGCTTCGATATCACGCCGCATTTCCGGGCTCGCCGATTCACCCACGATCATCGACTTCACTTCGCGTGCGATGAACCATGAAATCAGCATGAGCAACAGTCCCACGCCGACGGACCCGCACGCGTCCCAGACCGGATTGCCCGTGACGACCGTGAGCAACACCGCCGCAAATGCAATCGCGAGACCCGCGAGCGCGGCAATGTCCTCGCCGGCCACCACCAGCAGATCGGAGTCGCGGGTTTCGCGCGCCCAGCGCCACAGCGACTTCGTGGGCGATCCCTTGCGGATTTCGCGCAGCGCGCCGTACAGCGAAAACGCTTCGAGCATCACGGAAATGCCGAGTACCGCGAGCGCCACATACGCGTATTGCAGCGGCTCGCGAGCGATCAGCCGGTGAACGCCTTCGTACACCGAAAACGCGCCGCCCACGAAAAACAGCAGCAGCGCCACGAGCAGGGAATAGAAGTTGATCGCGCGGCCCGTGCCCATCGGATGCAAGGGCGTGGGCGGCTCGCGCGACTGGCGCAGGCCGAACAGCAGCAGCAACTGATTGCCGCAATCGGCGGTCGAGTGAATTGCCTCCGCGAACATCGAACCCGAGCCCGTAAACGCCGCCGCCGCGTATTTGCAGACCGCAATGCCGGCGTTCGCCGCGAGCGCATAGAAAATGGCCTTTGGCGACTCCCCGCTCATGCGACTTCCACTCGCGCGGGCCCTTCCGTCAATTCGCCGATCACGCGTGCGGCAGCGAAGCCGTCTGCGTGAAAGAGGGCGAGCACCTCATCCACCTGCTCCGGCGCGCAGGCCACGAGCAGGCCGCCGGAGGTCTGCGGATCGGTGAGCAGCGTGCGTGCGCTTTCCGGCAATTGGGGCGAGAGCGTCACGCCATCGCCATACGAGGTCCAGTTGCGGCCCGACGCGCCCGTGAACACGCCCTGCGCGACGAACGCCTCCACGCCAGGCAGCCACGGCAGGTCGGCGTAGCGCACGCGCGCCGTGAGATTCGCGCCGCGCGCGATTTCGAGCGTGTGCCCGAGCAAGCCGAAGCCGGTCACGTCGGTCATCGCATGCACGCCTTGCAGCTCGGCGAGCGCGGCGCCCGGCTTGTTGAGCATCGTCGCGGCAGCCACCATGGCCTGGTAGCCGGCGGCGTCGAGCAGATCCTTCTTGAGCGCGGCGGACAACACGCCCACGCCCAGCGGCTTGCCGAGCACCAGCACATCGCCCGAGCGCGCCGATGCGTTGCGCTTCACGCGCTCGGGATGCACCACGCCGAGCGCGGCCAGTCCGTAGATGGGCTCCACGGAATCGATCGAATGGCCGCCCGCCACCGGAATGCCGGCCGCCGCGCAAACATCCTCGCCGCCGCGCAGCACCTGCGCAATCACTTCATGCGGCAGCACGTTGATGGGCATGCCCACCAGCGCGAGCGCGAGGATCGGCTTGCCACCCATCGCGTAGACGTCCGAGAGCGCGTTGGTGGCGGCAATGCGGCCGAAATCGTAGGGGTCGTCCACGATCGGCATGAAAAAGTCCGTGGTCGCGACGATGGCCTGCTCGTCGTTGAGCTTGTAGACGGCGGCGTCGTCGGCCGTTTCGGTGCCCACCAGCAGATTCGGGAACGTGGCGGTGAGCGGCGTGCTGCGCGCGAGCAGCGCGGAAAGCACGCCCGGCGCGATCTTGCAGCCGCAGCCGCCGCCGTGCGAAAGGCTCGTGAGGCGCGGCGCGGCCGGAGCGGCCGGCGTCGGCGCGAGGCGGTCGTTATCGTTCATATGCGGGATTGATTCCAAAGGAAGCCGGAAAAAAGTCCCCGTATTATGGGGCAAACCCCGCGCGCACGATGGCGCGGTGCGGTCCCGCCTCGTGGACCCGGCTTGTCAGGACGCGCCGCCCGGCGTCTCGCACGTATCGGCGAGGTCGGGAAAAGCCGCGCAGACCGCATCGACGAGCCATTGCGGATCGTCGTGCGGCAGATCGTGTCCCCCCCACGGATGTTCGCGATGCGCCGCGCCCCAGGCCCGCGCAAGCCGCGCCGAGCACACCGGGTTCACGAGGCGATCCTCGCGCGAGGACAGCACGAGCACCGGACAGCGCGGCACGCCGCGGACCGTATAGCGCGCCGCGGCCAGCAACTGGCGCAGCGCGTTGGCGCGGCTCACGCGCGCGCTTGCGCGAATCGCGCGCCAGGCGTCGAGATCGGCGGCCAGCGTATCGCGGCGCGCGCAGGTGCGATCGTGGATCGTCGTTTCGGCGATGTCGTTACGCTCGGCGCCGCGATCGACGCCGCGCCAGTGCCATGCCGCGCGCAGCAGCGCCGGCCACGCGGCGGGCCGCAGGCGCTCGTAGAAGCGGCTATAGGGCCGCATGCTCGTGTTGATGAGCACGAGCCGCTCGATCTCCTCGGGAAAGCGCCGCGCCCACGCCGACGCCACCATGCCGCCCAGCGACATCGCCAGCACCCGATACCGCGGCGGCGCGCCGTGCTGCCGCGCTTCGGCCCGCACGGCGTCCACGTAGGCATCGACATCGCGAGGCGAGCGCAGATGCGCGTGCGTGCCGTTGCCAGGCAAGTCGATGGGCAGCACCGCGCCGCATCGCGCTGCGAGCAACGGCGCAAACGCCCCCCAATGGCGCGACTCTCGCGTGAGGCCGCGCAACAGGATCCAGCGCGCCGTCATGAGCCCGGCTTCCGGTACCAGTGCCCAATCGCGCTTTGCAACACCTGCTGGCGCGCCACGCCCTGGGGCAGCCAGCGCGATGCGGAAAACGCGGCGCGTGTGAGGAACTCGAACAGATTCGCGTGACGCCGCAATACGCGCGCGGTGCGGTGCTGCATCACCGGATTGAACATGCCCTGACGAGAAAAGATCTGGCGCGGGTTCTTCTTGATCCACAGCCACGAGCCCAGCTCGAGCGTGAGCGGCAGAAACACGCTCGCTGCAGGGGCGCGGTCGTATGCGCAGTCCCAGAGATCGCCGTGCAGCAGATACTGGTGGCTCTGCGGCTCGAACGTATAGCCGTGATGCGGATGCGCGCGCTCGAACATCGTTTTCAGCACGTACATCTCGGGCAGATGGCGCATCAACTGGCGCGTGCGCGCGTAGGGAAACCAGATGCTGTCGCTCCAGCCATAACCCGAGTGGCAATCGAGCGCGAACGCGAGCGGCCGATGCGCCAGCTCCTCGTCGACGACCCTCAGGAGCGCCGCCGCCTCGGGCTCCATCGGCGCGCCGCGCCGGCCGCGATACCACGGCAGCCACGAGCCCACGCGCTGGCCGCCCGCGAGAAATGGCACGTGCTCGTCGGCATCCTGCGGCGCGTTGCGCATGAGGTCCACGCCGTTCGGATTCGCGCGCGTGGCGAGCCACATGCCGCCCGGATTGCAAATCGGCATCATCACGAGCCGCACCGATTCGAGCTGGCGCATCAGCAATTCGTCCCACGCGAGGCGCCCGACAAGCGCGCGCATGTAATCGAGCACGAGTTGCGTGCCGATGCGCTCGAGCCCATGGATGCCGCCGAAAAAACCGATGGCGGGCGCCTGCGGGTCGCGCGAGCCCACTGCAGCGACGTAGAGCGAGAACGAGCGGCCGCGCACTTCGACTTCGCCCGCGCTGCGGATGTCGAACCAATGCGCGCCCGCATCGAGGAGCGTTTTCAGGTCCTCGTATTCCGCGAAGCTGTCGGGTAGGAAGCTAAGTCCTGGCATCTGTCGAATAGAAGTCGCCATGCAAAACCGGGGCCAGCACGCACGTCTGCCGACAATATAGCCCGTTCGCGGTGCGTTGCGCGTGACACGTACGGGACGTCACACAGATGTCATGCGCGCCCGCGCTGTCACGGTATCGACATGATTTGCGCCTGCTCCAGCTGCATAGCCGTACAAAACATATAGTCGTCTAGACGTCGCGATGCCTTCACTCAACCGTCATAGTCGCTTCCTAGAATGTCCCACGACTCAATCAAGGACTCGCGGCCGCGCGCCCGATCCACGCGACGAATCGAAATGGACACCAGGACGAACGCCGGGATGGATGCAATCCGTATCGAACGCCTCTCGAAGACTTTCGGCGGGGGCGCCTCAGCCAGCGCCGTGGGCCGCAAGGCGCTCGACGAGATCAACCTGTGCGTGAGCGTGGGCGAAATGGTGGCGCTGATCGGCGCATCGGGATCGGGCAAGTCGACGCTATTGCGCCACATCGCCGGCTTCGTGGCCGCCGATCCACAACCTTCGCAGATCGAAATACTTGGCCGGCCGATTCAGCACAATGGCCGCCTCGTGCACGAAGTGCGCCGCATCCGGCGCGATATCGGCTTCGTGTTTCAGCAGTTCAATCTCGCGCATCGGCTCACGGTGGAAACCAACGTGCTGATTGGCGCGCTCGCGCGCCTGCCACTGTGGCGCCGTCTCACTGGATGCTTTCCGCGCAGCGAGCGCGAGCTTTCGGCAGCGGCGCTCGCGGAAGTGGGCATCGGCGACAAAGCCGGCGAGCGCGCCTCGAATCTCTCGGGCGGTCAGCAGCAGCGCGCCGCGCTTGCCCGCGCACTCGTGCAGCGCGCGCGCCTGATTCTCGCCGACGAGCCGATCGCCTCGCTCGACCCCGAGTCGTCGCGTCGCGTGATGGACATGCTGCGCATGCTCAACCGCAATCACGGACTCACGGTGGTCGTGTCGCTGCATCAGGTCGATATCGCGATGCAGTACTGCCCGCGCACGATCGCGCTGCGCGACGGCCGCGTGGTCTACGACGGCCCGTCGGCCGCGCTCACGCCTGCCCTGCTGCAACAGTTTTACGGCAGCGCCGCGCGCGAATTGCTCGAACCCGATGCCGCTCGCGCAGCCACGCAACGCTTCGGCGCGCAGCCTCAGGCGACCTGAGGCCACCTAAGCAACCTGACTCACCGCAGCCTGAAACGACCTCACTACACCAACATTCCCACTCATCACGGAATCCGCCTCTCCCATGAAACTGCTCCGTTCCATGCTCTCCTGGTGCGCCGCCGGCGCCGTTGCATTCGCCTCGCTCGGTGCTTCGGCCGCACACGCGGAAGACGTCAACTTCGGCATCATCTCGACCGATTCGTCGGCGGTGCTCAAGCAGCGCTGGCAGCCGTTCATCGACGACATGAACCGCCAGACCGGCCTGCACGTGAAGGCATTCTTCGCCACCGACTACGCGGGCATCATCGAGGCCATGCGCTTTAACAAGGTGCAGATCGGCTACTTCGGCAACGCCTCCGCCATGGAAGCCGTGGACCGCTCGAACGGCGAGATCTACGCGAAGGTGCTCTACGCGAACGGCGACGCCGGCTACAAGTCGGTGCTCATCACCAACGTCAACAGCCGCGTGAAGACGCTCGACGATGTCTTCAGGAATACCAGGGATCTCACGCTCGGCTGGGGCGATCCGAATTCCACCTCGGGCACGCTGATTCCCGGCTACTACCTGTTCGCGAAGCGTGGCGTATCGGTGAATGCGTCGACGTTCAAGACGGTGCTGCCCTCGAGCCACGAAGCGAACCTGCTCGCCGTGGTCAACAACAAGGTGGACATCGCGACCAACAACACCATCGAGCTCGCCACGCTCCAGCAGAAGCATCCTGATCGCTTCGCCCAGGTGCGCGTGTTGTGGACCTCGCCGCTGATTCCGTCCGATCCGCTCGTGTGGCGCAAGGACCTGCCTGAAGCGACCAGGCAGAAGCTGCGCGACTTCTTCTATCACTACGCGAAGACCGATCCGAAGGAGAAAAAGATCATGGCCGACATCACGGGCTACGCGGGCTTCGCTCCTGCCTCCGACGCCCAGTTGCTGCCGATCCGCCAGGTCGCGCTGTTCCAGCAGAAAGAGAAGATCGCCGCCGACACGCATCTCTCCGACGAGGACCGCAAGAGCCAGCTTGCCGCCATCGACGCGAAGATCGGCGCGCTCGCGAACGCCACGAAGCAGTAATGGGCACGATGGACTTCGACGCATCGCGGCTCGCGCAGCGCGCCGACGACTTCGACGCAGAGCCGGCGCAAGGCCACGGCGAAGCGCGCGTACAACCGTCGCTCGCGCAGCCGGCCAAACCGGCATCGCTCGCGAGCCGGGTGAGCGCAGCAGCGGGCAAGCGCAGGTGGTCGTCGCTCGTCATGTGGGCGATCGTGTTCGTGCTGCTCGGCGCGGCCTGGCGCGGCGCGGACATGCGTCCGCTCGACCTCTTCGCCGACTCGCAGAACATGGGCACGTTCGCGCGCGGCTTCTTCCCGCCCGACTTCACCGAATGGCGCACCTATGTGCACGAGATGTGGGTGACGGTGGCGGTGGCGCTCTGGGGCACGGCGCTCGCCATCGTCTGTGCAGTGCCGTTCGGGTTGATGTCCTCGCACAATCTCGCGCCGCGCTGGATCCTGCATCCGGTGCGCCGCCTGATGGACGCGTGCCGCGCCATCAACGAGATGGTGTTCGCGATGCTGTTCATCGTCGCGGTGGGCCTGGGCCCCTTCGCGGGCGTGCTGGCGCTGTGGGTCCACACGACGGGCGTGCTCGCCAAGCTCTTCGCGGAGGCTGTCGAAGCGATCGACCCGCGCCCCGCCGAGGGCGTGCGCGCGACCGGCGCCACGCCGCTCGACGAGATCATCTACGGCGTGCTGCCCCAGGTCATGCCGCTGTGGATCTCGTATGCGCTCTACCGGTTCGAATCGAATGTGCGCTCGGCGATGGTGGTGGGCATGGTGGGCGCGGGCGGCATCGGCGTGGTGCTCTACGAGGAAATCCGCTCGTTCGACTATGCGCAGACGAGCGCGGTGCTGATCATGGTGATCGGCGTGGTGACGGTGATCGACCTCGTCTCGGCGAAGCTGCGCGCGCGCGTGATCTGACAACGCCGCGCCCTTCCTCCCCCGTGAAGCAAAGCGCGGGCTGCATGGCAAGCGCCGTGCGGCTCGCGCCTTTTTTCTTCGGACGCCCTTCGCCCGCCGTTCTGGCGCTGCGGCGCATTCGCTGGAATAATCGGCAGCTTGCGGCCGCAACCTCCCCGCGTCCTTCCCACTCATTGCGCTCGTACGATGGCAAGCTTCGTCGTCCTGCTAGTCCTGCTTTCGGCGCTCATGCACGCGAGCTGGAACGCCTTTCTCCACCTCTCGGGCGACCGCGTCTGGCTGCTCGGCATGTTCTCGGTGCCTTACGTGCTGGTGAGCGCCATCGGCGTGTGCGTGCTGCCGCTGCCCGCGCCCGCGAGCTGGCCGTATATCGCGGCATCGGCATTGCTCGAATTCGCGTACTGCTTCGCGCTGATCCGTGCCTACCGCAGCGGCGACTTCGGGCAGATCTACCCGATCGCGCGCGGCCTCTCGCCACTGCTCGTGTTCGCGGGCGCGCTGGTGTTCGCGCACGAGGAGCTGCACCCGCTCGCGGCCTCGGGCGTAGTGCTCGTCTCGCTCGGCATCATGTCGCTCGCGTTCCGGCGCGGCATGCGCTTTTCGGGCGAAAGCGTGCCCTGGGCGCTGGTGACGGGCTTCTTCATCGCGACCTATTCGATCGTCGATGGCCTGGGCGCACGCCTCGCCGGCAATCCGCTCAGCTACATCATGTGGGTCTATCTGCTCTGGAACGTCCCGCAATTCATCGTGGTCTGCAAGCTGCGCGGCGGCGCGGCGCAGATGTTCGTCTCGAAGGCCAACGCGGTGCGCGGCATGCTCGCGGGCGTGCTCGC
>DATEJU010000646.1:0-9589 GCA_035277805.1 Paraburkholderia sp. | reverse complement strand
CGTTGCCGCGCATGAGCTGCGGCGTGGCGGCGATCATCACCATGCCCACGGCGCCGCCGCGCTGGCGCGCGAGCGTCTGGTCGTCGATGGCGCCGACGCCCGCGAGCACCGGATCGTCCCCTGCGGGGTCCGGATCGGCGGCGAGCGCCTGGGTGCTCGTGCCGGCGCTAAAGTTCTTGCCGTTGGTGTCGTTATCAGAGTTGGGCGCCACGCTCACGTCGAGCGTGGCGCTTACCATGGCTGCGCTTGTTGCAGGAACGACACCGGTGTTCGCCGCGACGACGCTCGCACTGACCGCATCCGGGGCCGTCTGTGCGCGCACCGAGGGCGCGAAGGCGAGGAGCGCGGCGGGAATCAGCACGGCAGCGAGCATGCCGCACGTGCCGGTAACACTGCGCCTGACGTTCGAAGGAATGAGTCGCATGGCGTATCTCCTGGTGCGGGACATTTAGCGAAACGTGTGCCACCCCACGCAATCCATTGATACGTCACGGGTCCAGGTATTTTCTACGGATTTTGAATAGCGGATTTTCGCAAAAACGTTTCAGCGCTGAAACGTCGACCCGTTTAAACGTCGGAAATTTGCCCGGGAGTTTCAACGGAGAACGTTTGCGCGATATATATGTTGCGTAATTGTGTGGCCTGAGGAAAACGGTGCGGGAGCAATGGAATGGAAACATCCGCAATTGATTTTTCGTCCTACAATTCAGCGCTTATGTAATGGAAACCTTTCCATCGGGCCCTTAACTATTCGCGCTGCATATTTTCTATCCAACATCCCGGTGCATATAGTAAGCTTCAGAAAAACGCGTAATACCCATAAGAAAAGGCCCAGCCGTGGGCAAGGTGACACACACGCCGCAGTTCGGGGATTCACTGTCAGCAAAAGCCCCATGTTCGCCGCGCCTTTTGTTGCGCCTGGCGAATGTCGCCTTTTGCTGCGTGTCTGTATATCAGGTGCGTGCCGTCATTTCGCAACGATGTGTTGGCAAGAGGATCTGAATAATGGAATCCGCAACGCGGCAATTGGTGTACGTGACGCGCAAACCGAATGAAGCGCTGAACGAGCGGTTCCACGAGCGGGGCTGGCAGGTGGAGATCGTCGGCAACGCGCGGGATACGCGGCGTGCGCTGCGCGCCGGGCTGCCCGCGGGCGGTCTGCTCGATTTGTCCAGTGAATTCCATGTGCATGAGATCGGCGCCTTCGAGCCTTGCCTGACGTTGCCTAACGTGGGCTGGGTGGCTGCGACCACCACCGGCCAGTTGCAGGACGCCAATTTGCGCCGCCTCGTGCGCGATTACTGTTTCGATTACGTAACGGTGCCCTGGAGCGGCGAGCGCATCGTCGATTCCGTGGGCCATGCTTTCGGCATGGTCTCGCTCGGCGAGGGCGCTTCGAACGACACCTCGGGCGGTGCGGAAGGCGAAATGGTGGGCTCGTGCGAGGCGATGCTCGCGCTCTTTCGCTCCATCCGCAAGGTCGCCCTGACCGACGCGCCGGTCTTCATCTCGGGCGAGTCGGGCACCGGCAAGGAACTCACGGCGGTTGCCATTCACGAACGTTCGTCGCGGCGCAATGCGACCTTCGTGCCCATCAATTGCGGGGCCATTCCGCCGCATCTGCTGCAATCGGAACTGTTCGGCTATGAGCGCGGCGCATTCACGGGCGCGAGCCAGCGCAAGATCGGGCGCGTGGAATCGGCCAACGGCGGCACGCTCTTTCTCGATGAAATCGGCGACCTGCCGATGGAAAGCCAGGCGAGCCTGCTGCGCTTTCTCCAGGAAGGCAAGATCGAGCGTCTTGGCGGCCACGAGCAGATTCCCGTGGACGTGCGCATCATTTCCGCGACTCACGTGGACATGCGTGCGGCCATGGTCGAGGGACGCTTCCGTCAGGATTTGTATCACCGGCTGTGTGTGTTGCAGATCGATGAGCCGCCGCTGCGCGCGCGCGGCAAAGACATCGAATTGCTCGCGCGGCACATGCTCGAACGTTTCAAGAAAGACGGCGGGCGACGCCTGCGCGGCTTTTCTCCCGATGCCATCGCAGCGCTGCACAACTACAGCTGGCCCGGCAATGTGCGCGAGCTCATCAACCGCGTGCGGCGCGCAATCGTCATGACCGAAGGGCGCGCAATCACGGCGCGCGATCTGGAACTGGGCGATTACGTCGAGGTGGTGCCGGTTTCGCTCGCGCAGGCGCGCGAGGCCGCCGAGCGCCAGGCCATCGAGCTCGCCTTGCTGCGCCATCGCGGGCGTCTCGGCGACGCCGCGCAGGAGCTCGGTATTTCGCGCGTGACGCTCTACCGGCTGCTGTGCGCGCACGGTATGCGGCATATGGAAAGCGATCCGCTCGCGCCGCATCCGGGCGGACTGGTTTCGGGGGGCGGGGCCTGAAAGCGGCCTCGCCGAGGGGACCATATAACGGCCGCGCGATGCGGCCTCACAAGTAGCGAAGCAGGCTGACGAAGAGCCGGAATCGGCCGTGAGGGTGCAGGAGGTATCAGGGGTGCAAGCGGGCCTGCGCGGGGGCGCAGGTTCGTGCGGCGGGCGGCTCGCGGGTGCGGGCCGCCCTGTCTGCGCTGGTTCGCACCGCCGCGCGGTGGGAGCCTCTCGATCAGGGCTTGCGGGTGGCGATATTGCGCACTATTTGCGAATCATTTGCCACACGGCCGCCACGCTATTCTGCGCATTGATTTTCTTGCCGTTTGCCTTTGCCGGACGTTGCTATGCGGCGCATTATTTGCCGCATTATTCTATTTTTCGCTTCCTCGACATAATGCGTATTAGACGGGCATGTTATGCCGATGCAGCGAGTGGTGTCGTCACGTGTATCCCGTTCTGGCCGGTCTTCCCGAATGACGCCGTGCGGCGTTATCGTGCCTGTCCCCCTCCGGGTTGTTCGCCGATTGCATTCCACTGGGCCGGATCTGCCATTTGGCGGCTTGCTATAGAATCTCATCTTTGAATCCGCACCGGGTGCGCTCACGCACCCGCTCAGGGACCACGCATGAAACAGTACCTCGAGCTCGTCCGCTCGATTCTCGACACCGGCAGCTGGCAGGAAAACCGTACCGGCATCCGCACGATCAGCATGCCGGGCGCCATGTTGCGCTTCGATCTGCAGCAGGGCTTTCCCGCCGTCACGACGAAAAAGCTGGCGTTCAAGTCAGCAGTGGGCGAGCTGATCGGCTTCTTGCGCGCTTCGCGCAGCGCGGCGGATTTCCGCGCGCTCGGCTGCAAGGTCTGGGATGCCAACGCGAACGAGAACGCGCAGTGGCTCGCCAATCCGTATCGCCGCGGCACCGATGATCTGGGCGACGTCTACGGGGTGCAGTGGCGCCAGTGGCCCGCCTACAAGGTGCTGGACGCCGACGCGAGCGCGCAGCTCGCCGATGCGCAATCGCGCGGCTATGCGCGCGTGAGCGAATTCAGCGAGGGCGGCCGTCCGAAGGTGTTGCTCTACAAGGCGGTCGACCAGTTGCGCCAGTGCCTCGACACGATCATGAACAATCCCGCCGATCGCCGGATTCTGTTTCATGGCTGGAACCCGGCGGTGCTCGACCAGATCGCGCTGCCCGCATGCCATCTGCTTTATCAGTTCCTGCCCAACGTCGCGAGGCGCGAGATCTCGCTGTGCCTGTATATCCGCAGCAACGACGTGGGCCTCGGCACGCCGTTCAACCTGACCGAAGGCGCGGTGCTGCTGCATCTCGTCGGCCGCTTGACGGGCTATACGCCGCGCTGGTTCACGTACTTCATCGGCGACGCGCACATCTACGAGAACCAGCTCGGCATGCTCAACGAGCAACTGAGCCGCGAGCCCTATGAGAGCCCGCGCCTCGAGATTGCTTCGCGCGTGCCCGAGTACGCGAAGACCGGCGACTACGAGCCCGAGTGGCTCGAGAAGGTCGAGCCCGCCGACTTTTCGCTGGCCGGCTACCGGCACCACGATCCGCTCACCGCGCCGATGGCGGTTTAGCGTGCCGTAGCGCCACAATCGACGCGCGATAAACAAAGCCCGCGAACGGTGACGTTCGCGGGCTTTTTCGTTGGCGGCGCGCGCTTTGGGGCGCTCGTCGGGGCGGTGGGGCTCAGCCGTGATGACGGTCGTCGTGGCCGCCGCCCGCTTGCGGATGCGGCTGGGGTTGTGGCTGCGGTTGCGGATGGAATTCCGGACGCGGCTGCGGCTGCGGTTGCGGATGGAATTCCGCGCGCGGCTGCGGCTGCGGCTGGGGCTGAGGGTGGAATTCCGCGCGCGGCTGCGGCTGTGGTTGCGGATGGAATTCCGCGCGTGGTTGCGGCTGAGGTTGCGGACGGAATTCCGCGCGCGGTTGCGGCTGAGGTTGCGGATGGAATTCCGCGCGCGGTTGCGGCTGTGGTTGCGGGCGAACCTCCGCACGCGGCTGAGGCTGCGGTTGCATTTGCGGCTGCGGTTGCGGATGAAACTCGGCACGAGGCTGCGGCTGGGCTTGCGGATGGGCGTCCGCGCGCGGTTGTGGCGGCTGCATCGGCTGCGGCCCGTGCGGTGCTTCGCCTGCGGCCGGTTGCGGCGCGCGCGCAGGCGCGCCTTCATGCGGCTGCTGCATCGCGAACGCCTGCTGCCGGTGTTCCTGACCCGGCGCCGCGCCGCCTGGCTGTCCACGCTGGGCCATGGGGGCATGCGGCTGCATCCAGGAAGGCTGATGCGCCTCGCCCGGCGCGCCGGCCACTGCGGCGCGGCCATTCACGTTGCCGGCTGCGCCCGGTGCACGCGGCTCGCCGCCGGGCATGACGCCCTGCGGCTGTCCGCCCGCCGGTCGGCCTGCGAACTGCGGCGGACGCGGCACCCCATGCGCCTCGTTCGCCCGCGGCATGGCCGGGCCGTGGCCGTTTCCCATCGCGGGTGGCGTGCCGGGCTGTCCGGGTTGCTGTCCATGCGGGGCCATCGGTTCATTCGGGCCATGTGGGCCGCCCTGGGCGAAAGCGCCCGGACGGGGCGCCTGACCCGGCACCTGCGCTGACACCTGCGCTGGCCCCCGAGCTTGCGCCTGACCCGGTGCGCCGTCAGGTCGGCCCGCCGCGCCGATCACGGGCGAGTGGGGCGGCACGACACGCACGTTCTGCTGCGGCCATCCTCCGTGCGAAGCGGGAGAGAAATGCGAGAACGAAGCGTGCGCCGGCGCGGAGGCGCGCACGACCGGTGCGCCTGCACCCGGCACGGCGCCGCCGCTGCGGGCGAAGCGCTGCGCGAGGTTGTCGTGGAATGCGGGCGGCGCGATGGGCGCGCGCGTGGCCACCACCTGACGCTGATTCAGCGAGGCAGGCGGCCGATAGTCGGCGCGGCGCAAGTTCGGACCGAAGCTGCCCTTGACCGGCGCGATGCCCGGCGTGCCCGACTGGATATGCGCGTGTTGCCATTGGCGCGGGTCGACGCGTTGCGCGAAGCGCGAGGTCGACTGGCCGTGCACGAAGGCCGTGGCGGGCACGGCGGTCACGGCGCCCGGCACGCGGTAGTTCACGAACGTGTTGTGCACGTTGATGTTCGTGATGTTCACGTCGTGGCGGTAATTATTGACGATCACGGTCTGATTCACGCGGTCGTAATAGTGCGGGCTCCAGTCGCCCCAGTGCGGATGCCACGGCTCGCCCGGCCCGAGCGCGAACCACGCGACACCCGCGGCCGCCGCGCCGCCGATGGCGAGATTCACGCCCCAATCGGGGCCGCCGTCGCCGCCGCCCACGAAGGCGACGAGCGCTGGCGCGTAGACGGGTGGCGCGCTCTCGACGAGCGGACCGGGTACCCACGCCCACGAATCGTCGACGTAGGCCCAGCGGCCGTAGTGGTAGGGCGCGAAGCCCCATGGCGCATCGTCCACCCACGTCCAGCCCCACGGCGCCTGCCACACCCAGTGGCCGTCGTGATACGGGGCCCAGCCCGCAGGCACGTCGTTGGGCTCCCAGACCTCGCCATACTGCGGGCTTTCGCGCCACGTGCCGTTGGCGTCCAGATCCTGATAGCCGGGAATGTCGCGCGAGACGTAGCGCGCCGAGACCGAGCGGTCCTCGGCGGCATCGCGTGCGAGCGCCCACTGATCGAACGCATCGGGGGGCGGCGCGGCCTCGCTTGCCACCTGCTGCAGGTCGGTCCCGGCAAAGCGGATCTGCTGGCCCGCCGACATCGGTGTCTGACCGTTTTCGCCATACACCGTCACGTTGCCGCTGCGCACCGTCACGGTCGTGGCGCTGCCGTCGGGCGCGACATCGACGCGATAGTCGCCGGGGCTCGTCACGCCGAGCGCGAGGTTGGGCGTGTCGATTTCGTACGAGGTGCCGGGGGGCACTTCGCGCACGCGCGTCGAGAGCGTGCCTTGCGCGACTTTCAGCTGGGCGGTCGAGTCGTCGAGATTGAGGACGTCGACGTTCGTTTGCGGGCCCATGCGCACCGCCGTCGAGCCGATGTGCAGCTCCGAGCGCGCATTGGCGTCGTTCCAGAGCTGGTCGCCGGTCGTAAGCGGGCGGTTCAGCTGTGCATAGGACCAGTCGGTGGCGCCGGCCGGCTCGGTCGTGACGTCGCCCGCCATGTAGTCCAGACGCGCGACGCGCCCGGGAGGGTCGCCCGCCGCACTGGCGACAGGCGCGCCCTGCGGCGCGGCCTGCGCCCAGGCGTTCGCGCCGCTCAGGCTGAGCGCGAAAGCGGTGAGCACGGCACCGGCGATGAGCGTGCGGCTGCGCGGGCGGCGCGCCTGATGCATGACCAGCCCGACGTGGGTGTCCTGGTGCGTGTCCTGCGTATTGCCGTAGCGGCGGAACGTGATGAGCGATGAAGTGCGCGTTGTCATAGTGGTTCTCCAGCTCCCCGCATGAATTTCGGGGAGCCCTGAGAGGAACTCTATCCGCCGCGCCTGTTTCAATGCGCCCTCAATTGTTAGGGCTTATGCACCAGATGTAACAGAACGTGTGACCTTCGCCCAAAAGACTGCTTTTCAACGTGTGTTAGGGCATGTTGTGGGGTATTTGTCAGCTTTATCGGGCAGTCACGCCGTCATGAACGCGTCGAATTCGCGCTGGCCGAGCGGCGTGATGCGCAGCACGCGCGGGCGATTGGCGTGCTCGACCCAGCCGTTCGATGTGAAGCGCTCGAGCAGCGCGGCGCCGAGCGCGCCGCCCAGATGCGGGCGTCGTTCGCTCCAGTCCAGGCAACTGCAGGCGAAGCGCCGCCGGCGCGCACGCAGTGCCCCGAGATCGACGCCCCAGTGGGTGAGCCGCGCGATGCCTTGCTCCGTCACTTCGAGTTCGTCGTCGTGGCGCACGAGCCATCCGCCTTCGACGAGCCGGTCGAACACGCGTACTGCAACTTCGCCCGCCATGTGGTCGTAGCAGGTGCGCGCGTGGCGCATCTCGACGGGGACGGTGCGCGCCGGGCGCGTGACGGGCTTCGCTGGCGCGCAGGCGTGCGCGACGTTCATCAGCGCTTCGATGGCCGCGGCAATGTCGGGCGTGGCGATGCGGTAATAGCGATGCCGCCCGCGCACTTCGGGCGCGAGCAGGCCGCCATCGGCGAGCCGGGCGAGATGCGCGCTGGCGGCGGACGGCGAGAGGCCCGCGATCATCGTGAGCTCGCCTGCCGGGCGTGCGCTGCCATCCATGAGCGCCCACAGCATGGCGGCGCGCCCGGGATCGGCGAGCAGCGCCGCGACGCGCGCGAGACCGGGGAAGTGGCTGGTTTCATCGGTGGCGGGAAGAGGCATGATGGCTCCCATGTGAAACTGGCGGTTCGGATGGCTGGCGCGCGCAGCTTGCTTGAGCGTGGCGCGATGGCCCATGTGCCTACTCTAGCGAAGCTTGGCATTCGACGTTTCAGGCTGTCATGAAATATGGCGTGCAGGGTGCGACGGCGTTGCTGGCCAATCGGGGACGCCCAGTTCGGGACGCCCGGTTAGGGACGCCCGGTTAGGGACGCCCGGTTAGGGACGCCCGGTTAGGGCCGCCGAGTTCGTTGGGCCCAGCAGCGCCGCGCTAGAATGGGTTCCTTTCTGGGAGCAAACAGGCAGTCATGAAACGCATTCTGGTCCTTGCAGCGCTTGCGCTGCTCTGCGCAGCCTGCGCCCAGGGCGGCGGCGCGCCGTCGAGCAGCGCGAGCGGCATCACGATGTACGGCACGATCGACGAGGGCATCACGGTTCACAAGTGACGGGACGCGGTTGCGCCGTCTCGCTGTGCCGTGGATCGCGATCTGGCAGAAATTGACGCAAGATGGTCGCATCTGCCAACGCTGCGCGTGCGATGATGATCGTATCGAGCCTTCGTCATCCCTTGCTCCGCTATGTCTGCCTCTCCTTGCGTGCGCCATGTGGCTTTCGCAGTCGCGCCTGATCTCGTGCTGCTCGACGCCTGCGGGCCTGTCGAGGCGTTCTGGCGGGCCGAGCTGGCGATGCGTGCGGGGCGCGCCGCGGCAACGCCGCTGTCTGCCGGACCCGCCGATTCCGCGGATCCCTGCGCCTATCGCGTCACGCTTGCCTCGGTGGCGGGCGGTGTGCTGCCCACGTTCGCGGGGATGCCGGTCGTCACCGAGCGGCTCGAGGCGCTCGACATTGCCGCTATCGACACGCTGATCGTCCCGGGCGTGCCGATCGACGATTCGACGGCGCTGCAGCCCGAGCTGGTCGCGTGGATCGCCGCCGCTGCGCCGCACGCGCGGCGCGTCGCCTCGGTCTGCACCGGCGCGTTCTACCTGGCCGAAGCGGGTCTGCTCGACGGCCGGCGCGCCACCACGCACTGGCGCAACGCGGCGCAGCTCGCGCGCCGTTTTCCGCGCGTCAGCGTCGATCCCGAGCCGATCTTCGTGCGCGACGAGCGCGACGGCCGTGTGGTCTGGACCTCGGCGGGCTTGACCGCGGGCATCGATCTCGCGCTCGCGCTGATCGAGGAGGACTGCGGCCACACGATCGCCATGCATGCCGCGCGCCGCCTCGTGGTGTACATGAAGCGGCCGGGCGGCCAGGCCCAGTTCAGCGAGGCGCTCGAGGCGCAAAGCGCGGCGGGCGGCACCTTCGACACGCTGCATGGCTGGATGGCCGCCAACCTGCATACGGAGCTGAGCGTCGAGCGTCTCGCCGAAGAGGCGCGCATGAGCCCGCGCACCTTCGCGCGGCGCTACGTCGAGGCGGTGGGGCGCACGCCCGCGCGCACCGTCGCGGCCATGCGCGTGGAAGCCGCGGCGCATGCGCTCGCGCAGTCGCGGCTGCCCGTCAAGCGCATTGCGGCGGATTGCGGCTTCGGCACCGAGCAGAATCTGCGGCGCGCGTTCGAGCGGCGCTACGGGGTGCTGCCGCTCGACTACCGCGCACGCTTCGCGGCGGCTTGAGCGCGGCGCAAGCGTGAGGCGCCGTCCCGGTCTGCGTGGGGTGTCTGCGAATGGCTGGGGATAGCCGCGGATGACCGCGGATGACATACGGCGCTCGTATAATCGACGGCACCCTATAACGACGCCTTGCCAGCGAGGCGCAAACCCCACGAGCGGAGCCACTATGAGTACGCCTTCCCAGCCGCTGGACCGTTCGGAAACGACGTTCCGCTTTCTCGCCGAGCCGACTTCGGTGAACTTCGG
>DATEJU010000645.1:0-3776 GCA_035277805.1 Paraburkholderia sp. | reverse complement strand
TGAGCGCTGATCCCGATGTTGCGATAGCGCTCGATGGGAGTCTTGCGAGGCACGGTGATCTCCTTGGAATAACGCGCCATGGAAAGTGCCGGGCGGCGCGCGGCGCGGCCTGCGCGCGGTCCGGCGGTCCGCGCGGGCGGCGTGCTCAAGGGGCATCGGGGTGCTTCGAGCAGGCGCGCGCCGTGCGGCGGATTACTAGCATAGCGCTTGCGCGGCGCTTTTGCTGAAAGAGCGTCGGAGCGCGAAAACGCGCCTTGCCGGGGCGTCGTGGCGTGGGCTGGCGGGGTCGGGCAGGGGTGGGAAAGCGGTGTGCGGAGCAGGCGCAAGAGCGGGTGCAAGAGGCGCCCGGAAGGCCCAGGAAGTCCGCTGGAAAGCAGCTCGCCTGGATGCAAAAAAAGCCGGCGCCGCGATCTGCGGGGCCGGCTCGTGCATGTCGGTTGACGGCGGGTTGCCTGCGGGGTGTCCGCGTTGAATCGGACCGGCCCGGGCGCCTATTGCAGCGGCGGCAGGCCTTCGATCTTCATGCCGGGCTTGATGCCCTTCGATGAGAACCAGCCCTTGCTCATTTCGAGCGCATAGGTGCCGTTATTGCGCGGGCAGTGGTTGTTGGTGGTTTCGGCCTGCATTTCGTCGATGTCGGTGATCGTGCCGTCGGCGCGCATGAATGCAATCGATAGCGGGATCAGCGTGTTCTTCATCCAGAAGCAGTGCACGGCATTTTCGCCGAACACGAACAGCATGCCTTCGTTCGGCGCGAGCTGCGTGCGATACATGAGACCTTGCTCGCGATCAGCGTCATTGGCGGCCACGCCGGCGTCGATGACGAACATGCCTGCGGTGAGTTTCACGTGCGGAAAGTCGCCGGGTTGCTTCGCGCCGGGCGGCATCTGCTGGGCATGCGCGACGCTGCTCGTGGCGGCCGTCGTGAACGTGAGCGCCGCGATGGTGCCGACTGCGGCAGCAAGCGGCAATGCGACGGCGAGCGCGCAACGCGCGATGAGCGGGCGCAGGGAAAATCGCACGAGTGAACTCCTTGCTTGAGAATAATCCGCGCATGTTACGCGAGTGCGTCAGCGCAGGTCAAAACCTGCGAACCATGCGTCACGCCGAGCATACCGATAGCCCCTTGATCGGGCGATGCAAAAACAAAAAGGCAGAGCGCCTTGCGACACTCTGCCTTTCGAACGCGGTGAAGATCGGCACGATGCGCCGTTCTCCGAGGCGTCTTACAGGAGGCTTACTCCGAAGCTGCCGAAGCGGCTTCTGCCTTCTCTGCCTTAGCTGCCTTCTTGTGCGTTGCCTTCTTGTGCGACTTCTTGTGCGTTGCCTTGTGAGCCGGTGCCGAAGCAGCAGCCGGTGCCGCAGCCGAAGCAGCTTCCGGAGCCGAAGCTTGTGCGAATGCAGCCGTTGCGAAGAGGCCAGCGACCAGAGCAGCGATCAGTTTGTTCATGTTGTGAATCCTCAGCTTGAGTTAATTAACCAAGTGACCCGGTTATTGGAGTCAGGTCGGTAAACGTGCCATCCACCTTTCGGTTGACAATCACGATCGAGAAATTCAGAACGAATTTGCGAACGCGTCTGCCAGCGGTCGGGACCGTGCATTGCTGCACGAGCACCCGGAAGGCTCAATGCCGGATAGCTTCGGACGGCATCTGCGTGAAATAACGCATGGTTTCGCGTACCGGTTGACGCGAATTTTTCTTTTGCTGCTTCATTTGCCTCGCTACACGCCAAATTCGCGAGACCATACGAAGACACTGCACAGCAGTGCGACGCGTGCAACAGCGCGTGAACGAACGGAAAGTGCTTGCGCAACAGTCACTTGTGCGCGGTGCGCTTGAGTGTCGCGCGGCGCCAGGGTGCATCGGTGGGCACCTCGACACTGGCGCCGGGAGCGAGCCCCAGCGAAAAAATATCGAGTGAGCCGATCGCGACGCGCACGAGACGTAGTGTCGGAAATCCCACCGCCGCAGTCATGCGTCGTACCTGGCGGTTCTTGCCTTCGCTGATGGCAAGCTCGATCCACGTGGTCGGAATCGCCGCGCGATAGCGAATGGGTGGCGTGCGGGGCCACAGGAGCTGGCTATCGGCATCGGCGATTTTCTTTGCGCGACACGGCTGCGTCACAAAATCGCCGAGATCGACGCCGCGCTCGAGCGCGGCTAGCGCCTCGACGTCCGGCGCGCCTTCGACTTGCGCCCAGTAGCGTTTCACAAGCTTGCGCCGCGGCTCGGCAATGCGCGATTGCAGCGAACCGTCGTCGGTGAGCAGCAGCAGACCTTCGCTGTCCGCATCGAGACGGCCGGCAGGATAGACACCCGGCGTCTTGATCCAGTCCGCAAGCGACTGGCGCGTTTCGTGCGGCGAGAACTGGCAAATCGTACCGAACGGTTTGTTGAGGGCGATCAAGCGCATGGCGGATGGTGCAAGCGTACTGACGAAAAATGAAAAGCGCGAAAGAGTGAGCGCCGCGATATTAATGCATAAAGCGCTGCGTCGAGTTTTTTGTCTTATATAAGACATAAGATATCGAGCACTGCCATCGGGCGCGAGCGAGCATCCTGTCGCGAGGCTTGTTGCACCGCAATGCGCGCTGCGGCGCAGCATGAATGCACCGCGGAGCCGGCGGCACGAGCGTTCGAGGCGTGGGCTAGAATAACGACCAGACCCTGGCGCCGCGCGCAGGCAGCAGGTTTCATGCCGCGGCGGTTGCGCGAGCGCGCCATACGGTAGACACGTGAGAACCGGGCGAAGCGCGCCTTCGCAGCGCTGCTTCGGCACGGACGCACGGCAATGGCGCCTCGTCGAGTCCGGCCAGCCGGATCGGGCCCAAATCGGGCCTGGAAGCGGCGCATGCGTTTTCGATTCTGTTCGCGGTCGAGAGACCAATCCCCCTACTGGAGTTGATCATGCCGTATCAGCACATTCAGGTTCCGGCTAGCGGTGAGAAGATCACCGTCAATCCGGACTTCTCGCTCAATGTCTCCGATCAGCCGATCATCCCGTACATCGAGGGCGACGGCACCGGCGTCGACATCACGCCGGTCATGCTCAAGGTGGTCGACGCGGCGGTGCAGAAGGCCTACGCGGGCAAGCGCAAGATTCACTGGATGGAGATTTACGCGGGCGAGAAGGCCACGCGCGTGTACGGCCCCGACGTGTGGCTGCCCGACGAGACGCTCGACGTCGTGAAGGAATATGTCGTGTCGATCAAGGGCCCGCTCACCACGCCGGTGGGCGGCGGCATCCGCTCGCTGAACGTGGCGCTGCGCCAGCAGCTCGACCTCTATGTGTGCCTGCGTCCGGTGCAATACTTCAAGGGCGTGCCTTCGCCCGTGCGCGCACCCGAGAAGGTCAACATGGTGATCTTCCGCGAGAATTCGGAAGACATCTACGCGGGCATCGAGTGGCCGGCGGAATCGGAAGGCGCGAAGAAGATCATCAAGTTCCTGCGCGAAGAGATGGGCGTGTCGAAAATCCGCTTCCCGGACAGCTCGGGCCTCGGCATCAAGCCGGTCTCGCGCGAGGGCACGGAGCGTCTCGTGCGCAAGGCGATCCAGTACGCGATCGACAACGAGCGCCGTTCGGTGACGCTCGTGCACAAGGGCAACATCATGAAGTTCACCGAGGGTGCGTTCCGCGACTATGGCTATGCGCTCGCGCAGAAGGAATTCGCGGCGGAGCTCATCGACGGCGGCCCGTGGATGAAGGTCAAGAACCCGAAGACGGGCGGCGATATCGTGATCAAGGACGTGATCGCCGATGCCTTCCTGCAG
>DATEJU010000644.1:0-9228 GCA_035277805.1 Paraburkholderia sp. | reverse complement strand
ACCATTATCGGTACCGGCTACGTCGGCCTCGTCACCGGGGCGTGCCTTGCCGAAATCGGTCACGACGTGTTCTGTCTCGACGTCGATCCGCGCAAGATCGACATCCTGAACGGCGGCGGCGTGCCGATCCACGAACCGGGTCTGCTCGAGCTCATCCAGCGCAACCGCAAGGCGCGCCGCATCACGTTTTCCACCGACGTCGCCGCGAGCGTCGAGCATGGCGAAGTGCAGTTCATCGCCGTGGGCACGCCGCCCGACGAAGACGGCTCGGCGGACCTGCAGTACGTGCTGGAAGCCGCGCGCAGCATCGGCCGCTACATGAATGGCTTCAAGGTGATCGTCGACAAGTCGACGGTGCCCGTGGGCACCGCCCAGCGCGTGCAGGCCGTGGTCGCCGAGGAGCTCGCCAAACGTGGCCCCGGCAGCGAGCACCGCTTCTCGGTGGTTTCGAATCCCGAGTTCCTGAAGGAGGGCGCGGCCGTCGACGACTTCATGCGTCCGGACCGCATCATCATCGGCATCGACGAAGATGCGAATGGCGAGCTGGCGCGCGAGAAGATGAAGCGCCTCTACGCGCCGTTCAATCGCAACCACGAACGCACGATCTACATGGACGTGCGTTCGGCCGAATTCACGAAGTACGCGGCCAATGCCATGCTCGCCACGCGCATCTCGTTCATGAACGAGATGGCGAATCTCGCCGACCGCGTGGGCGCCGACATCGAGTCGGTGCGGCGCGGCATCGGCTCCGATCCGCGCATCGGCTACCACTTCCTCTACGCGGGCTGCGGCTATGGCGGCTCGTGCTTCCCGAAGGACGTGCAGGCGCTGATCCGCACGGCTGCCGAGTCGGGCCAGAACCTGCGCATTCTGGAAGCGGTCGAGGGCGTGAACGACAACCAGAAGGACGTGCTCGTGGACAAGATCGTCGCGTCGGTCGGCTCCGACCTGACGGGCAAACACTTCGCGGTCTGGGGCCTTGCGTTCAAGCCGAACACCGACGACATGCGCGAGGCGCCGAGCCGCCGCCTGATCGCCGAGCTGCTCGAGCGCGGCGCGACAGTCTCGGCCTACGATCCGGTCGCGACCGACGAAGCACGGCGCGTGTTCGCGCTCGACCTCGCGAACGTGCCGGACCAGCATGCGCGTCTCACGTTCGCGGCGAATCAGGACGACACGCTCGCGGGCGCGGATGCACTCGTGATCGTCACCGAATGGACCGCATTCAAGGCGCCCGATTTCGAGTACCTGAAGGAGCAGCTGAAGGCGCCGCGCATCTTCGACGGCCGCAACCTCTATGAGCCCGACGCGATGGCGGAGCTCGGTTTTGACTATCACTCGATTGGACGGCCCCATGTCAAGCACGCAAACCATGCAGCCCCCGCAGCCTGAGAACGCCACGCTCGCGCCCGAGGTGACGGTCGTGCCGCGCGAGAAGTTCGCGGCGTCGCGCGTGCTGGTGGTGGGCGACGTGATGCTCGACCGTTACTGGTTCGGCGACGTCAACCGTATTTCGCCGGAGGCGCCGGTGCCCGTGGTGCACGTGCAGCGCCAGGAAGACCGCCTCGGCGGCGCGGCCAACGTGGCGCGCAACGCGGCGGCGCTCGGCGCGAGCGCGGGGCTCCTGTGCGTGGTGGGGCATGACGAGCCGGGCGAGCGCATCGTCGAGCTGCTCGGCGAGAGCCACGTGAATGCGCATCTCGAGCGCGATCCCGAACTGCCCACCACGATCAAGCTGCGGGTGCTCTCGCGTCAGCAACAACTGCTGCGCGTGGATTTCGAAAAGTCGCCGACGCATGAGGCACTGCTCGCGGGCCTCGCGCGCTTCGATGCGCTCTTGCCCACCCACGACGTGATCCTCATGTCCGACTATGCGAAGGGTGGCCTTACGCACGTCACGCAGATGATCGCGAAGGCGCGCGCCGCGGGCAAAGCCGTGCTGGTCGATCCGAAGGGCGATGACTGGGAGCGCTATCGCGGCGCGAGCGTCATCACGCCGAACCGCGCGGAGCTGCGCGAAGTGGTGGGCACCTGGAAGTCCGAAGCAGATCTGCTCGCGCGCGTGACGAAGCTGCGCCGCGAATTGCAGATCGACGCGCTGCTGCTTACGCGTTCGGAGGAGGGTATGACGCTCTTTTCCGATGACGGCGTGTTGCACGCGCCGGCTGTCGCACGCGAAGTGTATGATGTGTCGGGTGCCGGCGACACCGTGATCGCGACCGTCGCGGCCACGCTGGGCGCGGGCCTTTCGCTCGTCGAGGCCGTCGCGCTCGCAAACCGCGCGGCCGGTATCGTGGTCGGCAAGCTCGGCACGGCCACCGTCGACTACGACGAACTCTTTCGATGACGTTCCGCGGGCGGTAGCGCTTGGTGGGTATGAGCGTGGCCGCTCGACGGGCGCGGTGAGGCAGGGATTTCCGGAGAGTTTTCCCGGCCTCGCGTGAACCTCTTCACCGCAGAATGACCATGACCCTCATTGTGACCGGCGCGGCCGGCTTCATCGGCAGCAACATCGTCAAGGCGCTGAACGAACGCGGCGAAGACCGCATCATCGCCGTCGACAATCTCACCCGCGCGGACAAGTTCAAGAATCTCGTCGACTGCGAGATCGACGACTATCTCGACAAGACCGAGTTCGTCGAGCGCTTCGCGCGCGGCGATTTCGGCAAGGTGCGCGCGGTGTTCCACGAAGGCGCCTGTTCGGACACCATGGAAACCGACGGCCGCTACATAATGGACAACAACTTCCGCTACAGCCGCGCGGTGCTCGACACCTGCCTCGCGCAGCGCGCGCAGTTTCTGTATGCGTCGTCGGCAGCCATCTATGGCGGGTCGAGCCGTTTCGTCGAAGAGCGCGAAGTGGAAGCGCCGCTGAATGTCTATGGCTATTCGAAATTCCTGTTCGACCAGGTGATCCGCCGTGTGCTGCCCACCGCGCAGAGCCAGATCGCGGGCTTTCGCTACTTCAACGTCTATGGCCCGCGCGAGACGCATAAAGGCCGCATGGCTTCAGTCGCGTTCCACAACTTCAACCAGTTCCGCGCCGAAGGCCGCGTAAAGCTGTTCGGCGAATACAACGGCTACGCACCGGGCGAGCAGACGCGCGACTTCGTTTCCGTCGAAGACGTGGTGAAGGTCAACCTGTTCTTCTTCGATCATCCGGAGAAGACCGGCATCTTCAATCTCGGCAGCGGTCGTGCACAGCCGTTCAACGACATCGCGAGCACGGTGGTCAACACGCTGCGCACGATGGAAGGCAAGAGCGCGCTCACGCTCGAAGAGCAGGCGCAGCAGGGGCTCATCGAGTACATCCCGTTCCCCGACGCGCTGCGCGGCAAGTATCAGTGCTTCACGCAGGCCGATCTCGCGAAGCTGCGCGCCATGGGCTACGACGCGCCGTTCCTGACGGTGCAGGAAGGCGTCGATCGCTACGTGCGTTGGCTGTCTGGCCAGGTGTAAGCAAAGACCGCGTCTGCCTAAACTGGACTCTCCTCGCCGGCGATGGTCGCCGGCGTTGGGCATCAACGGAGATCCAGCATGATCAAGAAATTGCTCGCCGCGGCAGCGCTCGTTGCCGCATTCGGCCAGGTGTTCGCGGCCGTGGACGTCAACACGGCCAACGAGGACGCCCTGCGCGGCATCAAGGGCATCGGGCCCGCGCGGGCCAAGGCCATTCTCGACGAGCGTAGCGCGCACGGGCCTTTCAAGGACGCGTCCGATCTCGGCAAGCGCGTGAAAGGCTTGGGCGGTCACACCGTAGATCGTTTGCAGACCGAAGGATTGTCGGTTGGGCCGGCGAATGCACAGGCGGCTCAGTCGACACAGTCTGCTCAAGCGGCGGCGCAGGCCGGCGCGAAGAGTGCCCCCGCGAAGGGCGGCACCGCTCAGCCTCAAGCCGCGACAGTGGCCGTCAAGAAATAGCGCTTGGCGCTTCCTCGTGTTACGCCACATCCGTGCAACCGCCTGGGGCGATCGAAGGCAGCGGTTGCACGGCTCCCCACAACTCGCGGTGCCAGTCTCCTTCAGGCGTTGCTGCGGCGAGGTTGACCCGCGGCCCGGGCCGCGGGCCTTTTGCGCGCCTCGCGCTGCAGTCGGGCAGTACGGCAGCGCGAGCCCTCGGTGACATCCCTTACGTCTTCAGGGCTCCCCTGCGCTGGGGGGCTGCGTGGTTTAGAATCGAAAAATCACCCAATCCCGCCAGACCGGCGTTCGACCGCCATTACTTATGCCATACAAGACCATTGAAGACACGATCGGCAACACGCCGCTCGTGCAGCTCGTCCGCCTGCCCGACGACGAGATCCGCGCCCGCAACAACGTCGTGCTGGCCAAGCTGGAAGGCAATAATCCGGCAGGCTCGGTCAAGGACCGGCCGGCGCTTTCGATGATCCGCAAGGCCGAAGAGCGTGGCCGCATCAAGCCGGGCGACACTCTCATCGAAGCCACGAGCGGCAACACCGGCATCGCGCTGGCCATGGCCGCGGCCATTCGCGGCTACAAGATGGTGCTGATCATGCCCGAGGACCTGTCTATCGAGCGCCGCCAGAGCATGGCCGCCTACGGCGCCGAAATCATGCTCACGCCCGTGAAGGGCGGCATGGAATATGCACGCGACCTTGCCGAGCAGATGCAGCGCGACGGCAAGGGCATCATCCTCGACCAGTTCGGCAACCCCGACAATCCGCTTGCGCATTACGAGGGTACCGGCCCGGAAATCTGGCGCGAGACCGAAGGGCGCATCACGCACTTCGTCTCGTCGATGGGCACGACGGGCACGATCATGGGCACGTCGCACTATCTGAAAGAGCAGAATCCGGCGATCGAGATCATCGGCGCGCAGCCGGAAGAGGGCTCGCGCATTCCCGGCATCCGCAAGTGGCCGGAAGCCTACATGCCGAAGATCTTCGATCGCAGCCGCGTGGACCGCACCGAAAACGTGAGCCAGGCCGCCGCCGAAGCGATGGCGCGCCGTCTCGCGTCGGTGGAAGGCATCTTCGCGGGGATTTCGTCGGGCGGTGCGTGCGAGGTGGCCATGCGTATCGCGCGTCAGGTCGAGAATTCGACGATCGTGTTCATCGTCTGCGACCGCGGCGACCGCTATCTGTCGACGGGTGTGTTTCCGGCCTGATTTCCGGCACCTGAACTGAAAACGGGCGGCGTGTCTCTCGAAAGACACGCCACCCGTTGTGCTATCCGGCGATGCTTCGCGCGCTTATTGCCGCCGCGCCGCCTGCGCACCGACGCCGCCCGTCGCGAGCATCTGCGCCTTCACGCGTTGGCCCAGCTGGTAGACCGCGAGCGCGTAAAAGAAGCTGCGGTTGTAGCGCGTGAGCACGTAGAAGTTCTTCAGCCCGAGCATGTACTCGGTCGGGCGGCCCGGCGTGGGCAGGTCGACGACCGTGACCGGCGTGCCGCCTTCGGTGGCGAGATCCACGTTCGGCTCATTCAGCGCGAGGCCCGAGCGCAGCAACCGCACGAGCGGCAAGCGCGGTTCGGGCTTGCCGTCGGCGGCGGCCTGCGCGATGCCCTGGCTGCCCGGATCGCTCGCGATCTGCCAGACCACCGGGCGGCCCGGCTCCCAGCCGTTCTGCTTCAGATAGTTCGCGACGCTGCCGATCGCATCGGCTGGGCTATTGCGCAGGTCGATATGGTGATCGCCCTCGTAATCGACGGCGTATTGCATGATGCTGCTCGGCAGGAATTGCGGAATGCCGATCGCGCCCGTGTACGAGCCGAGCACCGAACTCGGATCGATCTGCGAGCCGCGTGTCCACACCAGATAGTCTTCGAGGTTCTTGCGGAACGTCGCCATGCGGTCGGCGCGATTGGGCGTGTTCGGATAATCGAAGGCGAGCGTGGTGAGCGCGTCGAGCACGCGGAAGTTGCCCATGTAGCGCCCGTAGATCGTCTCCACGCCGATGATGCCGACGATCACCTCGGGCGGCACGCCGAACTCATCGGCCGCGCGCTGCAGCGTGGCCTGATTCGCGCGCCAGAAGCGCACGCCCGCGTTGATGCGCACCGGGTCGAGAAAACGCGCCTGATAGGCGCGCCAGTTCTTCGCACTCGGCGTGGGCGAGGGCGTGACGAGCTTTACGGCCGTAGCCGAATAGCTCACGGTCGAGAAGAGCGCGTGCAGCGCGTCGGAATTGAAGTCGTAGCGCGCGACCATGTCGTTGATGAACGTGTCGACATTGGCGTTGTTCGCGTAGCGCTGCGGGACGATTTCCTCTTCGAACGTCTGGCCTTGCGTGGCGGTTTGCGGCGGCGCCTGGGTGACCGGCGCGGGTGCGGTCGCCGGTTGTGCCGGTTGCGTCGCCTGGGCCGCTTTTGTCGCTTGTGCCGGTTGCATGGATTTCGTCGATTGCGCCTGCTCGGCGCATGCTGACAACGCGGCCACGGCGCAAAGCGCGAGGGCGAAGGACTGGATGCGCGATCGGCTGAAGGCGGGTGAAACGGACGGGTGCGCGGACTTTTGCGTCATGGCAGGCGGGCGGGTTCGAACGAGAGGACAGGATCCGGCGCAGTATACCCGAGCACTCCGCGCCAAAAGGTCTGGGCGTGCCGGTTTGGCGGTGCAGCGGGCGCGGGCTCGTGGGTGCCGCGCGGGTGTGCTGTGGTAACGTGACGACTGTCCGCGCTCGAACGCGGCCCGCGCGACTGTTGCAAATCCCTGCGCAGCAACCCGACGAAAGACCTGATGGAGACCCGCAGCGCGCGCTTAAAGCGGTTTCAAGCGCACGGTGCGGCCAGTACTGGACATGACGACCGGCTTTTTCTCGCATCCCGACTGTTTGCTGCATGAAATGGGCGAGTGGCATCCCGAATGCCCCGCGCGTCTGCAGGCGATCGAAGACCAGCTCATTGCGAGCCGCATCGACGCGCTGATCGAGCGCGACGACTCCGCGCCGCTCGTCGACGAAGCCGCGCTTCTGCGCGTGCACACCCCGGCGCACATCGACTATTTGCGCCAGCTCTCGCCGCAGGAAGGCTACGTGGCGATCGACCCCGACACGTCGATGAATCCGCACACGTGGCAGGCCGCGTTGCGCGCGGCGGGCGCCGCCGTCGCCGCGACCGATGCCGTGATCGCGGGCCGCTATGAAAACGCGTTCTGCAGCGTGCGTCCGCCCGGCCATCACGCCGAGCCCGCGCGCGCGATGGGTTTTTGCTTCTTCAACAACGTCGCGGTCGCGGCGCGCCATGCGCTCGAGGTGCATGGCCTCTCGCGCGTGGCGATCGTCGACTTTGATGTACATCATGGCAACGGCACGGAGGCCGCCTTTGCGGACGATCCGCGCGTGCTCATGTGCAGCATTTTTCAGCACCCGTTCTATCCGTTCTCGGGCGCGGACAATCAGGCGCCGAACATGGTCAACGTGCCGATGCCGGCGCGCAGCAAGGGCATGGAAGTGCGCGAGGCGATCGACATTATGTGGCTGCCGCGTCTGCACGAGTTCAAGCCGGAGATGGTGTTCGTCTCGGCGGGGTTCGATGCGCACCGCGAAGACGATCTCGGCAACATGGGTCTCGTCGAGGACGACTACGCATGGATCACCGAGCAGATCCGCGAGGTCGCGAAGCGCCACGCGAAGGGGCGCATCGTGAGCTGTCTCGAAGGCGGCTACAACCTGTCGGCGCTCGGGCGCAGCGTGGTGGCGCATCTGCGCGCACTGGCCGATATCTGATCGAGCCGGTCGTGCCGCCCGTGTCGTTCACGCGCGGCGAGCGTGCGGCGATGTTGCGTCGATCGCGCGTCGATCGTTCTGCCGCCGCTTCCATGTTGCGCATTCCGCGCGTCCATCCGGGCGCGCGCCCAAGTCAGAAGGAGCCGTGCATCATGAGTGCTGCAGCCGTTCCATCTTCGTCGTCTTCTTCCGCGGATGCCGTGTCGCTCATCGAGATTGCACACGACGCGTACGGCGTGCCCGGCGTCGTGCGTGTCACACTGAACCGCCCCGACGCGTTCAACGCGCTTTCCGAAGCGCTCATCGACGCGTTGCAGACGCAACTGAACGCAATCGCAAAATCGGACGCGCGCGTCGTCGTGATCGCGGCGGCCGGCCGCGCGTTCTGCGCCGGTCATGATCTCAGGGAAATGCGCGCGGCGCCTTCGCTCGACTACTACAAGCGGCTCTTCGCGCGCTGCTCGAAGATGATGCTGGCGATCCAGACGATGCCACAGCCCGTGATCGCGCGCGTGCAGGGCGTGGCGACGGCGGCGGGCTGCCAGCTTGTCGCGATGTGCGATCTTGCCGTGGCTGCCGAGTCGGCGCGATTTGCGGTCTCGGGCATCAATCTCGGGCTGTTCTGCTCGACGCCGGCGGTGCCGCTCACGCGCAACGTCTCGCGCAAGGCCGCATTCGAGATGCTGATGACGGGCGAGTTCATCGACGCGCAAAAGGCGCTGCGCGAGGGGCTCGTGAATCGCGTCGTTGCCGCGGAAGAACTCGACGCCGCCGTGACGACGCTTGTCGCGAGCATCTGTGCGAAGCCGCGCGAGGCGGTGGCGGCGGGCAAGGGGCTGTTCTACCGGCAGCTCGAGATGGGCGTCGAAGCCGCCTATCAACTGGCCGGGCAGACCATGGCCTGCAACATGATGACCGACCCCGCGCTCGATGGCGTGCAGGCGTTCATCGACAAGCGCCCGAGCAAATAAGCGGCACCGGCCTGCGAGTCCGGCCGGCCTTCAGCCTCCCGCCGGTTGGCAGTGACGGTCGATCCAGTCGATCATCGCGCCGATCACGCGTTCGCGATCGAGATCGTTGAGCGTCTCGTGATAGCTGCCCTCATAGAGCGTGAGGGTGCGCTCGGGCGACCCCACG
The DNA here is from genome assembly GCA_035277805.1 of Paraburkholderia sp. Classification (GTDB taxonomy): domain Bacteria; phylum Pseudomonadota; class Gammaproteobacteria; order Burkholderiales; family Burkholderiaceae; genus Paraburkholderia. The sequence continues at coordinate 403 of DATEJU010000644.1, read as the reverse complement.
TGCGCACCGAACGCGCGGCTGCCTTCGGGCTCGGTGAGCTTGTCCTCGGTGCCATGCCAGATCAGCACCGGCATGCGCAATTGCGCGCGGCCTGCCTCGATGCGCTGCATCGCTGCGAGCAACTCGGCGCCCGTGCGCGCGGGAATCGCGCCGTGGTGAACCAGCGGATCGGCGCGGTTTGCCTCGACCACTGAAGCGTTGCGCGCGAGCAGGGCCGCGTCGATCTTCATCGCAGGAAAGCGCGGCCAGACCGCGCTCATCGCGCGGCTCGCGGCGATCATCCAGTGCGGCACGTCGCGGCCAGGCGCCAGCGCGGCGCTCGAGAGCAGCAGGCCCGCGAACGCCACGCCCGAGTGCGGCGCACGTTCTATCGCGTAGAGCGCGGCGATTGCGCCGCCCATGC
>DATEJU010000643.1:0-10695 GCA_035277805.1 Paraburkholderia sp. | reverse complement strand
TATCCGCTGTCGTCGCTCGGCGTGCGGCTGCGCGTGAAGCCGGCCGACGCGTGGACCGCGATGGTCGGCGTGTTCGACGGCAATCCGGCCGGCCGCACCGACGGCGATGCGCAGGTGCTGAACGCGCACGGCACCAACTTCAACCTGCGCAGCGGCGCGTTCGTGATCGGCGAAGTGCAATACGCGCTGAACGCGCCGCCCGCCGATCCGAAGGCGCCGCAGCCGGCCGGCCTGCCGGGCACGTACAAGCTCGGCTTCTGGTATCAGTCGCAGCATGCGAACGATCCGCGCTACGGCACCGACGGCCTGTCGCTCGCGAATCCGGCGAGCAACGGCATGCCGGCCACGCATCGCGGCAACTACAGTTTCTATGCGGTCGCGGACCAGATGGTGTGGCGGCCGTCGCCGGACAGCCCGCGCTCGGTGGGCGTGTTCGCGCGCGTGATGGGCGCACCGGGCGATCGCAATACCGTCGATTTCGCCGCCAATGCAGGCGTGACGCTGAAGGCGCCGTTCAAGGGACGCGACAACGACGTCGCGGGTCTCGCGATCGGCTACACGAAGATCGGCTCGCATGCGCGCGGCCTCGACGGCGACACCGGCGCATACACGACACCCGGCTATCCGGTACGCCGCGCGGAAACGGTCGTCGAGGCGACCTACCAGTACCAGGTCACGCCGTGGTGGCAGTTGCAGGCCGACGCGCAATACACCTTCAACGCAGGCGCGGGCCAAAACCCGAGTGACGCCACCCAGCCGCTGCGCAATACCTTCGTGGTAGGCCTGCGCACCAACATTACTTTCTAGTCCTTTGCATCATGTCCAACCCCAGTTCCTCACACGCGCCGGCGATCGAAGCCGCACCGTTCGCGCGCGGCGCTGGTGAGGCACGGAGAAATACGATGAATCACGCCACGCGCAAGCTCCTGCTGTGCTCGGCCCATGCCGCTCGCGCGGCGCTCGCGCTCGGCGCCGCCGCCCTCCTCGGCGGCGCGCCGCTCGCGGCGCACGCGGACCAGCAGGGCCTGCTCGAAGCCGTCCACCATCACACCACCCTCATCAACACGGTGCCCGACAACGGCGACCAGAACCCGTATGCGATCTACGTCGCGCCGGTGAGCGCCGGGACCGTGAAGCAGGGCGACGTGCTCGTCGACAACTTCAACAACGCCGCGAACCTGCAAGGCACCGGCAGCACCATCGTCGACTATCACCCCGACACGAAGCAGATGACGCTGTTCGCCACCATTCCGCGCGAACTCAAGGAATGCCCGGGCGGCGTGGGCCTTTCCACCGCGATGACGATGCTCAAGTCCGGCTGGGTGATCGTCGGCAGCACGCCGAGCAACGACGGCACGACCAACACCAAGGGCGCAGGCTGCCTGATCGTGCTCGACAGCAACGGCAAGATCGCCAAAGCGATCAGCACGCCGAACATCAACGATCCGTGGGGCAATATGGCCGTGGTCGATAACGGCGACCATGCCACGCTGTTCGTGAGCAACGCGGGCTTCGGCGTGGGCGGCGCGGACGGCAATCCGCCCGTGTTCAAGCAAGCCACGGTGCTGCGTCTCGACCTCGACATTGCGCAGGGCCAGGCGCCGGTCGTGAAGAGCGAAACGGTGGTGGCAAGCGGCTTCGGCGCGCAGGCCGACAAGGGCGTGTTCCTCGTCGGCCCGACCGGGCTCGCGCTCTCGCCCGACAACAAGCTGCTCTACGTGTCGGACGCCATCGGCAACCGCATCAATGTGATCGAAGATCCGCTCACGCGCGACGCGAGCGCGGGCGTGGGCCGCCAGCTCACCGCCGACGGCCTGCTGCACCGCCCGCTCGCGATGATCGCGACGCCCCAGGGGCACTTGCTCGTGACCAACGCGCTCAACGGCCAGGTCGTCGAGATCGACCCGGCAACGGGCAAACAGCTCTACGCACGCTGGATCGATACGGACAAGGCCCAGTCGCCGCCGGGCAGCGGCGACCTCTTTGGCATCGCGCTGACTCCGGCGGGCGATGGTTTCTATTACGTCGAAGACGACGTGAACACTCTTGTGCTGGCGAAATAACATGTCTTCCGAAGACTCTCAAGACCGTCCAGTGCATCTCGCGCGGCGCGGTTTCCTGAAGGCGGGCGGCGCCGCGATGGCCACTTCGGTGGGCGCGGGCCTTGCAGCACCGGGCCTTGCGCAAGCCGCCGAAGCAAAGCGCCACGCCATGGCCGTCGACCCGATGAACGCCGTCGAGCCGTTCTACGGCGAGCATCAGGGCGGCATCGTCACGGCGCAGCAGGCGCATACCTATGTGGCGGCGTTCGACCTCACGACCACCTCGCGCGACGATGTGATCAAGCTGCTGCGCGAGTGGACCGAGTCCGCCGCGCGCATGACGCAAGGCCATAGCGCGGCTGCGCTCGACGGCGTCAGCGACAACCATCCCGCACCGGATTCGGGCGACGTGCTCGGGCTTGGACCGGCCGGTCTCACGGTGACGTTCGGCTTCGGACCAGGCCTCTTCACTTCGGCGGGCAAGGACCGCTATGGGCTCGCGCATCTGCGGCCCGCCGCGCTCGTCGATCTGCCGCGCTTCAATGGCGACCAGTTGATCGCCGAAAAGACCGGCGGCGACCTCTATGTGCAGGCCTGCGCGAACGACGCGCAAGTGGCCTTCCACGCGGTGCGCCAGCTCGCGCGCCAGGGCTACGGCAAGCTGACCATGCGTTGGGGCCAGGCCGGCTTTCTTTCGGGTCCCCGCGGGCAGACGCCGCGCAACCTCATGGGCTTCAAGGACGGCACCAACAATCCGCCGACGAACGACCCCAAGCTGATGAACCAGTTCGTCTGGGCCACCGCCGCCGACGCGTCGTGGATGCAGGGCGGCACCTATACCGTGGTGCGCCGCATTCGCATCACGCTCGAGCACTGGGACCAGATGGAGCTCGGCTTCCAGGAGCAGGTGTTCGGCCGACGCAAGTACAGCGGCGCGCCCATCGGCAAAGATAAGGAGTTCGATGCAGTTGACCTGAACGCGCAGGACAAGGACGGCAATGCACTGATTCCCGACAACTCGCACGTGCGCCTCTCGAATCGCGCCTCGAACCATGGCGCACAGATCCTGCGCCGTTCGTACTCGTACAACGACAGCACGAACTTCTACATCGAGCGCTGGCCGCCATGGCGCCAGGAAACCGAATACGATGCGGGCCTCATCTTCATCGCACACCAGGGCGACCCGCGCACGGGCTTCATCCCGATCAACGAGAAGCTCTCGAAGTTCGACATGATGAACCAGTTCACCACCCACGTGGGCAGCGCTATTTTCGCGTGCCCGCCGGGTGCGAAGCCGGGCTCGTTCGTCGGCGCCGAACTATTCGAGGCGTGAAAAAAGGCCTCCTTTCAGAATCAACCCAGATTCGACCCGGATTCCGGGTCGATCAATCGACAAGAACGGACCAAGACAGATCATGAACACAACGTTTTTCCGTGCACGCGCGGCGGCCATGGCAATGGCGCTCGCGGGCGCGCTGCCGCTCGCCGCGCATGCCGCTTCGATCACGCTCTACAGCGCCCAGCACGAGCAGGTGGTGAACCAGCTCGCGAAGGACTTCGAGAAAGAGACCAGCATCGACGTGAAGATCCGCAACGGCGAAGGTCCTGCGCTCGCCGCACAGCTCGTGGCCGAGGGCGCGAAAACGCCCGCCGACGTCTACTTCACCGAAAATTCGCCCGAGCTGATGCTGCTCGAAGAGAAAGGCCTGCTCGCGCCCGTGCAGAACTCGACGCTCACGCAAGTGCCCGCGCGCTACAACTCGCCGGCCGGCCAGTGGGTCGCCGTGACCGCGCGCCAGAACGTGCTTGCCTATAACACGACGAAGGTGCAGGCATCGCAACTGCCGCAATCGATCTTCGATCTCGCGAAGCCCGAGTGGAAGGGCAAGGTCGGCATCGCGCCGAGCGACGCCGACTTCCTGCCGCTCGTGGACGCCGTGCTCGCGGTGAAAGGCGAAGCCGCGACGCTCGCCTGGCTCAAGGGCCTGAAGACCAACGCGCAAATCTTCGACGACGACGAAGGTGTGGTGGCCGCCGTGAACCGCGGCGCCGTGGCGACGGGTATCATCAACAACTATTACTGGGACCGCCTGCACGCGGAGATCGGCGATAAATCGACGCGCAGCGCAGTCGCACAATTCGCGGACGGCGACGTGGGCGCGCTCGTGAACGTCTCAGGCGCGGCGGCGATGAAGGCCGCGCACAACCCGGACGGCGCGCAGAAGTTCCTCGCCTACCTCGTGAGCGAGCGTGCACAGAAGCTGATGGCGCAGGGGCATATCAGCTTCGAATATCCGCTGCGTCCGGGAGTAGCGGGCGAGCCGGTCAACAAGCCGTTCGATCAACTGAAGCCGCCCTCGCTGACGATCCAGCAGCTCGGCGACGACAGCCAGGCGGGCCGTCTGCTGCGCCAGGCAGGCTTGCTGTAATTTGCAGAGGATGTCTGAGTAAATTGTGAGTGAAGCTGTAACCTCGGCGCAAGCCGTGCCGCAAGACCCCGACGACGCAGCGAGCAAGCGCACGCGCCGGCGGGCGCCGCGCGCGCTTTTTCTGGCCGCGGCGCTCGGCCCCGTGCTCGTGCTGTTGCCGCTCGCGCTGACGTTCTGGCGCGCGCTTTCGTTCGGCTTTGCCGATGCAGCGGAGCTCCTGTTCAGGCCGCTCGTTGGCGAGCTCCTCGTCAACACGCTGAGCATCACCGTGAGCGCGACGCTTGCCTCGGCGGTGCTCGGCACCGCGCTCGCCTGGTTCGTCGAGCGCACCGACGTGCCGGGGCGCCGCGTGTGGGCCTTGCTCGCCGCCGCGCCGCTTGCGATGCCGGCGTTCGTCACGAGCTATGCGTGGGTTTCGCTGAGCCTCGATCTGCAGGACTTTCTGGGCGCGCTCATCGTCATCACGACCGCCTATTTCCCGCTCGTGTATCTGCCCGTGGCCGCCGCGCTGCGCGGGCTCGATCCCGCGCTCGAAGAATGCGCGCGCGCACTCGGCTGCAACCGCTGGACCACCTTCGTGCGCGTGGTGCTGCCGCAATTGCGCCCCGCACTGCTCGGCTCGATGCTGCTGGTCGCGCTCGGCGTGCTTGCCGAATTCGGCGCGTTCACACTGCTGCGCTTTCGCACTTTCACCACCGAGATTTTCGCGGAATACCGCACGAGCTTCGATGGCGGCGGCGCTTCGCTGCTCGCGTGCGTGCTGATCGTGCTGTGTCTCGTGTGCCTCGTGTTCGAGTTCCGCGTGCGCGGACGCGCACGTTACGAGCGCGTCGATCGCGGCACCCGGCGCGCGGGCGTGCGCCACGCGCTCGGCCGCTGGCGCTGGCCCGTCGCGGCGGGCTTCGTCGCGCTCAACGTGGGCACGCTCGGCGTACCGCTCGGGATGATCGGCTATTGGCTCACACAGCCCGGCGCCGCCGCGATCACGCCCGCCGACGTCTCGCCGGAGCTGCTGTTCTCGACCACGTTGGCGTCGCTGCGGCTCGGGCTCATTGCGGCCGTCTTCACGACGCTGCTTGCGCTGCCGCTTGCCTGGCTGCTCGCGCGCTTCCCGAGTCGCGCGGCCACTTTCCTTGAGCGCGCCGCTTTCATCGCACAGGGCGTGCCGGGACTCGTCATCGCGCTCGCCATCGTCTCGCTCGCCGTGCGCGCGCTCGAGCCGCTCTACCAGGGCACCACGCTCCTGATCGTCGCCTACGCGATCCTGTTCCTGCCGCTCGCGCTCGTGAGCGTGCACGCGGCGTTGCTGCAGGCGCAGCAGCGGCTCGAAGAAACCGCGCGCGCGCTCGGGCTCGGCTGGTTCGCCACGCTGCGCCGCGTCGTGCTGCCGCTCGCGGGGCCGGGTTTGGGCGCGGCTGCTTCGATGGTGTTCATCTCCGTTGTGACCGAGCTGAACGCGACGTTGCTGCTCGCGCCCATCGGTACGCAAACGCTCGCCACCCAGGTATGGTCCGATACCTCGACGCTCGCGTTCGCCGCCGCCGCGCCCTATGCGGCGCTGCTCACCGCGCTCTCGCTCGCGGCTTCGGGGCTGCTGTTCGCGTTCGCGGGCAAGTCGGCGCTCGCGGCACACGCGCCCGGGCCTTCGTCTGCGCCAGCGGATGAAGCTCCGCCCGCCGACGCCTCCTGATTGTTTCGCCTCCGTTCAGCCCGTTACGTCCATGAGCACACTTCGCATTTCCGGCGTCTCCAAGTCCTTCGACGGCCATCCCGTGCTGCACGACGTCCACCTCACGGTGAACTCGGGCACGCTGGTCGCGCTGCTCGGCCCCTCGGGCAGCGGCAAGACCACGCTGCTGCGCCTGCTATGCGGATTCGAGCGCGCCGATGCGGGCACGATCGAAATCGGCGGTCTGCGCGTGGCCGGCGAGTCGCTGCATCTGCCCGCCGAGCAGCGGCAGATCGGCTACGTGCCGCAGGAAGGCGCACTTTTTCCGCACCTGAGCGTCGCCGAGAACATCGTGTTCGGACTCCCGCGCGCGCAACGGCGCACGCAGCATCGCGTGGCCGAATTGCTGGAGCTTGTCGGTCTGCCGCAGTCCTACGCAAATCGCGCGCCGCAGCAGCTCTCGGGCGGGCAGCAGCAGCGCGTGGCGCTCGCGCGTGCACTCGCTCCCGCGCCGGGTCTCGTGATGCTCGACGAGCCGTTCTCGTCGCTCGACGCCGCGTTGCGCGTGGAAACGCGCGAAGCCGTGGCGCGCGCGCTCGCGGCCGCCGGTGCGACCGCCGTGCTGGTCACGCACGACCAGGCCGAGGCGCTCTCGCTCGGCCATGAAGTGGCCGTGCTGTGGCGCGGACGTCTCATGCAGACCGCAGCGCCGCAAACGCTCTACCGCCGCCCCGTCACGCGCGAGCTCGCGGCGTTCGTGGGCGAGGCGGTGCTGCTGCCGGGGCGCGTCGCCGCGGGCGCGGCGCATTGCGCGCTGGGCACGTTGCCACTCGCCGAAGGCGCGCGGCCCGAAGACGGCGATGTCGACGTGATGCTGCGCCCGGAGCAGATCGACGTGCTGGCGCAAACCGCAACGCGCGACGGTGCGCTCGACGCGCTCGTGCGCGAGGTCACCTTCCAGGGGCAAGACGCGGCGCTCACGCTGGAGCTCGCGGGCACGCCGACGACGCTGCGCGCCCGCGTGCCAGGCTACCGCACGCCGCGCGCCGGCGAGCGCGTGCGCATCGTGGTGGGCGGCGAGGTCAGCGTTTATCCTCGATAACACGCGGACGACAAGGGCGCTCGCCCGTCAGCCCCGCTGACGCCTTACCGAAAGATCCTGAACCATCTGTTGTACGAAGTAATCGCAAGTCGGCCGGTTCGACTTCACGCTGCGCGCGACGATGATGTCGAGCGGCTCGATCTTCGGCAGCCCCTGCGCCTCGCCGAGGATTTCGAAGCGCGGCGGCACGCTGCAGCGCGTGAGCGCCACCACCGCGATGCCCGCCTCCACCGTCGCCATCAGCCCCATCAGGCTCGCGCTGCTATAGGCCGCGCGATAGCGAATGCGCGCAGCATCGAGCGCGGCCACCGTATGCGCGCGCGCCACGCTGCCATGCTCATACAGGCCCACTGGCAGCGGCGACATCGAGAGCGGCGCCGGATCGTCGGGCGAGCCCACCCACACCATGTCCTCGCTGCGCACGAACTCGCCGCGCAACTTCTTGTCGCGCGTGACGAAGGCGACGTCGATCTTGTTGTCCGCCAGCATCGGCCCGAGCGCCACGCTCTGCGCGCACACGATCTCGATCTCCACATGCGGATAAAGCGTCGAAAAGCGCCGCAGCACGGGGGAAAGCAACGCGGCCATGTAGTCGTCGGGCGCGCCCAGCACCACGCGGCCCGTCACCTCGGGGCGCACCAGCGCGGACCAGGCCTCTTCCTGCAAATCAAGCGCGCGCCGCGCGTATTCCAGCAGCGTATTGCCCGGTCGCGTGAGCGCGAGATTGCGCGTGTCGCGCGTGAACAGCGTAGTGCCGAGCATCTGCTCCAGCCGCTTGATCTGCATGCTCACCGCCGCCTGCGAGCGATGCACGGTCACGGCCGCCTTCGTGAAGCTGCCCGCATCCGCGACGGCCGCGAAGGTGCGCAACAGGTCGAGGTCGAACTCGGGATTCATGATTCATAAGCCACGTTGATGGAATTCTTCAATTTAATTCGTTTGCCGATACCCTGCAACTGACGAATACTGAGCCGGTTTTCAACACGCTTTCTATTCACGTATTTACGGGTTCCGGCCATGCAATCCGAACTCCACACCGGCCGCCGCGAGGGCGTCTTCATGCTCGCGGGCGGCGGGCTCCTGATGGGCACGATCGGCATCTTTGTCGAAGAGGCGCGCCTTGGCGCGCTCACGCTCGTGTTCTTTCGCTGCTTCTTCGGCATGCTCGCGCTCGCCGCGTATTGCGCGTGGAAAGGCTGGCTTTCGCCGCGCCAGTTCACGCGCCGCACGTTCGCGCTCGCGTTCGTCTCGGGCGTGCTGATGGTCACGCAGTGGGTGGGCTTCTTCGATTCGATTCATCGCACGAGCATCGCGGTCGCGACGGTCGTGTTTCATGTGCAGCCGTTCTGGGTCGTGCTGATGGGCGCGGCGCTCTTTCACGAGCGGCTGGGCGCGGACCGGCTCGGCTGGATCGCGATTGCCTTCGTGGGCCTCGTGCTCGCCTCGGGTGTGCTCGCGCAAAGCCATGTCGCGGACCATCCGCGCTATCTGATCGGTCTGGCCGAAGCGCTGGGCGGCTCCGTGCTCTATGCGAGCGTCACGCTGATCGCGAAGAGCCTGCGCGATTTCCGCCCGCATCTGCTCACGCTCACGCAATGCGCGGTGGGCTCGGTGTGTCTGCCGCTCATCGCGCCCTTCGTCGCGCCGCTCGAGCTCGCGCATATTTCGCCCGCGCAATGGGGCTGGCTCGTCGGCATGGGCGTGCTGCATACGGGGCTGTCCTATGTGCTGATCTACGGCGCGCTGCCCAAGCTCACCACGCCCGTGATCGCCGTGCTGCTGTTCGTCTATCCGCTCACGGCCATCGCCGTCGATGCCATCGTCTATGGCCGTGCCCTCAGCGTGCCGCAACTCGCGGGCATGGTCCTGATCGTGACGGCGAGCCTCGGCGTGAATCTCGGCTGGCGCCTCTTGCCGGTGGGGCTCGCGCTCAGACGGCGCTGAAACGCGCCGCCCGGGGTCGTGGAAAAACGATTCGAAACACGCCTCACGTAGGCAGCGTCTCGCCCCTGGTCTCCGGTGCGAACGGAATGATGAGCAGCCCGAGTACGAACGCGAGCGCCGTGAGCGCGACCGGCACGCCCAACGTGTGCATATGCAGCACTGCGGCGCCCAGCAGGAAGTTCACGCCCGCGCCCACAAAGCGCCCGAACGAGGTGCAGAACGCGAACGCCGTGGCCCGCACGCGCGTCTCGAACTGCTCCGGCAGCCAGAGGCTGAAGAGCGCAAAGTTACCGCCGAAAAAGCCCAGCACGAACAGGATCGCGATGAACGGCACGAGCCCGTTCTCGAGGTAGTAAGCCCAGCCGAAGCTCGCCGCAATCGTCACCGCCATGCCCGCGAAGTAGACCGCGAGCGTCCACTTGCGCCCGATGCGCTCGGCCATCGGCGGCAGCGCGAGGCAGCCCAGAATCGTACCAATGGAGAGAATGCCCGTAGCGATCGAAGCGGTCCGGATGGCCTCGGCCTTGCTCGCGCCCGCGCGGGTCGCGAGCTGGATCACGGCGGACGGCTCGTACACGGCGCCCGCCCACAAACCGATGATCGCGATGGTCAAGAGCGCGCACGCCACCACGGTGCGAATGCGGTAAGCACTGCCGACGATCTCGCGCAGCGGGTGGCCGCGATGCACGTGGCTTGCCTCGGAGCGCTGCCATGTGGTCGGCTCTTCCACGCGCGTGAGCACGAAAATGGCGATCACCACGGGAATCGCGCCCGTGAGGAACATCGCGCGCCAGCCGAAGTGCACGCCCACCGTGTAGTTGAGCGCCGCAGCGATGAAAAAGCCCGCGTAATAGCCGGTCTGCAGATAGCCCGCCCCCATCTTGCGGCGATCCTCGGGCCACGACTCGGCCACGTAGGTACCCGCGAGCGCCCATTCGCCGCCGATGCCCACGCCCGCCAGAAAGCGGTAGATGCCGAGCGCCCAGACGCTCTGTGCGGTGGCCGAGAGACCCGTGAAGATCGCGAACATGAAGATCGTGCCCGCCAGCACACGCGTGCGGCCGAAGCGGTCCGCCATCGGCCCCCAGATGAACGACAGGCCCCACCCCACCAGAAAGAGCGCGAACAGAATCGAGCCCGCGAGACCCACGTTCGCCGGCGTCGCCGCGTAGCCCGAGCGCGGCAGCAATTCCGTCAGCGCCGGGGCGAGCACGAGCGCGTAGATGAACGAATCCATTCCGTCGAGCGTCCAGCCGGCCCACGCGCCCCAGAAACCGGTGATCTGCGACCGGTTGAGCGGCGTCTTCCTGGCGCGCGTGGCGCGTATCTCTCGATCCAGCGTTGTCGGCATGGCCATGTCTCTTTAAGGGAATTAACGACGCGCCATCGAATAGTGTTTGTTATGGCGTCTAGGGAAAGCACCGGGGTTCGATGCGCATTTTTATATATAATATTTGAACATCGACATACGACAACTCCGCACTTTCACCTAGCCATGCCGACCGATCT
>DATEJU010000642.1:0-19242 GCA_035277805.1 Paraburkholderia sp. | reverse complement strand
TGCTGTTCCTGATCGTGCTGTACGTGCTGCCTAACGGCCTGTTCGGCGTGGCGAAGAGAAGGGGGTAAGGCCGATGACGACGAAGTTGAATCAGCAAGCCGTCCGCACGGCGTGGCCCGCTTCGCGTCTCGCGGCGCTGGCCGTGACGCTGGCCGTGCTCTATGTGGCCGTGCCGCTCGCGCTCGGCCAGAACCTCTATTTGATGAGTCTCGCCGTGGCCTCGCTCACGATTGCGGGCATCGCGCTCGCGTTGCGCTTGAAGGGGCCGTATTTCGCGCTGGCGATCCTCGCTTACGCGCAGATCTTTCGCATCGTGGCGACCGAATGGTCGGGGCTCACGGGCGGCGCGAGCGGGCTTTCGAGCATTCCCTCGCTGCCTGAGCTGGCGGGCTTCGACTTCGGCAGCAAGAGCGGCGGTTACCTGGTGATCCTGACGATCGTGCTCGTGTTCGCCTTGGTCTATGCGAAGCTGCGCGGCTCGCACGTGGGGCTCGCACTGCGCGCGATGCACGAGTCGGAGGACGCCACGCGCGTGGTGGGTGTGAACAGCGTGATGCTCAAGCTCGCGATGCTGATGCTCTCCGCGTTCATGACGGGGCTCGTGGGCGCCTTCAATGCGCACTACATCAACTTTCTCGAACCCGACTACGCATTCAACGCGAGCTGGGCCGTGGTGCCCATCATCGCGGCGATCTGCGGCGGCTATCGCACGATACTCGGGCCGCTGGTGGGCGCGGTGTCGGTGTATCTGATCGATCAACTGGTGCTCAAGAGCCTGCTGCCCACCGGGCATCAGATCGTGCTCGGCATGCTGCTCGTGGCGATGATCATCGTGAGTCCCGCGGGCCTGACCGCGCTGCGCCTGAAACGTACCCGGCGAGGTGTCTATGCAGCAGGCTGAAGCGAAAACCGAGCTGCAATTGCAGGACGTGTCGATTCGCTTTGGCGGCGTCACGGCGGTGAGCGGCGTCTCGCTCACGCTCGGCACGCACGACGTGGTGGGCCTCGTGGGCCCGAACGGCGCGGGCAAGACCACGCTGCTGCGCGCGATCATGGGGCTCGTGCCGCTCGAACGCGGCCAGATCGCCTTCGATGGTGCGGCGCTCGCGGGCGTGCCCACGTGGGACATGGCGCAGCGCGGCATTGCGATGGTGCCCGAGGGCCGCATGATCTTCCGCGATATGTCGATCGAAGAGAACCTCATGCTGGGCGCGTTCGCGAAGACGCGCCGCGCCGGGGCCGCCCGGCGGATCGAAGAGGTCTACGCGCTGTTTCCGCTGCTCGAGGAGCGCCGCGCGCTGCCGGCGGGCACGCTCTCGGGCGGCCAGGCGCAAATGCTCGCACTTGGGCGCGGCCTCATGTCGGCGCCACAACTGATGCTGATCGACGAGCCTTCGCTCGGGCTCGCGCCCGTGATGGTGCAGGAGGTGTTCGCGATTCTCGAGCGGCTGAAGGCGGCGGGGCGCACTATCGTGCTGGTCGAGCAGAATACGCATATGGCGCTGCGGCTCGCCGACCAGGTTTATCTCATGCAGGGCGGCAAGATCACGTTTGCCGCGCGCGCGAAGGAGGTGGACGTGGAGGCGCTGCACGATAGGTACTTTGCGCGGTGAGGGAGCAGCCTGAACACGATGAGGGCAAAAATACGAGACGCACAGTCAAGCCTGCCGGGCAAGCCTGGGCATTGTCGTAGGGCAACGGGTTATCAGTCGCCTTCGGGGCATTGCCGGACGAGGGGAGGCCGGGGAACACCTTGCGCATCGCGAAGCGGGTAGGGGGCAGATCGACCGGCGGCGCCGATGCTTCGGCCGGCCCGTGGCGGGTGGCCGGTCACTACAATCACAGGCAAAAAATAACGCGTTCCAAACAGCAGCCACAGAGACCAAACGCCGGCAGCCTGCTGCCAGCCAGCCTCGCCGATACCGAGCTTGGGCACGTCGAGCGCCTGGTTGAGTACATGAGCCACACGCAGGGGACCGCGGCTTTGTGCGGCATCGACAACGATTACTGGAAGAAGCGTCTGTGCACTCTCGAGCAGAATTACGATCTGGTGGTTACGCAGCGCCGGCGCATTGCGAAGCTGTTGGCTCTGCTGGAGCGCAATGGCAATAACGGATGCGATGGTGGCTTGGCCTGCCCCATCGGATAGCGTGCCCGCGTCGTAGCGGATCACCACATCGCGCTTTGTGCGAGCCAGTGTGCGCGGCGCGATTGTCCGCCGCCCCATCGTTGCGCCGATAGCACAGTTGGCTGTCGGCGCAATCGCATCATCAAGTGGAACCACGTCCCGACGCTTAAGGCGCGCTCGACGAACCAACTCCCACAGACGAAGTTTGCATAAGAGTCGCGATCTCGGACGCGCTCAGCGCGCGATTGTAGACGTGCACCTCATCCAGCGCGCCGGTGAGAGTACCCGCAACGGTGCGCCCGACCGAATCGATACTGAGCGTGCCGTTGAACGTGCCCTGTGCAGTCCTGGTGCCGTTCACATAGATTGACATCAAGCCGTTTGAACGCGTCAGCGCGACATGGGTCCAGAAACCAGGCGGCACGGCCACCGACGAAACCAGCACGTCTCGCGATCCGGCCCAGAAGCGCGGATAGCCACCATGGAAGTTGAGGTCGTAGCCCTCGGCAGAATGGAAAAGGCCGTCGCGATTGGTTGGCGTAGAGCGGGTGTTGACCCAGCCATCGACCGTGAAGTCGCCGCCCAACGCACCAGGCGCAACCGACATGTAGCTGTTGCCGGACAACGACAGCGCGTTATCGACGATGCCCGTCAATGTACCTGCCGCACCTGCGAGTTTGCCAACATGGCCGTTACCCGATTTGTCGGTGCCAACCCCGATGTCTGTTTGCTCGAACGCGTACGACGCCATCAGCCCGTTGGTGGGCGCCTGCAATGAGCGCAGAGCGCCGATCTCCGCCGCACTCAGCGCACGGTTATACACGTGGACTTCGTCGAGCCCGCCGGTGAGCGTACCTGCGACCGTACGACCGAACGAGTCGATGTTGAACGGGAGGGCATAAGTACCTTGTGCGGTCTTGACGCCGTTCACGTAGATCGACAGCGTGCCGTTTGCGCGTGTCACGGCAACGTGAGTCCATACGCCTTTCGGCACGGCCACCGACGAAACCGCCACGTCGCCGGTTCCACTCCAGAAGCGAGGATAGCCGCCGTGGAAGTTGAAGTCACGACCCTCGGCCGTATAGAAGAGGCCGTCGCGATTGCTCGGTGCATTCGCAGGATTGACCCAGCCATCGATGGTGAAATCATCCTGTACGGCAATCGGCGCAACCGATACGTAGCTACCGTTGGATAGCCATATTGCATGGCCGGCGACGCCGGTGACCGCTTGAATGTCGCCAACGAACGTGCCGTCGTGACTGTTTCCCGACGTGTCCGTCGCCACGCCAGGTTCAAATGGATACCATGCCTGCAGCCCGTTGGTTGGTACCGCCGCCGCGAATTGCAACTTTGCGATCGCGACGCCTTGCCGTGCTTGTGGCACCGACGACATGTTTGGCCAGCCGCACGTTGTGATGTACCACTGGTCGGCATCGTCCTGGACGTATTCGGGTGCGTGCACCTTCAGTCGCTCGACAAAATTCGAGCCGGTTTTCGGCAACGTGGTGCCGTCATAGGTTCCGAAGTTCAGCCGGTCTTTCGAGCGCAGAAGGACGGTGTTCTCGTATGTTGCGGTATTCGAATTGGTGTCGGTGAAGGACAGATAGTACCAACCATCTCGCTTGAAAACGAATGGCGATTCGGCTGCCGACCAACTGACATCCGTTGCGCCATTCACAAGTGTCAGAGCGGCGCCGGCGTACGTCCAGTTCAACATGTCGCTGGAAGTGTAGGCGGCCACCACGGAGTGACCCAAATTTCGACTGTACGCGGTGGTATACAGGAGAAAAGTGCCATCATCGTCGCGGAAAATGCCGGGATCGCGGAATTCATTTGGCCAGCCGGTGTTGTATAGCGCGGTCGAACTTGTCATGTCCGACGGCGTACCGGTCACCGAGATTTCGAAGCGGACCGGCGTACTCGGCGAGGCCGCCGTCGGGTAGGTGTTCACCGACGTCCAGGAGCGCAGTGCCGGATCGGTCGATTTCAGAATCTCGAGCCGCGAAGCCTGGCGTGAGCAGTAGCCATTGTTGTCGCGGTCGCTGTGATACAGCAGATAGACGGTGTTCCCGATCCTGATCGACGACGGTGCCCACGCGGTGCAAGGTGTGCCGTTCCTATCGTAGTACTGAGCGATGGGTGCAGCCTGGCCATAGGCGTCGAGATCGCTGTACGAGCCGGTGTTGCTGACCGGCTTCGGCGGATAGAGACTCGATAGAATCGTGTGGTAGAGGGCGACTTCTACGTTGCCACTGCCGTTCCCGTTGATGCCGATGATGTGCCAGTTGCCGTCGCCGCCCTTGATCACGGTATGATCGTTCGAGTACCTGAGCGGGCCTGGTATGGTCGGGCTCGCGAGTGTCTGCCAGGAGGTCGAGTCGATTGTCGGAATGGTGTTGACAGCCGAAATGTTAGGTAAGCTTCCTAAAAGTGGCCCATTGACTTTCGCGACTCGCTGAACCGCGCTATTAGAGGGTTGTGCATCCACTGCAGCGGCTACTGGCGGTGCTGCCCTGTCGGCGCATGCAGTCAACGTGGTCAGCAAACCGATGGCGACAAGCGAGCTACAAGACTTGACCTGACAAGTGCTGGATATCATTAAAAAACCCGGATGGTAGATTGGAGAGAAGTTCCGCAGAGAAAAAAGGTGTATCGCGCTACGCCACACTGTGTGATATTCGCGACGCGCTTTTCATGCACGGGCGTGAAGCGGTTGGCGAGAGCTACGGACCCGTCTGCGCGGCGAGCGAATATCGCACGCGCATCGATGGATCGCGATAGAGCGTGTGTTAGGAACTTCGGGTCGAACCTGGTATCCTGGTGGAATGAGACCACACAAGCCTTACCTTGTTTTGTGCGATTTGCGCGTCGTTCGGCGGGTACCTGGTAGGGGTGGACTGCGTGAGGCCGTCGTGCCGGGCCTGAACCAATTCCTGCTGCACTTCCGCGCGCGTTTTTCCCGGTGTCTGTGTTTGCACCACAGCCACCGTCGCGCCGAATGCGACGGCAAGTGCGATGAGAGCAATCGGGAACCTGGCGTTCATGCTGAATCTCCTTCTCGCTGGACTTTCGCGAAAAAAGAAGTCGGGTTGAACATGCTAGGCGGAGCGCCAGCACAACGGCCATGCAAGCGGTCGAGAGGGGTGTTTCGATTTGAATCGCCTGCCTGCCCGCTGCGTGGCGCTTGCTTCCTCGGTGGAAGCTGCGTTCGGTTCAATATGGCGTATGCGCAATGCGCCAGCGTGATCGAAAGATGACGATTTTGTAAGAGAGCCGGGCCACGGAGATTGCGTGACGCCGTTGTCACGAGCCCTTCATGTCTTCGCACCGTCGGCGCGTCATCATGAATTCCGGCAGGGCAGCTAATACCACTGTGTCGTAAAATCATTCTGGAGTAACGCAGCAATACGGACATCTCTGCAGGCGCATGGAGATGTGGGCAGCAATTCGCCAGCGTAGGGTCGCGATCGAATCAGGGACGTGTCGCTGCATGCGCTGGAGACCCGCGTGAGATGTAGTCTTCGGGTAAGGCGAGTGCGCTGCGGATTTCGGAGTTTTTTTACTGCCTCTTTCGACGAGACGCCGTGCGACGAGAACATGTGCTGTTGAGCACGCAGGCGTGCGCCGTCCGGGACCTCGCGGTGGCGATCTATCACCACCAGGGCCACGGCCACGGCCCCGGTAAAGGTGCTCGGCCCCGAAGCGGTCGTGAACGTGACGGTTGGCTTCGAAGTGATCCGCACTTCAGTCGATTACGGAACGGCGTTCGAAATCTCGGGCACGGGCGACGCGGTGCCAGGACGGGTGCGCGCGTGGGCCAGACCCGCGTTCGTGTAAGATCGCCGGGTCTTGGGGGGCAACACGGCGCCCGCCTGTCCACGCAGCCGTCCAATAGCAATGAAAGCATCCGATCGTCAACGCGCCATTCTCGAACTCGTGCAGACGCGCGAGGCTAACGTCGAACAGTTGACGGAGGCGCTGGGCGTCTCGGAGGCCACGATACGCCGCGATCTGGCGGTGCTGCACAAGCAGCGCCGGCTCTTGCGTACCTATGGCGGCGCGACGGCGCTCGTGGGCGTGCACGAGCCCGAGGCCTCGCTGGAGGAGCGCAAGGCCGCGCAGCGCGAGCAGAAGGAGATCATCGCCCTCGCGGCCGCTGCCCACGTGCACGACGGCGACACGGTGATGCTCGACGGCGGCACGACCTGCGCGGCGATGGCTCGCCACCTGGCCGTGCGCAACGACCTGCACGTGCTCACCAACAATCTGCTTGCCGTGACGACGCTCGCGAACGCGCCCGGCGTGCACGTCACGCTGCTCGGCGGCGATTTGCGCAGATCCAGCATGAGCACGATTGGGCCGCTGGCCGAGTTGTTGCTCACGCGCGTGAGCGTGGACAAGGCGTTTCTGGGTGCCGATGGCGTGGTCGCCGGCTTCGGCCTGTGCGAAGCGAGCGCGCCGCAGGCCTCGCTCAAGGACAGCATGATCCGGCGCGCGGCGCAGATCATCGTGCTGGCGGACGCCGACAAGCTCGGCCGCGCGCGCCAGCAGCACTGGACCCCCATCGAGCGCGACTGGCGTCTCATCACTCATGCGAGCGCGAGCGAGGATGCGCTCGCAGCGTTTCGCGCGCTGCCGCGGGTGGTGGTGGAACTGGCGGGGGAAGCGGCCGCGCCATGAGGACGGCAAGCGGCGCGCCCTCGCGCGACGCCGCTGGTTCCCCGCCGGCGCCCGGCGCTGGCTCTACAGCCCGCGCCGGTTTGGCGCGACAATAACAAATCATTGTCACAGGCGCGCGGCCCCAACACCGTCAGCGCCGCCCCAACGCGGAGCCGCCATGTACGTCCCAGCCCATTTCGACGAGTCACGCACCGAAGTCCTGCACGCGCTCATCGCGCAGCATCCGTTCGGTACGCTCGTCACGCACGGCGCAAGCGGCCTGGACGCCAATCACATTCCGTTCGAACTCCTTGCCAATGAAGGCGCGCTGGGCACGCTGCACGCACACGTCGCGCGCGCGAATCCGCTCTGGCAGGACGTGGCCGATGGCGACGAAGTGCTCGCCATCTTCCGCGCCGGCGACGCTTATATTTCGCCCACCTGGTATCCGAGCAAGCACGAAACCCACCGCCAGGTGCCCACGTGGAATTACGTCGTCGTGCACGCGCACGGGCGTATCTGCATCCGCGACGACGAAAAATTCGTGCGCGGCGTGGTGGCCCGCTTGACGCGCACCCACGAGGCGAACGAGGCCAAGCCCTGGAAGATGGGCGACGCCCCCCAGGATTATCTCGACGCCATGCTCAAGGCGATCGTCGGACTGGAGATCGAGGTCACGCGCCTCGTGGGCAAGAGCAAGCTCAGCCAGAACAAGGAAGCGCGCGATATACGCGGCGCGGGCGAAGCGCTCGTGGCGCGCGGCTGCGACGACCTTGGTGAGCCGATGCTCGAGATTGCCGCGCGCAAGGCGGAGCAGGGCTGAAGCGCGCGCCGCTGTGCAGAGTGCATGACGCGCCGCACGCCGCCTAACCAGCGCGGCTAGATCACCAGCCGCGAATGCCCAATCCCGCCGCCCTTTTCCACACGGATCTGCGTGGCGATGCGCTCCTTGAGACTGTCGACGTGGCTGATCACGCCGATCATCTTGCCGCTTGCGTTAAGCGTATCGAGCGCATCGAGCGCGATCTCCAGCGTATCGCCGTCGAGCGTGCCGAAGCCCTCGTCGAGGAACAGCGAATCGATCGAGGTCTTGTGGCTCACCAGATCCGAAAGCGCGAGCGCCAGCGCGAGGCTTACGAGAAAGCTCTCGCCGCCCGAGAGCGTGCGCGTGTCGCGCGTAGCGTCCGCTTGCCAGCCGTCGACGATCTCCAGCTCGAGCTCGCCCGTCGACTTGCGGCGCAGGAGATAGCGTGCGTGCAGGCGGTCGAGGTGACGGTTCGCGAGCGCGAGCAGATGGTCGAGCGTGAGCCCTTGTGCGAAGCGGCGGAATTTGTCGCCCTTCGCGGAGCCGATCAGCGCGTCGAGCCGTTGCCAGAGATCGGCGTCGTGGGTTTGCGCGTCGATCTGCTCGAACAACGCTCGCTGGCTCTCGCGCTGCTGCGCGTCGCGCGCGAGCAGCCCGCGTTGGTGGCCCAGCCGTTCGTTGAGCGCGGCGCTTTCCTTCTCCACCGTTTCGAGCTGGGCTTCCAGTGCGTCGAGGGTGGCTTCGGTCAGCACTTGCGCCTGCAGGCGCGTGAGCTTTTCGCGCGCGCTTTGCAGCAATGCGCCCGCTGTCTGGTGCTCCTGCTCGCGTTGCTGTTTGAGCGTCTGGAGCTGCTTGCGCGTGTCGGCGGGCAATAGCGCCGCGAGGAAGGCGGCCTGATCGGCGAAGGGGCTGCCGGCGAGCGCCGCGTGCCACGTTTGCGTAGCCTCGTCGAAGGCGGTGCGCTGCTGCGCGAGCGTGCGCTCGAGATGAGTGAGCTGGCCGTCGAGCGCGGCAAGTTCGTGCGTCAGCGCGCCGGCGCGCGCCACGCCGGCTTCGAAGGCTTCCGGCGTGGCGTTTTCGTCGATGTCGTCGCCATTATCGGCTTCGTCGAACAGGGACGCTGTCTGGTGGCCGCGCGCTGGATCAGTGGGTACGGACTTCGAAATTTCCACGCCGATGCCTTTGCAACGCTCGTGCCACGCCTGCACTTGCGCCTGCGCGGCTTCGGATTGCCCGCGCTGGCGCACGAGCGCTTGTTCGAGCGCCTGCAGGCGGCGTTGCGTGTCTTGCCACGTGCGCCATTCGGCGTCGCGCGCCTGCAGCCAGGCGGCGCTGTCCTCGGGAACGGCGTTGAGCGCGTAGCCGCCCGCGCGCACCGATTCGAGCAAGGCATCCGCCTCGCGTTCGAGGCCGGCTTGCAGCGCGTCGCGTTCCCGGGCGATCTCGGCAAGCCGCTCCTGCATCGCGTTGAGCGACTGCTCCAGCAATGCGGCGTGCGCGCGTGCGGCGTGCAGCGCGTCCGAGCAACGGCCATTCGCTTCGCGTGCACGTGCGAGCGCTTCTTCCGCTTGCTCGGCAGCGTCCAGATGCTGCTTGATGTTATGCGCCGCTTGTCCGGCCGCTTCGCGTGCCGTTTCGAGCGCCTCGGCACGTTGCCAGGCGGCTTCATCGATGGCGGGCTGCGCAGGCAGCATCGCCACGATTGCGTCCCATTCTTCGCGGCCCTGGACGGTGCGCGCGGCGAGCCGTTCGTGCTGCGCACGTAGTTGGGCCTGCGTCGCGCGCAGTGCGGAGAGCCCTTCCACGGTCCCGCGCAGACGCCGCTCCAAACCCTGCAGCTCGACGCGCACGGCTTGCAGCGCGGCTTGCGTTGCCGATACGTCGAGTGCGCGATACGCCTCGATGGCGGGATGTTCGAGCGAGCCGCAGAGCGGGCACGCCTCGCCGGGCCGCAACTGCTCGCGATGTTGCGCGAGGCTGCGAATGACCTGTTCTTGCTCGAGCAGCTTCTGCTTGTCGTCCGCGCGGGCCTGACACTGCGCCTGTTCCAACTGCTGCGCCTTGAGCGCTTCGTCTTGCGCGGCGATGTCATGTTCCACGCGCGCCAGATTGGCCGCGAGCCCGCGCTCTTCTTCCGCGAGCGCGCGGCGGCGTGCGGCCACGGCCTCCAGTTGCTGCCAGCGGCCGAACGCCGCTTGCCCGGCTTGCCAGGTGTCGCGCAGCTGTGCGAGAGTCTGGTCGCCAAGCCGCTGCTCCTGTGCGGCCTGCAACGCTTGCAGGCCCGCATCGGATTCGGTCTTTGCGCGTTCGGCGGCGGCGAGCGTCGCGGCGTGCCGTTCGCGTTTCGCGCGCTGCTCGCTCTGTTGCCGCTCCAGGTCGGTGCGCTGCCTCTCTCGCGCAGCAATATCGGCTTGCGTGCGACGGCGCTGCTCGAATTGCTGACGCCACGCGCCGATCCGCTCGCCAAGCTGCGCGAGATTTTCGTTGGCATTACGAAAGGCATCGAACTGCTGTTTCTGTGCTTCGAGCTTCATGAGTTGCGCGTGTGCGCCGCGTGCGATGCCTGCGGCCAGCGCGGCGGTCGTGCCGTACTCGCGCCGCTGCGCGGCGAAGCGCTCCGCGCGTTCGCTGCGCAATGCAATGAGATCCGCGCTGGATTGCTTGCATGTCGCTTCCGTTTGCTGCACGCCTTGAAACGCCGGGTGCAGCGTCTGCGCGGGCTCGCTGGCCGCGAGGCGCGCGAGCTCGGGCGCGGCGGCCTCCAGCGCGCCGGCTGCCGCGGCAAGGCGCGTTTGCGCCGACTGCGCATCCGCTTCAGCTTGCGCGAGGTCGCGGCGCCATTGGCGCTGCGCTTGCAGCGTTTTCGCTTGCGTCGCGAGTGCGTTCAGTTGGCTCGTGAGCGTGCCGATCTCCTGCTCCATCGTCTCGCGTTGCCCGGCGCTCAGCAGCTCCATGCCTTCCGCTTTGGCGCGCAGTTGCTTGAGCGCATCGCGCGCCTCACCGGCGCGTTCGAAGACCTTGCGCGAGATTTCGCCGTAAATCTCCGTGCCGGTGAGCTCCTCGAGCAATTCCGCGCGGTCGTTTGCATTCGCGTTGAGGAACGCCGTAAAACCGCCTTGCGCGAGGAGCATCGAGCGCGTGAATCGCTGAAAGTCGAGCCGCGTGATTTCCGTCACGCGCTTGAGCTTCTCGTTGATGTGCGTGGTGAGGATCGTATCGCCGCCATTGCCGCCGCCTTCGGGCGCCACGCTCGCAAGCTCCACGCGCGGCGCCTGCAACGCGCCGTCGACCTTGTCGCGCGCGCGGCGCTGGCTCCAGAACGCGCGATAGACCTCGCCCTTCACCTCGAACACCACTTCCGCGAGACAGTCCGCGGTATGACGCGTCATGATCTCGTTCGCCGACGCGGACACCGTCCTCAAGCGCGGCGTCTCGTGATAGAGCGCGAGGCAGATCGCATCGAGCAGCGTCGACTTGCCGGCCCCGGTGGGGCCGGTGATGGCGAAGAGGCCATTCTCGGCGAACGGCGGCCTCGTGAAGTCGATGTGCCACTCGCCCTTGAGCGAGTTCAGGTTCTTCAGGCGCAGGCTGCGGATCTTCATGCCTCGCCCTCCACGGTGGCGGCGAGCACGCTCTTGTAGCGCTCGGTGAGCGCGCTGCGCACGTCGTCGTCGAGGGTCTCGTGCGCGAGACGGCGCGTGAACACGTCGAGCGGGTCGAGCTCGTCGAGCGTGACGCCAGCGTCGCCCGAGAGCCGCGCCACCGCATTGCCGCGCTCGCGCCGAATGCGCAGCACTTCGAGCGGCAGGCCTTCGGTCATCGTCTGGATGCGCGCGGGGAGGTCGGCCAGATAGTCGTCTTCGGCCACGATCACCTCGAGCCAGACGGGCCGCTCCGGCGTGGCGTCGGGCGCGGCCTGCGCGGTTTGGGCGAAAGCGCCGGGCAGCGACTTCAGGTTGCCCTTGAGCGCGACGAGCGGCTGAAACACCGGCACGGGCAGGGGCGTGACAGCCTCGAGGCCCGCTTCGCCCAGATCGACGAGCAAGACTTCCTTTTGCTGCGCGGCTTCGTCGAAGCTCAATGCGACGGGCGAGCCGCTATAGCGGATGTGCTCGTGGCCGCCCACTTTCTGAGGCCTGTGGATATGCCCGAGCGCGATATAGTCCACGCTCGGGAAGGCACTGGTGGGAAACGCATCGAGCGCGCCCACATAGATCTCGCGCACCGATTCGCTCGCGCTCGCGCCCACCGTGGTGAGATGGCCCGTGGCGATGAGCGGCACATTGCGACCTGGTTGCGCACTCAACTGTTTGCGCACGTCTTCCGCTGCCGTGTGGACGGCTTGATAGTAGGCCTGGATCGCGAGTTGCAGCGATTGCTGCTTTTGCTCGGCGCTCTGGCCATATTCGCTGTGCATGACGTCGCGTGCGCGAATGAAGGGCACCGCGCAGACCACGCAGCCAGGCGTCGCGCCCGCGCCGCCGCTGTCGTTCGCATTACCACTCTCGCTGCCGTCCCCGCGCCGCGTCCGCAGCGGCAGCACGCGCACCTGGTTTGCGGGCGCGTCGGCGGCCGGAACCACGTGCGCCGAGAGCTGCTCCAATAACGCACTGCTTTCGCGCAGCGTCGCCACCGAGTCATGATTGCCGCCGAGCAGCAGCAGTGTCACGCCGGCCGCGCGCAGGCGCACGACGAGCTGGCTATAGAGCTCGCGCGCGTAGCTGGGCGGCGTGCCGGTGTCGAAGATGTCGCCGGCGATCAGGACGGCATCGACGGCGTGCGCGTCGACCTGGGCCACGAGCCAGTCGATGAGCTGCTGATGCTCGGCCTGGCGGCTCTTGCCCATGAAGTTTTGGCCCAGATGCCAGTCTGAGGTGTGAAGGAGGCGCATGGGGGGAGGCGGAGTTCGTTGGGGAGGCGGCCCGCGCGAATGAGCCGCGCAAATGAGGCGCAAAGCGGGCACAAGTGGGAGATTGTAGTGCAGGCGAGCGCTTGCGCCGAGATTCGGAGCGGGCGGGCGCCTGAGCGCGGCGCTGTTCAGGACCTGGTCCGGACTTGCTGGAGCGTGCGGACGAGGAAGCGGCCTGCGAAGGCGCTGAGGGCGGATGGGGCGCTTCGCGCTATCATTGCCTCCATGACCGATGGGTCCACCCGATCCAAGCCGACTATCAAGCTGAATCAAGCCGCCAATGGCCACAAAGAACACGACAGGCACCACGCGCCGCAGCGCGGTGCCGGGCAAGCGCGCCGCGCTGCCACCCGAGGAGACGCACGCCGACACCGACGCAGGCGAGGCGAGCGCCCATGCCGACGAAGAAGGCGCGGGCGCATCCACCTATCTCGTGCCGGGCCTCGAGCGCGGCCTGCGCATCCTTGCCGAATTCTCGGCGCGCGAACCCGTGCTGGGCGCGCCCGAGCTTTCGCGGCGCATCGGCATTCCGCGCACGACCACGTTTCGCCTCTTGCAGACCCTCGAAGCGCTCGGCTTCATCGAGCGTGCCAACGGCGACAAGCAATATCGTCTGAGCGTGGCGGTGCTGCGTCTCGGCTTCGAATATCTCAGCTCGCTCGAACTCACGGACTTTGGCACACCGGTGCTGGAGCGCCTGCGCGACGCGACCGGCCTCTCCACGCATCTGCTGATCCGCGACGAGCGCGACGTGGTGTTCGTGGCGAAGGCGCAGACGCGCGAGCCGATGTTCAGCTCCGTGAAGGTCCATGTGGGCACGCGCCTGCCCGCGCACGCCACCGTGCACGGCCAGGTGCTGATGGGCGACCTCACGCTTGCCGAATTGCGCGCGCTTTATCCGGAGAGGCAGCTCGAGCGCTATACCGAACGCACGCCCGCGACCGTGGCCGATCTCTATGCGCGCGTGCGCGAGTTCGCGCAGCAAGGCTATGCGGTGAGCGAAGCGTCGTTCGAGACCGGCATTTCGGTGGTGAGCGCGCCAGTGCGTGACCAGTCGGGCCGCATCGTGGCCGCGCTCACGGCGACGGTGCCGCGCTCCGATATCGGCGAGGCCGAGCGCACGCCGCTCGTGGCCGCCGTGTGTGCCGCGGCGATCGATTTGTCGACGCGGCTCAATTACCGGCCCGCGCCCGGCGACCCTACCGCGGCCCAGGCCTCGCAAGCGCCTGCCGCGCGCAGCCGCAGTTCGCACGCGCTCTGATTCGCGCCGATGTCCTTCGATAGGCGTCGATGCGTGCGCCGCGCCGTGAAGCGCGGCGCACCCGGTTAATCAGAAGGAATGGTGGATGCCCGCGAGCACGATGGCCTGGTTGCGCCCGCTCGACACGCCCGCCGTGAAGAAGGCGGCTTGCGCGTTCGAGTTGGCGTGCTCATAGAGCGCGTTCACATAGACCTGCGTGCGCTTCGAAAGCGAGTACACGTCGCCGAGCATCACCTGGCTCCAGCGGCGGCCGTCCAGCGTGGAGGTGGCGGCGCCGCCCACGACGCTGTTGAACGCCGTGAACTGGTAGTTCGCGCCGGCATCGTAGCTCTGGAACGTGTCCGAATGGCCGTTGGATTCCAGCTTCGTGCGCGTATAGAGGCCGTGCACGAGCAGCTTGCCGAACGAATACGACGCGCCGATGCCCATGTTCTCCACCTTGTCGGCCAGATAGGTGGCCGAGGGCTGACCCTGGAAGGTCGCGATGCCCGTGGTCGCCATCGACACCGTGCGATCGTGCTCGTTCGACCATGACGCGCCGGCCTTGAACGGACCATTCGCATAACTAAGCGAAAAGCTCATCGTGCGGCCGGTCGAGAAATTCGTGGTGTTGCCGAAGCCGAACATCGCGCCCGCCGTGAAGCCGTACCAGGCGGGCGAGCGGTATTTCACCGAGTTGTCGTAGGGCACGACGCCGGTATCCGCGAGCTCGTCGATGTTGCCCGGGTGGAAGGCATACCAGCTCGACCCCAGATACGCCGTGCTGAACGGGCCGAGCACGTCGAACGAAAACGGCGTCTGATGGCCGAGCGTGAGCGAGCCGTACTGATTCGAGGCGAGGCCCACGAACGCCTGGCGGTTGAAGAGCGTGTTGGCCTTCGCCATCGCACCCGTGTTCGTGTAGAAACCGTTCTCGAGCTGGAAGATCGCCTTGAGCCCGCCGCCCAGATCTTCCTGGCCGCGCAGGCCCCAGCGGTCGGGCTGCGTGTTGCCCTGCTCCTCCATCCACTTCGAATGGCCGCCTACGTTGCTGATGTAGGCCACACCCGCATCCAGACTGCCATATAGCGTGACGCTGCTTTGCGCCCATGCAGACGAGACGGCGCAGATACCCGTCAACCCCGCGGCAATGACGTGTTTCAACTTTGGACTCCTGATCGTATGACGAAAGGCCGGCGTGATTGTCCGGCAGACCCAATTCCTCTGTGTTGCGCGGCGCGCTTCTACCGGCGGCTCGCGTTCCGTGCTGCTTGTTCCATACATGGTTTGTAATACTGTGGATGGAACGTTTCTCGAAGTATAGTGACTCTCGCGAGACGCCAAAATACTTTTTTGGGACGGTAGTTCCCCCAGGTGCGGCCGTACTGCGGTTTATCGGATACGCGCGTAAGTGCCCGCATCGTAAGCGTTTTGGCAACCTGAACGAGACCTTCGATGGCGTCGCTCCGTCACCTTTCAGAGATGCAGTCGGTGTTTTCCCCAGGCGTAGCGGATTTCTGTTTTCTCGCCCCGAGAACGTTTCTATAATGACCATACATAAACTAATGTTCCTTATATGGAACACGGTTGATCGGGAAAGGTGAGAAATGTCTGAACAATGGCGCTGCGCCGGGCATGCCGGCGATCTGTCCGAAGACGCGCCGCTCGAGTACAAGCTCGACGGCACGGAGATCGGCATCTACAAGGTGGGCGACGCGCTCTACGCGCTCGAAAACGTCTGCCCCCATGCATACGCATTGCTGACGCAAGGCTTCGTCGATGGCGACACCGTCGAATGCCCGCTGCACGAAGCCGTGTTCCATATCCCAACCGGGAAATGCCTCAAGGAGCCTGGCGGCCGCGATCTGAAGACGTACGCGGTGCGACTCGCCGGCGAAGAAATTCAGATCAAGGTGGAATGACATGCGAGAAGTCCCCGTGAAGTTCAATCCGTTGCTCAAACCCTGGCTCGCGCCGCAACCGAACAACGTCGCAGGCAAAGGCGTGATCGAGCAGCCGGGTCAGACCGAGAACATGGTCTGGCAAACGCGCAAGGCCGAACCCACGCAATACGAGAACGATTTCGGCGATGCGCTCGAACAGGTGTTCGAAGCCGGCGCCACCGAGCTCGACGAAGTGGTGGCGGGTCTGAACCGCATCGGCTTTCGCACGCCGGAAGGCGCGGCCTGGAGCGCCGAGCGCCTCACCGCCGAATTCCGTCTGCTCGCCGAATGAGCCAGCGCCCGCAAACACGGCCAACACTGAACACGGAGACCCTCACATGACGTCCCCCACGCCCGAAGCCGCCGGCGGCGCTGACCCGATTCGCGCCTATCTCGACCGCGGCATCAAAAACTACTGGTATCCCGTTGCGCCGAGCTGGCAGGTGGGCAACGCGCCCATCGGCATCACGCGCCTTGGCGAGCAGATCGTGCTGTGGCGCGATCAGGACGGCCAGGTCCACGCGCTCGAAGACCGCTGCCCGCACCGCGGCGCGCGTCTGTCGCTCGGCTGGAACCTCGGCAACCGCGTGGCCTGCTGGTACCACGGCATCGAAGTCGACGGCAGCGGCACTGTGCAGAACGTGCCGGCCGTTTCCGCCTGCCCGCTCGAAGGCACGAAGTGCGTGAAGTCGTATCCGGCGCAAGAGCACGCCGGCGCGGTCTTCCTGTGGTTCGGCGACGAAGCGCACAAGGAGCCGGCGCCGCTGCAATTGCCCGAGGAGCTCGTTGGTGAGGAGTACGCAAGCTTCCTTTGCATGTCCAACTGGAAGTGCAATTACCAATACGCCATCGACAACGTGATGGACCCGATGCACGGCGCGTATCTGCACGCGACCTCGCATTCGATGGCCGAAGGCGACAAACAGGCCGACATGCGCGTGCGCAAGACCGAAAGCGGCTTGATGTTCGAGAAGGTCGGCCAGCGCGACGTGAACTTCGACTGGGTCGAGCTCGGCGAAACCGGCTGCCTGTGGATGCGCCTCGCAATTCCGTACAAGAAGAAGTTCGGGCCGGGCGGCAACTTCGGCATCATCGGCTTTGCCGTGCCCGTGGACGGCGACAACTGCCAGGTCTATTTCTGGCGCACCCGCAAGGTGCTGGGCTGGCAGCGCGACGCGTGGCGCTTCATGTATCGCAACCGCCTTGAAGGCCTGCACTGGGACGTGCTCGAGCAAGACCGCTACGTGCTGGAAAGCATGGCGCCGAATGCGCGCGATCACGAATTCCTCTATCAGCACGACGTGGGCATGACGCGCGTGCGCCGCATGCTGCGCCAGCGCGCCCAGCAGCACTTCGCCGAACTGGACGCGTTGCGCGCCCAGCAGGGCAACGCCGCGCAAGACACAGGGCACAGCCATGCATGACGCCAAGCTTGCCGGCCGTCGTGTGATCGTCACGGGCGGCGCGCGTGGACTCGGTGCCGCGTTCGTGAGCGCGCTGGCCGCAGCCGGTGCGCGCGTGACCTTCGGCGACGTGCTGCACGAAGCGGGCGAATCGCTGGCGAAATCGCTCGCCGCCGCGGGCCATGACGTGGCGTTCGCGCCGCTCGATCTCGCGCAGCCCGAGAGCATTACGGCATTCGTCGATGGCGCCGCGCAACGCATGGGCGGCGTGGATGCGCTCATCAATAACGCAGCGATCACGAACTCGGGCGGCAAGCTCGCGCACGAGATCAGCGTGGCCACGTGGGACGCCGTAATGGATGTGAACGTGCGCGGCACCTGGCTCATGTGCGCGGCGGCGCAGCGCTGGCTGCGCGAGTCGGGCCGTGGCGCCATCGTCAATATCGCTTCGGACACCGCACTATGGGGCGCGCCGAGGCTGCTGGCCTACGTGGCGAGCAAGGGCGCCGTGATTGCGATGACGCATTCGCTCGCGCGCGAATTCGGCGCGGACGGCATTACTGTCAACGCCATTGCGCCTGGCCTCACTGAAGTGGAAGCCACGGCCTACGTGCCCGCCGAGCGTCACACGTATTACCTCGAAGGGCGCGCGTTGCCGCGCGCCCAGGTGCCCGAGGATGTCACGGGCCCGGTGTTGTTCCTTCTGTCCGACGCGGCGCGTTTCGTGACCGGACAACTGCTGCCGGTGAACGGCGGCTTCGTGATGAATTGATTGGGTCGATTATGAATCTGCAGGAATCCAAGGAGAAAGCGATGGCCGATGCCGATATCGAGCGCAAGTCGTGGGACCGTCCCGCCGAAGCGAGTTTTGATGACTGGATGAACAGCCGCGTGGCGCGCTACGAAACGCGCCGCTACGACTGGGACGCCCTGAAGTTCCAGGCCGACTACGACCCGAAGTACCGCCGCGCGCAGATGCGCTACGTGGGCACGGGCGGCACCGGTGTCGCGAAGGACACGAACACCGTGCCCGCGGGTGGCTTCACGTTCTCGACCATGGTGATTCCGGCCGGCAACATCGGCCCGAGCCACATTCATATGGACGTCGAGGAAATCTTCTTCGTGCTGCGCGGCAAGATGAAAGTGATCTGCGAGAAGGACGGCGAGACGTGGGAAGCCGTGCTTGGCGAGCGCGACCTGATCTCGGTGCCGCCGGGCGTGTACCGCACGGAAATCAACATCGGCGAAGAGGACGCGCTGATGTGCGTGATGCTCGGCTCGCCCAAGCCCATCACGCCGACCTACCCGCCGGATTCGCCGCTCGCGAAGATCAAGCGCGAAGCGAAGTAAGGCGAGGCGGTCAAGCAGCGCAGCCAACCACCCACGACGCAGTAACGCCCGTAACGGAACACGAAGTCATGAACGAAGCGATCGACACCGCCGCCTCATTAGCCGCCGCGCTCGAAACGCGTCTCGCGCGCTTTGCGCTGCGCGAGGTCCGGGCCGGCGAGGCGTGCGTGAGCTATCGCGAGGCAGCCGGCGAGCGCGGTAAAGAGGCACTGCCGCTCGTACTACTGCATGGCATTGGCTCCGGCGCGGCATCGTGGGTGCAGCAGTTCGAGGCGCTGGGCGAAGGGGTGGAAAACCCGCGCCGCGTGCTCGCGTGGGATGCGCCGGGTTATGGCGCTTCCACGCCGGTCGCGAGCGCGTCGCCCGTTGCCGCCGACTATGCACGCGTGCTGGCCGATTGGCTCGACGCGCTCGGTATCGAGCGCTGCGTGCTGGTGGGCCACTCGCTTGGCGCAATCATCGCGGGTGCGTTTGCCGCTGCGCATCCCGAACGCGTCGCCGGCTTGCTGTTGATTTCGCCCGCAGGCGGTTACGGCGCAGCGGATCCCGCCGTGCGCGCGGAGAGGCGCGACGCGCGTCTCGCGATGCTGGCCGAGCTTGGCCCGCAAGGTCTGGCGCAGAAACGCAGCGCCAATATGCTCTCGCCGCACGCCAGCGCCGATTCGCGCGCCTGGGTGCGCTGGAACATGTCGCGCGTCGTGCCGCACGGCTACGCGCAGGCCACGCATCTGCTCGCGAACGCCGACCTCGCCGCCGACCTCGCGCGTTGCGCGGGCAAGGTGCCGATGGCCGTCGCCGTGGGCGC
>DATEJU010000641.1:0-8987 GCA_035277805.1 Paraburkholderia sp. | reverse complement strand
GCGCCCACGGGCGCGAACAGCAGCGCGGCATCGAGCGGCTCGGGCGGCGCTTCATCGCTGCCGCCGGCCCACGCCGCGCCCAGGCGCCGCGCGAAGCGCTGTGCGTCGTGGTCGCCTGGACGCGTCAACGCGTACACCGTGCGGCCCTCGTGCCGCGCGAGCTGCGCGACGATATGCGCCGCCGCGCCGAATCCATAGATGCCGATACACAGCGCATCGCCGGCCAGCGCGAGCGTGCGGTAGCCGATCAGCCCGGCGCACAGGAGCGGCGCGGCTTCGACATCGCTGTACTGGCGCGGCAGATGAAAGCAGTAATGGGCGTCGGCGACCGTGCGCTCCGCGTAGCCGCCGTCAATCGTGTAGCCCGTGAAGCCGGGCGCGTCGCAGAGATTTTCGCGTCCGCGCTGGCAGAAGCGGCAATGCCCGCAGGTGTGGCCGAGCCACGGCACGCCCACGCGGTCGCCGGGCGCGAAGCCCGTGACGCCCTGGCCAAGCGCCGCCACCGTGCCGACGATTTCGTGCCCTGGAATCAGCGGACGCCTGGGCTGCTTGAGATCGCCGTCGATCACATGGAGATCGGTGCGGCACACGCCGCACGCATGAACGTCGATGAGCAGCTCGCCCGCCGCGGGAACCGGGTCGGGCACCTCCGCTTCTCGCAGCCGCGGACTCGTACCGTCGAACAGCATGGCTCGCATCGTCGTCCTCCTGTTCCATGCAGAGCTGCCGGCCGGAGCGGGTGCTTTAGCCTTTACTCCGGCCCCATGCAAGGCTCGCGTTTCACGTCCTGGGAGGCGTCCGCGGCGCGCGATGCGCGGGGGACACAGCACTCATGTTACGCGGTCGGCGC
Organism: Paraburkholderia sp.; assembly: GCA_035277805.1. Lineage (GTDB taxonomy): Bacteria > Pseudomonadota > Gammaproteobacteria > Burkholderiales > Burkholderiaceae > Paraburkholderia. The sequence continues at coordinate 8,137 of DATEJU010000641.1, read as the reverse complement.
GCGCACCGCGACGACTGCGCGCGAACACCCAGAGGAAGCGCTCCCGGCGAGCGTGGCACCATTGGCCGATCGAAAGGAGCACCGCGCGAGGAGCACAGCATGAGCCCAATCCGCCCTTCCACCCGCCCGCCGCTTTCCGACGAACTGCTGCAGCGCATGGACGCCTGGTGGCGCGCCGCCAACTATCTTTCGGTGGGGCAGATTTATCTGCTCGCCAATCCGCTGCTGCGCGAGCCGCTGCAACTGGCTCACGTCAAGCCGCGCCTGCTTGGCCACTGGGGGACCACGCCCGGCCTCAATTTTCTCTACACGCACCTGAACCGCATCATCAACGAGCGCGATCTCGATGTGCTCTTCATCGCGGGGCCGGGGCACGGCGGGCCGGCCGTCGTCGCGAACACCTGGCTCGAAGGCACGTATAGCGAAACCTGGCCAAACGTGCCGCAGGACGAGGAAGGCATGGCGAGGCTCTTCAAGCAATTCAGCTTTCCGGGCGGTATTCCAAGCCACGTTGCGCCGCAAACGCCCGGCTCGATTCACGAGGGCGGCAAGCTCGGCTACGCGCTTTCGCACGCGTACGGCGCGGTGTTCGACAACGCCGATCTGATCGCCGCGTGCGTGGTCGGCGACGGCGAGGCCGAAACGGGGCCGCTCGCCACCTCGTGGCACGCCAACAAGTTTCTCAACCCGGTCACGGATGGCGCGGTGCTGCCCATCCTGCATCTGAACGGCTTCAAGATTGCCGGGCCGACCGTGCTCGCGCGCATCGGCGACGAAGAGCTCGCCTCGCTCATGAAGGGCTACGGCTACGCGCCGATCTTCGTGGAGGCCGAGGCCCCCGGCGTCGCGCACCGCCTGATGGCCGCCGCCTTCGACACCGCGTTCGACGAGATCGCGCGCATCCAGCAGGCCGCGCGCAAGGCGGCGCAAGCCGATCCGCAGGCGCACCTCGAGCGCCCTTGCTGGCCGATGATCGTGCTGCGCACGCCCAAGGGCTGGACCGGGCCGAAGAGCGTCGACGGTCTGAAGACCGAAGGCTCGTGGCGCTCGCATCAGGTGCCGCTTGCGAACATCGCGAAGCCGGGCCATCTGGCGCTGCTCGAAAGCTGGATGCGCAGCTACAGACCCGAAGAGCTATTCGACGCGCATGGCCGGCTCGCGCCCGAAATCGCCGCGCTTGCGCCGCGCGGCGAGCGCCGCATGAGCGCGAACCCGTGCTCGAACGGCGGCGGCCGCGTGCGCGAGTTGCGCGTGCCCGCCTTCGAGCGCCATGCGGTGGAGGTGCCCGCTCCTGGCCAGGTGGACGCCGAAGCGACACGCGTGATGGGCGCGTTCCTGCGCGAAGTGATGCGTGTGAACGAGCCCACGCGCAACTTTCGCATCTTCGGCCCGGACGAAACGGCCTCGAACCGCTGGTCCGATGTCTTCGACGTGACGGCGCGCACGTGGCTTGCGCAAACGACGCCCGACGACGTCCAGCTCGCGCAGGACGGCCGCGTCATGGAGATCCTGAGCGAGCACACCTGCCAAGGCTGGCTCGAAGGCTATCTGCTGACGGGCCGGCACGGCTTCATGTCGTGCTACGAAGCGTTCATCCACATCGTCGATTCGATGTTCAACCAGCATGCGAAGTGGCTGAAGGTGATCCGCGAGATTCCCTGGCGGCGACCCCTGCCTTCGCTGAACTACCTGCTGACCTCGCACGTGTGGCGCCAGGACCATAACGGCTTCAGTCACCAGGACCCGGGCTTCATCGACCATGCGGTCAACAAGAAGGCCGATACGGTGCGCGTCTACCTGCCGCCCGATGCCAACACGCTGCTCGCCGTAACCGATCACGTGCTGCGCACCTGGAACCGCATCAACATCATTGTGGCGGGCAAGCAGCCGCAGGCCCAGTGGCTCGACATGGACGCCGCCATCCGCCATTGCGCGGACGGCATCGGCATCTGGCCATGGGCGAGCAACGACGAAGGCGGCGAGCCCGACGTGGTGATGGCCTGCGCCGGCGACGTGCCGACGCTCGAGACGCTCGCCGCGGTCGACCTGCTGCGCGGCTGGCTGCCCGATCTGAAGATGCGCGTGGTGAACGTGGTGGACCTGATGACGCTCGAGCCGGCGGACCGTCATCCGCACGGTCTCTCCGACGCCGACTTCAATGCGCTCTTCACGACGAGCCGGCCGGTGATCTTCGCGCATCACAGCTACCCGTCGCTGATCCATCGCCTGACCTACCGGCGCGCCAATCACGCGACATCCACGTGCACGGTTTCATCGAGGAAGGCACGACGACCACGCCGTTCGACATGACGGTGGTGAACCGGCTGGACCGCTACCACCTGTGCGAAGCCGTGATCGACCGTGTGGACGGACTCGCGCAACGCGCCACGCATGTGCGGCAGGCGTTGCACGACAAGCTCGCCGCACACCGCCGCTACGTGGACGAATACGGCGACGACATGCCCGAGGTCCGTAACTGGCGCTGGTCGCGCACGAGCGCACCTGCCCCGGGCGGCGGCGGCTGAGGGGAGGGCACGCGCGATCGGAGACAAAGCGGGGCAACACGGAACGACGTGGGACAACACGGGATGAAGCGGGCCACGCCGGCCGTCCTGGCCGTGTGGCTCGCATACGCGGCGCTCAGCGCGGCGCGGCGCGTCCGAACACGCGCACGAACGCGGTGACGAACAAGTCGAGCCGCTCCGAGTCGAGACAATCGATACCCGCCGCACCCACCCGGCCGCTGCCGCCCGGGAACGCCCGGCACAGTTCGTCGGCGCCACGCGGGCTCGTGAGCGGCGCGCGCACGCTCACGGCGTAATTGCCGTCGGGATTGACGCTCAGCACCGCGTGGGCGCACGACGGCTCCTCGATCGCGAGGGCATTGGCGAACACGCCGCGCACGCGGCGCGCCCACGGCTCGTCGGGGAGCACGCACACGCTGCCGTACTGCACCATGAACAAGGGCGTGATCTGCTGCGCGCGCTCGAGATCTTCGCGGCGGCACGCCGAAAGGCGCGCCACCAGCGGCTCCGACGCGATGAAATCGAACGGGTCGGCGTAGGGCTTGAGCGTTTCGTAGAGCGCAGTCGGCGCGATGAACAGGTCTTCGACGCTGTCGCCGTAGGCGTTGTAGTTGATCGACTCGCCCAGTTCGCATAGCTGCGCGGCCTGCGCCTCACTGAGCCCGGCTTCTCGTGCGAGCGCGTGCGCGGTGGCCTGCAGGTTGTCGCCGAACGCCGCCGCGACCGCCCACGGACGGTACTGCCCGCGCAGATGGCGGTCGACCAGTACGCTCGTGCAAACCTGCGCCGTGGTGTCGATGTGCGCGGCGAGGTTGACGTTCATCGGCAGCTCGCCGGCGTGATGATGATCGAAGTACTCGACGTGGACGCCCTGGTCGAGCAGCGCGCAAAGCGCTTCGCGGTTCGAGTCGAACGAGATGTCCAGCACCGTGAGCGAGTCGCCGGGCTGCGCATGCACGCGCTTGACGAGCGCGATGTCGCGCTTCGCGCCGGTGATGAGCGTAGCCTCGCGCGGCCGGGCGAGACGGAGCTGGTGAAGCGCGCAGATGCCGTCCGCGTCGCCGTTGAATACGTCGAAATGCGCCATGTCCTGTGGGTTCCGTTGCGTTGAGCCTCACAGTATCGCGCACCAGGGGCGAATCCCACAAAGGGCGGATTTGACCGAGCCCAGCAAAGGAGGATTCGTTCAGCGCATCGAACGGTTTCGCGCACTCACGTGCGGGCGAGCGGCCAGCGCAGCGAGAACGCGACCGGGAAACGCGGCGCCTTGCGCCCGGCCGGCGCGCGCCACGGCTGCATGCGTGAGCTCATGGCCGCGCACATGGCCAGGCCTTCTTCGCCGTAGAGGCGCTCCATGGCCTGTTGCACGAGGCCGGCATCGAACCACATCTTGAAGCGGCGATGGCAGGTGCGGAAGTCGGGGTAGTGATCGGGCAGCTTCGCCCAGACGGAGCCCGTTGAAAGCACCCAGACAATGGCTCCGAACACGGCGCGCGGGCAATGCGCCGGGCGGCCGCGGCGCGGACCGCTGGAACGGATTTCATGGAAGAGCGGCTCGACGCTGCGCCATTGCGCGTCGCTTAGCTCCATCGAGGGACGAGGCTGCATCTGATATTCCAAGTGAGGTTTGTCTTACACACATCGACTAAATTAGCCTCACGCCCACGGGGAAAATATCAGACTATGCCTAAAACGGTCTGAAAATCGGCGTGGTGGTACAAACAGTACCGCATTACGCCTGCATAACCGTGCTTTCGAAACCTGACTATTGCGACGGTGCCGTTTCGGCCCGTCATGCGCCAAAGCCGCGCTAAACTGCGGAATTCCGGACTCGACGGCGCAATTTCAATGGCACGCTCACCTGTTTCGCCCGCGAAAGCCGGCCGCATTCGCGTCGGCATCGGAGGATGGATCTATCAGCCGTGGCGCGGCACGTTCTATCCCGAAGGACTCGCCCAGCGCCTCGAACTCGACTATGCGAGCCGCCACCTGAGTTCGCTGGAAATCAACAGCACCTATTACGGCGCACAGCGCCCCGCGAGCTTCATGCGCTGGCACGACGAGACGCCCGACGATTTCGTGTTCTCGGTAAAGGGCCCACGCTTCGCGATGAACCGCCGCGTGCTGGCCGAGGCCGGCCCAACGATCGAGCGTTTTCTGGCCGGCGGCGTGCTGAATCTGCGTCACAAGCTCGGCCCGATCAACTGGCAATTGCTGCCGGGCAAGCGCTTCGATCCAGAGGACTACGCACGATTTCTCGAGCTGCTGCCCATCGAGGCCGATGGACAGGCGCTAAGCCATGCGCTGGAGGTACGGCACGAGAGTTTCTGTACGCCGGAGTTCGTCGCGCTGGCGCGGCGGCGCCAGGCGGCGATCGTCGTGTCCGGCGATTCGGAGTACCCGCAGATCGCCGACGTTTCCGCGCCCTTCGTCTATGCCCGCATCATGGGCACGGCCGACGGCGAGCCCCTCGGCTATTCGAGCGCCGATCTCGACCGCTGGGCCGAGCGCGCGCTCACGTGGGCACAGGGCGGCAACCCCGGCGACCTCACCACCTTCGACGCGCCGCTCGCGGCCAAGGCCGGACGCGACGTCTATCTCTACGTGATCAGCGGCTACAAGGAGCGCAATCCCGCCGCGGCGATGGCGCTGACCGAGCGCCTGCGCGAGCGCGGCGCGTGACCGTTAGCGACCGTTAAAGCTGCCGGCGCATCTCGGCTGCCGGCAGCTTCATCATCTGCCGGTATTTCGTGACGGTACGGCGCGCCACGCGCACGCCCTGCTTTTCCAGCTCCTGCGTGAGCACGACATCCGAAAGCGGATCGCACGGATTCTCCGCGTCGATCATCTCCTTGATGAGCGCGCGCACGGCGGCGGCGGAACAGGTCCCGCCCGTGCGCGTCTCGAGCTCGCGCGGGAAAAAGCGCTTGAACTCGAAGATGCCGCGCGGCGTCGCCATGTATTTGTTGCCGGTCGCGCGCGACACGGTCGACTCGTGCAGGCCCAGCTCGTCCGCGACATCGCGCAGCAGCATCGGGCGCAGCGCGATCTCGCCATACTGGAAAAAGGCCTTCTGGCGCGCAACGATGCATTCGCCCACGCGCAGGATCGTCTCGCAGCGCTTGTGCGCGTTGCGAATCAGCCAGCGCGCCTCCTGCAACTGCTGCGCGAGCGGCGAACGGCTCGTCTGCTCCGAGCGCGCGAACAGCTCCGCATAGAGCTTGTGGATGCGCGCGCGCGGCTCGATGGCCGGGTTCACGCTCACCACCCAGCGGCCGCGCACCTGACGCACGATCACGTCCGGCACCACGTAGCCGCCGTCCGCGCGGCCATAGTGATTGCCCGGCTTCGGATCGAGGCGGCGCACGAGCGCAGTCGCCGCCTGCAGCGACTGCGCATCGCAACCTAGCTGACGTTGCAGCTCGCCATGCTCGCGGCGCGCGAGGCGCTCCAGATGCCCGGTGACGATGCGATGCGCAAGCTCGCGGTGCGGCGTGTCCTCGGGCATCGCTTCGATCTGCAGCGCGAGGCATTCCGCAAGCGAGCGCGCGCCGATGCCGGGCCGGTCGAGCGTCTGCACGACGCGCAGCGCGACGCGCAGGTGGTCCTCGTCGAGCGTGTCGCCCAAGCCTTCCACGTCGGCGAGATCGGCGAGTTCCTGGCGCAGATAGCCGTCGTCGTCGAGTGCTTCGATCACGACCTGGACCGCCGCGCGATCGAGGTCTTCGAGCGGCGAGAGCCGCAGCGCCTCGTGCAACTGCTCGCGCAGCGAGATCGGCACGCGTACCCAGTCGGCGGCGTCGGATTCGCCGTCTTCCGTGCCGCGATAGCCCGACGACGCGCGCGGCGCGCCCGGCAACGGCAGCTCGGCGGTGTACGATGCGCCTTCGTCGCCGTAGCCAGCGGCTTCGTCGCTGTACGCAGTCTGCTCGCCGCCGTAGCTCGCGCCATCCGGCGCCATGCCGACCTCCGCCGCGCTGTCCATGCCACCATCGAGATCGCCTTCGGGCACATCGGCGGGGGCTGTGGTCGCCGAAGGCGCGGCCGCGCCGATGCCGGCCGCGCCTTCGGCGGCCTCGGCGGCTTCGCCGGTCTCCTGCGCGGGCGGCACGTATTCGAGAAACGGATTGTTATCGAGCGCTTCGCGCAGTTCCTGCTGGAATTCGAGCGACGATAGCTGCAACAGGCGCACGGCCTGCTGCAGGCGCGGCGTCAGCGCCAGATGCTGGCGTGCGTGTAACGCGATGGAAGGCATGGCTGTCCTGTTTTTGAGTTTGACGTGAATGGCCGAGACCACGCAATACCCATGCCAGTTTTTACAAAGGCTTGTTTTATAACGGGATCGCCGCTTGCGGGTACGCCATTCCGGCACCCGATCTCCGCCGCCCGGCGAACGTTTTTACAATCGCCCGAAAAAAATTGCGTGCCCGATTACGGGCCGGATTGCGTACTCGATTGCGCCCCGATCGAGCGCTGATTGCCCGCTCACATCCCCGATTCGCGCCGCGCTGCCGGCCCGCGCCCCACATGGTGCGCACGCTGGCGACGCCGTCCGCGCTGCAATTGACGCAGCGCGGCATGGACCTTGCGGCATTGCCCGGCGAACACCAACGGAAAAGGAGAAACGCATGAAGCGCATTCCGATGCTCAAGACCGTTGCGGGGGTGGCCTGCATGACTTTAGCGCTCGCTGCCGGCGCACAGACGACCACGACCGCTCCTTCGGCGGCGCCCTCGGGCGGCTCCGAAAGCGTCGGCCAACACGTTGATGACGCAACCATTACGACCAAGGTGAAGGCCGAACTGCTGGCCGCCGGCAACGTGAAGTCCCAGCACATTCACGTGAAGACGCGCAAGGGCGTCGTGTCGCTGACCGGCACGGTGCCGGGCGCCGAGGACCGCGACAACGCCAGGCGGGTGGTCGAAGGCGTGTCGGGCGTGAACTCGGTGAAGAACCACCTGAAGGTGGCGTCCGCGCAATGACTGCGCAACCACCCAGCCGATAACCCCGCGCCAGCCGTGCATTGACCCGCCCATGCGCGGCGCCCTGCTGCAAGACGCGCGCACCACGTACGTCGCCGCGCGTCCCGCCTCGCTCCTCAGCGCTCCTCGCCCTGCGTCTCACGCAACTGCGCCAGCCGCGCGTCGCCCTGGCGCGCGAGCATCCAGCCCGGATATTCGGCGGGCAAGCCGCTCACGTCGTCGAGAACCGCGAGCTCTTGCGCGGAGAGCCTCACCTTCGTCGCCGCGACGTTGTCGTCGAGCTGATCGGCGCGCTTAGCGCCCACGATCACCGTCGTCACCGCACGCTGATGCAGGAGCCACGCGAGCGCGATCTGCGCCACCGAAACGCCCTTGCTCTCGGCGATCGGGCGCATCGCGTCGACGCAATCCCATGCGCGCTCGCGCTCCACGGGCGGAAAGTCGAACGTGGTGCGGCGGCTGCCCGCCTCGCCCTGGCGGTCGCGCCCATACTTGCCGCTCAGGAGGCCGCCCGCGAGCGGGCTCCACACCATCAGGCCGAGCCCTTCGCTCGCGAGCATCGGCACGATCTCGCGCTCGAGGTCGCGGCCCGCGATCGTGTAATACGCCTGCAGCGACTCGAAGCGCGCG
>DATEJU010000640.1:0-4542 GCA_035277805.1 Paraburkholderia sp. | reverse complement strand
CCACCCAGACCGCACCGGCGCCGCAGATGGCGCAGGCGGCCAGCGCACCCGAGGTCGTCGTGCCGGCTGTCTACACGGTGGCGGGCAAGCAGGCGCTCGACCGGCTCGCGGCGCAGATCCGTGGGGCCGTGAGCGACACGGCGCAGTTCGACCGCGAGCGCGCCGCCTTCGACAGTTGGTATCGCGCGCAGCGCGTGACGGCGTGGCAGCGCTTCACCGACGCGTTCGCGAGCGGCGCGACGCCGTATTCGAACGAGGCCGACTGGCGCGCCGCGCTCGGCACCGTGAGTGGCGCGCAGAGCCCGTACTTCCGCCTGATCGCACGCCTCGCCGACGAGTTCAAGGACGACTTCGACGCCTCGCGCGGGGCCGCCGCCGACGAAGCGCCGCTGCCGGGCTGGCTCACGCTCGCGCGGCAGTTCCAGCAGTTGCGCGAGCAGGCGACACGCCTTGGCGCGACGAACCGGGCCGTCAAGCTGGCCGGCGCGCTCAACGCGGTGGGCGCCTCGGCCATCCGCGAGACGCTGGCGGGCAGCCCGACCGCGGGCGGCCAGACCGTCAACAGCAACCTGGGCGCCGTGGATGCGCTGAGCCTTTACCTCGGAGCCTTGAACAAGCTGGCGATCGACAGCGGCACGGGCAGCGGCAAGGACTATCAGCTCGCGGCGGATTTCCACCAGGTCGCGACGAGCGCGCAGCCACAGCCACAGCCGCAGCCCTCGCTGATGATGGGCGCGCTGGAGCCGCTCACGCGCCTGCACACGCTGATCGGCGCCGGCGACGGTTCCGATCTCCTGACCTGGCGGCTGATTCGCGGGCCGTTCGATTTCCTCTCGAGCTACATCGAGCAGCAGACCTCGTGCGAGCTGCAGCGCAACTGGGACTCGAGCGTGGTGTGGCCGCTGCAAGGCGCGCTCGACAAGAGCGCGGCGGTCGATCAGCTATTCGGCGCGAAGGGCACGGTGTGGGCGTTCGCGGACGGGGCCGCCAAGCCCTTCCTCGTGCGCGACGCGAGCCGCTACGACGTCGTGCAGACGCAGGGCTACAGCGTGCCGTTCACGCCGGCCTTCGTGACCCTGCTCAACGGCGCGCTCGGACGCCAGGTCGCCCAGCAGCAGACGCAGCAGCGCAGCGCCGCCGCAAAGCAGACGCAGCAGTTGCAGGCGCAACAAGCCCAGTTGCAGGCGCAGCAGACGCTCGACCAGCTCGACCGGACGCTGGCCACGGCGAAGCAGCAGGCCGACGCCGCCCGTGCGCTCTCGGTGCCGCTCACGATCACGGCGCAGCCCACGGGCGTCAACGCGGGCGCGAAGTCCAGGCCGTACGCGACGATCCTCACCGTGCAGTGCGCGGCCGGCGTGCAGACGCTCAACAACTACAACTTCCCGGTGAGCAGCAGCTTTGCGTGGACGGCCGGCCAATGCGGCGACACGAGATTGCAGATCAAGATCGGCAATCTCGTGCTGACCCGCAGCTATCCGGGTCCGCTTGGCGTCGCCGCGTTCCTCAAGGACTTCGCCAACGGCCAGCGCCAGTTCGTGCCGGCCGATTTCCCGGCGGATCAGGCCGCGCTCGACGCGCTCGGCGTGCGCACGCTCACGGTGAGCTACGCGTTCACGGGCAACGACACGGTGCTCGACGCGGCGCGCACGATCGACACCTACGAGACGCTGCAGAAGACCACGGCGGAGCAGAAGCAGCAGATCCAGGACGCGCAGGCGCAACGCCAGCAGTTGAGCATCGTCGATCAGATGGCCGCGCAGAATCCGCCGCTGCCGGCCTCGGTGCCGAGCGTCGCGGGCAGCGCGCCGAGTCTCGCGGCGCTCGGGCTGCCCGCGATCATCGGCGCCTGCTGGCATGCACCCGTGCTCGCGGGCGCGGCGCGCGGCGACGGCATGTAAGGCGCGCCGCGACGGCGGGCGAGTCAGGCGTGCGCCGCGCCGCCGAAGCGCATTTGAGCGCCCGGCTACGCGCTGCGCGTGAACGTCCCCAAGCCCTCGCCGTTGAAATAGTCGAGCGTCACCTGCTGCCCCGCGAAGCTGACCTCGAAGCGCGAGCCGGCCGGCGCCTCCGTGAGCGGCAGGACGTAGCTGAACACGTCGCCGTTCCAGTGCGTGCAGGTGAACTGGGTGCCGGCGGGGCCGAGCGTGAGCACGAGCGCATTGTTCTGGACGACCACCTGTAGCGGGCCGAAATAATCGTTGGCGTAGACGCCCGCGTAATTGGCGAGCGGCTGCGCGGGTGTCGGCGATGCAGGGGGCGTTGCGCCCGCCAGCGCGCCCGTGGGTTTCGAGTACTGGCCGAACACCGTGCTGAAGAACGTCGCCCAGTCCCGCTGCGCCGAGCCGTACTGCACGAGATCGAGGAACTGGTAGGCGAGCGTTTCGGGCACGCCGATCGGCGCCGTGTTGGTGAGCACGACAATGGCGAGATTCATCGACGGCACGACCATGAAGGTGGTCGCGGCGCCGGTGGTGAACGCGCCGGAATGATTGAACGTCACGCGGCCGCTGTCGAGCGTGCTCACGACGAAGCCGAAACCGTAATACGAGGCCGGCAGCGTCGCACTGGCCGCGCGGCTCTGGATCTGCTGCGAGAGTGCCGGCTGGAGCGCGCTGGCGGGAATCACCGTCTGGCCGTTGACGGTGCCGTTGCCGAGCAGCATCGCGAGCCATCGGGCCATGTCGTTCGCGGACGAGCTGACGCCGCCCGCCGGCGATTGCGGGTCGGGGTCGCGCAGCGGGCCTGGCACGTATTGGCCGTTGACCAGGACGTGGCCCGCCGCGGCGTTGGTGCGCGCGGCGAAATCGGCATAGAGCGAGCTGGTGCGCGTCATGCCGAGCGGCGCGTAGATGGCCTGTTGCGAGAGCGTGGCCCAGTCCGTGCCCGCCGCGGCGGCGACGCCGGCCGCGCCCGCGGTGAGCCCGAAGTTCGTGTAGTGATAGGTCGTGCGGAACGGGTCGAGCGCGAGGTAGTGCAGACGTTGCAGTATTTGCGTCTGGTCGTAGCCGATCTCTTCGAGGCTGTCGCCGGCGTGCTCCGGCAATCCCGAGCGATGCGCGTAGAGATCGCCGACCGTCACCTCCGCGGTGACGGCCGGATCGGACAGCGTGAACCACGGCAGCACGCTGGACATGAGGGTGTCCCACTTCACGACACCCTTGCCGACCTGCGCGGCGACCACCGTCGCGCCGACCGATTTGGATACCGAAGCAAGCTGGAACACGGTGTCGGCGTCGACGCTCTGCTGCGTTTTCACGCTCGTGACGCCATAGCCTTTCGCGAAGACGGTCTTCGCACCCCGCACGACCGCCACCGACATGCCGGGAATGCCCGAGCTCGCCATCAGGCTGCGGGCGAGCGCGTCGAGCTGCGCCAGCGCGTTGTCGACCTGGGTGTCCGACACCTGGCCGTCCGGGCCGAGCGAGACCACCGAGCCGCCGCCGCACGCGCTCAGTGCGCCGCACAGCGCCGTGCCGAGCACGCGCCGGCGCATCAGGAAATGGGGAGTCACTGCCGGGTTCGTCTTCATGGTCTCTCGCTTGTTTTGTTGTGCGTGGTGGGGGCGTACGAAGCGGCGCCGCGCCGCTCAGGTAATCAGGCGCACGGCCGTGGCCGCGTTCAGCGGCGCGATGCGCGCGAGCAGGGCGTCGGTCTCGGCCTGGTTTTCGTCGTTGCGGCTAAGCACCGCCCAGGCCGCGCGCAGGCCGTCGGCGGCCAGCTCCGGGTCCCATGCGGCGACGCCGTAGCGGTCGATCTCCGCGACCACGGCGCGCGCGAACGAATCGAGCCGCGCACCCGGGCGATGCTCGAGCAGCAGGTCGCAGAGCGCCGTGCGCAGCCGCAGCCGCGCGCCCACGGCGGCGTTGCGCTCGATCGCGTCCTGCAGGCACTGCGCGGCGTCGGCCAGTTCGCCTTCGGCCGCGAGCGCACGCGCACGCGACAGCGCGCCGGCGAGCGGATCGGGCGCCGCCGCGGCTTCGCCGCCGCTGCCCGCCGCGAGCGACTGCAGCCATTGCACGGTGTCCGCGTTCGCGAACGGCACGCCGTTGGCGAACTTCAGCTGCGCGATGCCCGTCATGCGGTCGACGAACTTCGCGGTTTCGTTGCACACCTCTTTGCGCGCGGCGGCCCATGTCTCGCCGAGTTGCGCGAGCGCCGCCACGGCCACGCAGTTCAGGTCGAGCCAGAACGGATGCTGACGCAGCTGGGTTTCGGCGAAGCTCACGAGATCGGCGTGCGCCGCGCGCGACTGCAGCGCGCGCAGTGCGTCCTGCAGCGGCGGGATCGGGCCGGGCAGCACGGTGTCCGTGCCGGCGCCCACCGGCACGCGTTCGATGCCGGTCCACACGGCGATGCGCCGCAGACGGAAACCCATTGCGTTGGACGGATCGGCTTCGGCGTACCAGGCGCCGATATTCGCGAGCCGCTCGAGCGCTTCAGTCGCGGCGCGCTCGGCGCTTTCGGGCCCATCGACTGCCGTGGACGCGAGCGCGGCGCCCGCGAAGGCGGGTGCCGCTGCGCCAGGCGCGGCGGAGGCGG
>DATEJU010000639.1:0-2020 GCA_035277805.1 Paraburkholderia sp. | reverse complement strand
ATCACGGGCCTGAAGCCGTACTCGGCGGGGGACATCGAGTACATGGGCCAGTCGATCAAGGGCGTGCCGGCACATGAGTTGCTCAAGCGCGGCCTGGCGATGGTGCCGGAAGGCCGTGGCATCTTCGCGCGCATGTCGATCATCGAGAACATGCAGATGGGCGCATACCTGCGCAACGACAAGGACGGCATCCAGAAGGACGTCGACCGCATGTTCGGCTTCTTCCCACGCCTGAAGGAGCGCGCGTCGCAGCTCGCGGGCACGCTTTCGGGCGGCGAACAGCAGATGCTGGCGATGGCGCGCGCGATCATCAGCAAGCCGAAGCTTTTGTTGCTCGACGAGCCGTCGATGGGTCTCTCACCGATCATGGTGGAGAAGATCTTCGAGGTGGTGCGCACGATTTCGGGCGAGGGCATCACGGTGCTGCTGGTGGAGCAGAACGCGCGTCTCGCGCTGCAGGCGGCGAACCGGGGCTACGTGATGGACTCGGGCCTCGTGACGATGGAGGGCGACGCCAGGCAGATGCTCGACGATCCGAAGGTGCGCGCGGCGTATCTCGGGGAGTAAGCCTCGGCGATCTTTGCGACCGCTAAAAAACGAAAGCCGCATGGACTTTGAAGTCCATGCGGCTTTTTTATCGCGTGGCGAGTAGAGCGCAGGTCGTTACGCGTTTGCTTCGGATTCCTGCATAGTGAGCCGCTTGCCGAGACTCACGACCGCGTCGGCACGATAGCCGAGCGCGTCGTAGAACGCGAGCACGTCGGGCTTGCTGCTGAGCACCTGAAGATTGAGCTTCGGACATCTCATCGAGCTCAGTGCATGCTCCGCATGGCGCACGAGCCGCGTGCCGATGCCGAGGCGCCGCGCATCGCGAGCCACGGCGAGCGAATAGAGCCAGCCGCGATGGCCATCGTAACCCGCCATCACCGTGCCGACGACCTTGCCGGCTTCGTCATCGTCGTCGCCCTCATTGCGCACCGCCACGAAGAATAATTCGGGCTGCGTACCGAGCTTGTTCGCGATCGACAGGCGCGGATCGCGATGCGGCCGGCCCGCGTCCCCGTATTCGGGGAACGCGTCCAGCCACAACGCGAGCACTGCGTCGGTATCGGCCACGGCGAAGGTGCGGATCGAAATGGACACGAGTGCCTTTCTCGCGTGCTTACAGCGAATCGAGCACCGTGCGCAGCATCGCCATCATCTGGTCGATCTCTTCGTTCGTCACGTTGAGCGCGGGCATGAAGCGCAGCAGATTCGGGCGCGCCGCGTTGAGCAGCAGGCCGTCCGGTTGCATGAGGCGCGCCTTCTCGACGATCTCAGGGCCGATGTCCTTGCCGAGCAGCAGCGCGCGCAGGAGGCCTTCGCCGCGCTCGCCCTGGAAGCCGCGCTCCGCCGACAGCTCCAGCAGCTTCTCGCGCAGATACTGACCGCGCGCGCGCACGCCTTCGAGGAAGCCCGGCGCAACCAGTTGCGAGATCACCGAATAGCCCGCGGCCGTCATCAGCGGATTGCCGTTGTACGTGCCGCCCTGATCGCCCGCTTCGAACACGGCGATTTCCTTTTTCGCCAGCAGCGCCGCGAGCGGCACGCCGCCGCCGATGCCCTTGCCGAGCGTCATGATGTCCGGCTCGATGCCCGAGAGTTCGTAGGCGAAGAGAGTGCCCGCACGGCCGCAGCCGCTCTGCACTTCATCGACGATCAGCAGGATGCCGTGCTTCTTCGTGAGCGCGCGCAGTTCCTGCATGAATTCGCGCGTGGCGGGAATCACGCCGCCTTCGCCCTGGATCGGCTCGAGCATCACGGCGACGGTCTTGCCCGTGATGAGCTTCTCGACCGAGGCGATGTCGTTCAAGTCGGCCTTCGGGAAGCCCGGCACCTGTGGCGCGTAGATCGTGTCCCAGCCGGGCTTGCCGCTGGCCGACATCGTCGCGAGCGTGCGGCCGTGGAAGCTGTGGTCGAACGTGATGATCTCGTAGGCGCCGTCGCGGAACTTCTTGCCCCACTTGCGCGCGAGCTTGAT
>DATEJU010000638.1:0-3014 GCA_035277805.1 Paraburkholderia sp. | reverse complement strand
CGCGGCGCTGACCGCGCTCGCCGCCGCGCTCCCGCTCGCGGGTTTCGCGCCGGCCGCGCACGCCGAACGCGCCGACAAGAACAAGCCGCTCAACATCGAAGCGGACAACATGACGTATGACGACCTGAAGCAGCAGACCATCTTCACCGGCCACGTGGTCGCCACGAAGGGCACGATCCTGATCAAGGCCGACAAACTCGTCGTCACGCAAGACCCGCAGGGCTACCAGTACGCCACCGGCACAGTGGCGCCGGGCACGCCGGACGCCAATCTCGCCTACTTCCGCCAGAAGCGCGAGGGCATCGACGAATACGTCGACGGCACCGCCGAGCGCATCGATTACGACGGCAAACAGGATCTCACCACGCTCACCACGCGTGCGACGGTGCGTCGCCTGCAAGGCCTCTCGACGGTGATGGATACGGTTCATGGCAGCGTCATCACCTATGACGGCCAGAACGACTTCTATACCGCGAAGTCGGGCTCGGACGTCGCCGGCCCCGGCAACCCGAAGGGCCGCGTGCGTGCGATGCTCTCGCCGCGCAACGGCGGCGCGCAGCCGCTCGCCGGCGCATCGGCCACGCTCACGCCCGCCACGACGATCAAGGGAGCGCCGCAACAGTGAACACCGCCATCGCCTCCCCTATCCATCAGCGCCCGGCCGCGGGCAAGACGAGCTCGCTCGTGGTGCGCAACCTCAAGAAACGCTATGGCTCGCGCACCGTCGTCAAGGACGTCTCGCTCGACGTGAAAAGCGGCGAAGTGGTCGGGCTGCTCGGGCCCAACGGCGCGGGCAAGACCACGTCGTTCTACATGATCGTGGGGCTCGTACCGCTCGACGCGGGCGAGATCGACCTCGACGGCGAGTCCATCAGCCTCTTGCCGATTCACAAGCGCGCGGCGCTCGGCCTGTCGTATCTGCCGCAGGAAGCATCGGTATTCCGCAAGCTCACCGTGGAAGAGAACATCCGTGCGGTGCTGGAGCTGCAAACCGACGAGCACGGCAAGCGCCTCTCGAAGGACGCCATCGCCACGCGCTCCGACGCGCTCCTCGATGAGCTTCAGATCGCGCACCTGCGCGACAATCCGGCGCTCTCGCTCTCGGGCGGCGAGCGCCGCCGCGTGGAAATCGCACGCGCACTCGCGACCGATCCGAGCTTCATCCTGCTCGATGAGCCGTTCGCGGGCGTCGATCCGATCGCCGTGCTGGAAATCCAGAAGATCGTGAAGTTCCTCAAGCAGCGCAATATCGGTGTGCTGATCACGGACCACAACGTGCGCGAGACGCTTGGCATCTGCGACCACGCGTACATCATCAGCGACGGCAGCGTGCTCGCCGCGGGCGCCCCCGGCGAGATCATCGAGAACGAGAACGTGCGCCGCGTCTATCTCGGCGAACACTTCCGCATGTAACACGGCCCGTCCGGGGCGCGTCGAGTACACGCCCCGGCCCCCGCTCGCCGTATCCTGGCAAGCGCGGACGGCGAGGTGCGGCCAGCAAAGGCGCCGCCCGCCGCGCACTCAATCCCCTGAGTTTTCCGCAGTGTTTGCCCGTTGGCGTTTGCCCAATGGAGCCTATGCGCCGCGAACGGCGCAGGCTTGCGCGCGAGCGTCTCGCGCAGGCCTGTTTGCGCACCAAATTCGCCCCCGCGGCTGGTCGTGCACCATCGCAAAGCACGCGTTTTCGCGAATGTTTCGTGGTATCGCGAGCGTGGCAAACTCTTTACAATGAATCGCACACTGCCATGAAAGCCAGCCTCCAACTCCGCCTCTCGCAGCATCTTGCGCTCACTCCGCAGCTACAACAGTCCATCCGGCTGCTGCAGTTGTCGACGCTCGAACTGCAGCAGGAAGTCGCCACCGCCATCGCGCAGAACCCTCTGCTCGAGAACGAGGACGACTGGATCGCGAGCCCGCTGCGCGTGGCAGCGGACGGCTCGGTCATCGCCCAGCCGCCCACGTCCTCGGGCGCCGAACCGATGCAAGGCGCCGGCAACGGCGCGGCATCGTCGGGCGGCGGCAACGAAAGCGGCGAAGGCGAGCCGCAGGGCGTAGACGAATACGACGGCCTCGGCGGCGACGCGAACGGCGAGGCAAGCCAGTGGAACCTCGACGACTACGGCCGCTCCGGCAGCGCCTCCGACGACGACGACCTGCCGCCGCTGCAAATCCACGAATCGACCACCACGCTGCGCGACCATCTGATGGCGCAGCTGCGCGAGACCAATGCGAGCCAGCGCGACCGCGCGCTCATTACGTTCCTGATCGAATCGCTCGACGAAGACGGCTACCTCTCGACGACCTGTGAGGAAATTCTTGCCGATATCCCGGAAGAGCTCGAAGTCGACGGCGACGAACTGAACGCGGCGCTCGCACTCCTGCACAGCTTCGACCCGGCGGGCGTGGGTGCACGTTCGGCGTCGGAATGCCTGAAGCTGCAGTTGCTGCGCGTCACTTCGTCGGCCACGCGCACGCTCGCGCTCGAGATCGTGTCGAACCATCTGGAACTGCTCGCCGCGCGCGACTTCACGCGCTTGCGCAAGCAACTGAAGGCCGGCGACGACGAATTACGCGAAGCGCATACGCTGATCCGCTCGCTCGAACCGTTTCCGGGCGCGCCGTACGGCAAGGCCGAAGCGGACTACGTGGTGCCGGACATCATCGTGAAGAAGGCGGGCCAGAACTGGCACGCCGAGCTCAATCCGGAGGTCGTGCCGAAGCTGCGCATCAACCACCTGTACGCCAACATCCTGCGCAACAACCGGGGCGACCCGAGCAGCGGGTCGCTGCGGCAGCAGTTGCAGGAAGCGCGCTGGCTCATCAAGAACATCCAGCAGCGCTTCGAGACGATCCTGCGCGTGGCGCAGGCGATTGTCGAGCGTCAGAAGAACTTTTTCGTGCACGGCGAGATTGCCATGCGCCCCTTGGTTTTGAGGGAGATTGCTGATACGCTGGGCCTACACGAATCAACTGTCTCGCGTGTGACAACCGGTAAATACATGCTGACTCCATTC
>DATEJU010000637.1:0-2076 GCA_035277805.1 Paraburkholderia sp. | reverse complement strand
CTCGCGATCGACTGGTCGCGCGAAATCGCCACCTGCAAGCCCGACTACTACAAGTGGAACCAGTGGTTCTTCCTGAAGATGCTGGAGAAGGGCATCGCCTACAAGAAGACCGGCACGGTGAACTGGGACCCGGTCGATCAGACCGTGCTCGCCAACGAGCAGGTGATCGACGGACGCGGCTGGCGCTCGGGCGCGCTCGTGGAAAAGCGCGAAATCCCGATGTACTACCTGCGCATCACGCAGTACGCCGACGAACTGCTGGGCGACCTCGAAGGCCTCGGCTGGCCCGAGCGCGTCAAGATCATGCAGCAGAACTGGATCGGCAAGAGCTTCGGCGTGAACTTCGGCTTCCCGTACGAGCTCGACGGCGAAAAGAAGCTGCTGCGCGTGTTCACCACGCGCGCGGACACCGTCATGGGCGTGACTTTCGCTGCGATCGCGGCCGAGCACCCGCTTGCCACGCGTCTTGCGCGGGACAAGCCGGAGCTGCTGCCGTTCATCGAGGAATGCAAGCGCGGCGGCGTGGCCGAAGCGGATATGGCGACGATGGAGAAGAAGGGCGTCGACACGGGCTTCACGGTCACGCACCCGATCACGAACGAGCAGGTGCCGGTGTGGATCGGCAACTACGTGCTGATGAGCTATGGCGAAGGCGCGGTGATGGGCGTGCCGGGCCACGACGAGCGCGACTTCGCGTTCGCGAAGAAGTACGACTTGCCGATCAAGCAGGTGATCGCTGCAGTTGGCGAAACCTATTCGCTCGACGGCTGGCAGGAGTGGTACGGCGACAAGGAGCGCGCGGTCTGCATCAACAGCGGCAAGTTCGATGGTTTGAACTACGCGGCGGCCGTCGATGCGGTCGCGGCCGACCTCAAGGCGCACGGCTACGGCGACAAGCAGGTCACGTGGCGTCTGCGCGACTGGGGCATCTCGCGCCAGCGCTACTGGGGCACACCGATCCCTATCATCCATTGCCCGAGTTGCGGCGACGTGCCGGTGCCCGAGCAGGACCTGCCGGTCGTGCTGCCCGAAGACCTCGTGCCGGACGGCACGGGCAACCCGCTCGCAAAGTCGGAAGCGTTCCTGAACTGCAAGTGCCCGAAGTGCGGCGCCGATGCAAAGCGTGAAACCGACACGATGGACACCTTCGTCGACTCGTCGTGGTACTTCTACCGCTATGCGGCGCCGGACGCGAAGAACATGGTCGACGAGCGCACCGACTACTGGATGCCGATGGACCAGTACATCGGCGGCATCGAGCACGCAATCCTGCACCTCTTGTACTCGCGCTTCTGGGCGAAGGTTTCGCGCGATCTCGGCCTCGTGAAGTTCGGCGAGCCCGCGAAGAACCTGCTCACGCAGGGCATGGTGCTCAACGAAACCTTCTACCGCGAAGACGCAGCGGGCAAGAAGACCTGGTACAACCCGGCGGATGTCACTGTCACGCATGACGACAAGGGCCGCCCGATCGGCGCGACGCTCAACAGCGACGGCCAGAGCGTGGTGCTGGGCGGGGTCGAGAAGATGTCGAAGTCGAAGAACAACGGCGTCGACCCGCAGGTGCTGATCGACCAGTACGGCGCGGATACGGCGCGCCTGTTCACGATGTTTGCGGCACCGCCCGAGCAGCAGCTCGAATGGTCGGGTGCGGGCGTGGAAGGCGCGAGCCGCTTCCTGCGCCGCGTGTGGACGTTCGGCTACGCGAATGCGGAGGCGATCAAGTCGCGCGCGCCGTTCGACGCCGCCGCGCTCGCCGACGTCGAGAAGACGCTGCGCCGCGAAGTCTACGGCGTGCTCAAGCAGGCCGACTTCGACTATCAGCGCCTGCAGTACAACACCGTCGTTTCGGCGGCGATGAAGATGCTCAACGCGATCGAAGGCGCCAAGGGCGCCGGCGCGGCCGCGCAGCGCGAGACCTTCGGCGTGCTGCTGCGGGTGCTGTATCCGGTCGTGCCGCACCTCACGTTCGAGCTCTGGAAGGCGCTCGGCTATGCCGACGAATACGGCACGCTGCTCGACGCGCCCTGGCCCAAGGTCGACGAAAAGGCGCTGGAGCAGGCCGAGATCGAGCTCGTG
>DATEJU010000636.1:0-3830 GCA_035277805.1 Paraburkholderia sp. | reverse complement strand
CGGGCGGCTTCTTCCAGCGCTTCGATGAAATAGAACACATAGGCCGGACCGCTGCCCGAGATGGCCGTGACCGCGTCGATCTTGCTTTCGTCGTCGAACCAGACCGTCTGGCTGACTGCGCCGAGCACGTTCGAGGCCAGTTCGCGGCCCGCCGCGTCGACGCCGCTGCCGGCGAACAGGCCCGTCGCGCCCATGCCAATCAACGCGGGCGTGTTGGGCATCGTGCGCACGATGCGCGCGTGGCCGTCAAGCCAGCGCGAGAGGTCCTCGATGCGGATGCCCGCCATGATGCTGATCACGACCTGATGCGCGCCCAGGTGCGGCGCGAGCGATTGCGCCACCGCCTTGGCGATCTGCGGCTTCACCGCGAGCAGGACCGCGTCGTATCCGGCGAGCGCGGCGTCGGCGGCCGCACCGGTACGGATGCCGAACTGATCCGCGCTGCGCTTGCGCGCGTCTTCGTTGGGGTCGATCGCGTACAGGTCGCCGGCGCTCACGCCCTTGCGGATCAAGCCGCCGATGATTGCAGCGGCCATGTTGCCGCCGCCGATGAAGGCAATTTTCATGATGATGGAGTGCGTCAGGGAATCAGTGAGAGTAATCGCGTGTACCGAAGATGGCGGTGCCGACGCGCACGATGGTCGCGCCTTCGAGCACGGCGGCTTCGAGGTCCGCCGACATGCCCATCGAAAGCGTGTCGAGCGCGAGGCCACCGGCGCGCAGCGAGTCAAAGAGCTCGCGCAACTGCCGGTGTGGCGCGCGCTGCGCGTCGAGCGTCTGCTCGGGTTCGGGAATCGACATCAGCCCGCGCAAACGCAGGTTGGGCAACGCGGCGACGGCGTGCGCGATCTGCGCGGCTTCCTGCGGTGCCACGCCGCTCTTGGTCGCCTCGCCGCTCACGTTCACCTGCAGGCAGACGTTGAGCGGCGCCATGCCGGCCGGGCGCTGCTCGGCAAGGCGCTGCGCAATCTTCAGACGGTCGACGGAGTGCACCCAGTCGAAACGCTCCGCCACGGGGCGCGTCTTGTTCGATTGCAACGGTCCGATGAAATGCCATTCGAGACTCGCGCGCAGGTCGGCGAGCGCCTCGATCTTGTCGACGGCTTCCTGCACGTAGTTCTCGCCGAAGGCACGCTGGCCCGCTGCGTGCGCGGCGCGCACGTCCTGTGCGGGGAAGGTTTTCGATACCGCGAGCAGCGCGACGGATTCCGGCGCGCGGCCCGCATTGCGTGCAGCGTCGGCGATGCGCTGGCGGACGGCTTTGAGATTGTGGGCGAAATCGGTCATCGGCATGGAGGCCGGCTGCGGAGTTGCCGCGCTCAAACGCAGCGCGCAGCCGTAGTGGCGCACTTGAATCGAACGAAGGGCAATTATACGGACTATGCGGACTGCGCCCGGCGCTCAAAACCCGCTTTGCGGTCCGCCGAAAATCCTATGCCGAATGGCCGACTGTTGGCGAAAGCGACGATTCGCTACGCTGGTTCGTCACCGAAACTCCCTGCCTCAGTTGGCCGCCAGCATATGTTCCACGAGTTCGATCCAGTGCGTGACCGGAATCGTCGTGCCGCTTTGCAGGTGCGCGATACAGCCGATGTTCGCCGAAACGATCAGTTGCGGTTCCAGTTGCTTGAGCCGCTCCACCTTCTGGTTGCGCAGCGTATAGGACAGGCGCGGCTGCGTGATCGAATAGGTTCCGGCGGAGCCGCAGCACAGGTGGCTATCGACGGGCAGGCGCACGTCCAGCCCGAGCGCGGCGAGCACCTTCTCCGCGCCGCCGCGCAGTTGCTGGCCGTGCTGCAGCGTGCAGGGCGGGTGATACGCCACGGTGTGAATGCCGCGCCTGCGCGTGGCCGCTACGAGCTGGTCCTGGAACGCGGGCAGGATCTCCGAAAGATCGCGCGTGAGTTCGGTAATGCGTCGCGCCTTGTCCGCGTAGGCCGCATCGTTGCGCAGCAGGTGCGCGTATTCCTTGACCGTCGCGCCGCACCCCGAGGCATTCATGACGATCGCTTCCACGCCTTGCTCGACATAGGGCCACCACGCGTCGATGTTCGCGCGCACGTCGTCGAGCGCGTCGTCCACGTAACCCAGGTGCAGACGGATCGCGCCGCAGCAGCCGGCCTGCGGCGCCACCACGGTTTCGATGCCGAGTGCATCGAGCACGCGCGCCGTGGCCGTGTTGATGTTCGGCATCATCGAAGGCTGCACGCAGCCCGCGAGCATGAGCATCTTGCGCGCGTGCTTTGTCGTCGGCCAGACGAGCGGGCGCTGGCGCACCGGCACCTTGTCGCGCACGCGCCGCGGCAGCAGCGCGCGCATCTGCTGGGCTACGCGCATGACCGGCGAAAACAGCATGCGGCGCGGCAGGAAACCCGCGAGGAAGCGGCGCATGAGGCGCTGGCGCAACGGGCGCGACACCATCTGCTCGGCGTGCTTGCGGCCCACTTCCACGAGCCGGCCGTATTGCACGCCGGAAGGGCAGGTGGTTTCGCAACTGCGGCAGGTGAGGCAGCGGTCCAGGTGCGTGAGCGTGCTCTTCGTGACGGGGGCGCCTTCCACCATCTGTTTCATCAGATAGATGCGCCCGCGTGGGCCGTCCAGCTCGTCGCCGAGCAACTGGTAGGTTGGGCAGGTCGCGGTACAGAAGCCGCAGTGCACGCACTTGCGCAGGATCGCGTCGGCTTCGTCGCCGTCGGGAGTGTTGCGAATGAAGTCCGCGAGGTTCGTCTGCATCGCCGCGTGAAGGTCTCGTCAGAAGTCGGAATAGAGGCGCCCGCGATTGAAGATGCGGGCCGGGTCGAACGCGGCCTTCAGGCCGCGGTGGATTTTCATGAGCGGCGCGGGCAGGGGCGTGAACACCCCGGCGCTGCGGTCGTAGTCGCGGCCGGTGCGGAACATGGTGGCATGGCCGCCGGCCTGCTTCGCGCTGATGCGCACCGTTTGCGCGTCGGTTTCGGTGATCCACCAGCGTTGCGCGCCGCCCCATTCCATCAGTTGTGCGCCAGGCAGTTGCAACGGCTCGGCAATCGAGGGCAGCGCGAGACGCCACAGCGCGGCGTTCGGCGCGATCGAGGCGAAGAACGGGTCGGTCTGCTCGCGCAGTCCCGCCCAGAAGCGTTCGGCTTCCACGGCATCCACGACTTCGCCGCCCAGCGAGGTGCGCGCGGCCTTCACGCTCGCCTCGGCGCCCGCGAGCCGCACGGCGAGCGTGCCGTTGCGCCAGGCGCTGGCCGTCATCGGCAAAGGGTGGCCGCCCCATTCGTTGAGCTTGCGCACGGCGTCCGTGCCGTTCATGTCGAACTTGAGCGTGGTTTCCGCCTGAGGAACGGGCAGCACTTTGACCGAAAGCTCGAGAATGAGGCCGAGCGTGCCGAGCGAGCCTGCCATCAGACGCGAGACGTCGTATCCGGCCACGTTCTTCACGACCTGGCCGCCGAAGTGCAGCACCTCGCCGTGGCCGTTCATGACGACTGCGCCCAGCACGAAATCGCGTGCGGCACCCGTGGTCGCGCGGCGCGGCCCGGCAATGCCCGCAGCGATGCAGCCGCCGAACGTGGCCTGGGGGCCGAAATGGGGCGGCTCGAAGGGGAGCATCTGGTTGTGCGTCGCCAGTGCGTGCTCGATCTCGAGCAGTGGCGTGCCGGCTCGCGCCGTGATGACGAGCTCGGCAGGGTCGTAGGAAACGATGCCCCGGTGCGCGCGCGTGTCGAGAACCTCGCCTTCGAGCATCTGGCCATACCAGTCTTTCGTGCCGCCGCCGCGTATGCGCAGCGTGCGCCCGTCTGCGGTTGCCGAGCGAATGCGCTCGGACCAGACCGCGACGATGTCGT
>DATEJU010000635.1:0-2420 GCA_035277805.1 Paraburkholderia sp. | reverse complement strand
CGCTTCGCGACGGTCTCAATCTGTCTGGAACGTAAAACGAAATGCTATTCCCCGAATCCTGGCTGAGAAGCTTTGTCGATCCGAAGCTCACGACCGATGAACTGGCCCACGCGCTCACCATGGCCGGCCTCGAAGTCGAAGGCCTGCGCCCGGCTGCGCCGCCCACCACGAAGATCGTCGTGGGTCGCGTGCTCGAAGTCGTCAAGCACCCGGACGCGGACAAGCTCAACGTCACGCAGGTCGACGCCGGCACCGGCGCGACGCTGCAGATCGTCTGCGGCGCACCCAACGTGGCACCCGGCATCAAGGTGCCGGTGGCGCTCGTGGGTGCGGAGCTGCCGCCCGCGGAAGAGGGCGGCAAGCCCTTCGCGATCAAGCTCTCGAAGCTGCGCGGCGTGGAAAGCCAGGGCATGCTGTGCTCGGCGCGCGAGCTGAAGCTCTCGGAAGACCACAGCGGTCTCATGATCCTGCCGGAAGACATGCCCATCGGCCAGGACATTCGCGAGGCGCTCAATCTCGACGACACCATCTTCGAAATCAAGCTCACGCCGAACAAGGCCGACTGCCTCTCGGTGTACGGCATCGCACGCGAAACGGCGGCGATTACCGGCGCGCCGCTGCAGGCGCCCGTGTTCCCACCGGTCGAAGTGAAGCTCAACGAAACGTTGCCCGTGAAGATCTCGGCGCCGGACCTGTGCGGCCGCTTCTCGGGCCGCGTGATCCGCGGCGTGAACGCGCACGCGAAAACGCCGGCCTGGATGGTCGAGCGACTCGAGCGCTCGGGCCAGCGCAGCATCTCGGCGCTCGTCGATATTTCGAACTACGTGATGCTCGAACTGGGCCGCCCGTCGCACGTGTTCGATCTCGACAAGATTCACGGCTCGATGGACGTGCGCTGGGGCAAGCAGGGCGAACAGCTCAAGCTGCTCAACGGCAACACCGTCGAAGTCGATGAAACCGTCGGCGTGATCGCCGATGAGCGCGAGATCGAAAGCCTCGCGGGCATCATGGGCGGCGACAGCACGGCCGTTTCGCTCGACACCACGAACATCTATCTCGAAGCCGCGTTCTGGTGGCCGGACAGCATCCGCGGCCGCTCGCGCCGCTACAACTTCTCGACCGACGCGGGCCACCGCTTCGAACGTGGCGTGGACTGGTCCACGACCGTCGAGCATATCGAGCGCATTACGCAACTCATCCTCGACATCTGTGGCGGCGAGGCCGGTCCCGTCGACGACCAGACCGTGAACGTGCCCAGGCGCGAGCCGGTGAAGATGCGTGTCGCGCGTGCGAACCGCATCATCGGTGTGAAGATCGACGCCGACGAAATCGCGCGGATCTTCACGCGTCTGGGGCTCACGTTCACGCGCGAGGTTGACGAAAGCGGCGACACCTTCAGCGTGGCGCCGCCGCCGTACCGCTTCGACATCGAGATTGAAGAAGACCTGATCGAAGAAGTCGCGCGCATCTACGGCTTCGAGAAGATCCCCGCGAATCCTCCCGTCGCGCGCAGCGAGATGCGCGCAACCAACGAAACGCGCCGCTCGATTCACGCGATCCGTCACGCGCTGGCCGCGCGCGACTACGCCGAAACGATCAATTTCAGCTTCGTCGACGCCGAGTGGGAACAGGATTTCGCGGGCAATGCGAATCCTGTGAAGCTGCTCAACCCGATCGCGAGCCAGCTCTCGGTCATGCGCACGACGCTCTTCGGCAGCCTCATCAACGTGCTGCGCCACAACCTGAACCGCCGCGCGGACCGCGTGCGCGTGTTCGAGGCGGGCCGCGTGTTCCTGCACGATCCGTCGATCAAGGCCGGCGAGATGGCGGTGGAAGGTTTTGCACAACCGAAAATGATCGGCGCGCTCGCCTACGGTCCCGCGCTCGAAGAGCAATGGGGCGCGGCCACGCGCGGCGTCGACTTCTTCGACGCGAAGGGCGATCTCGAAGCCTTGTTCGCGTCGCTGGGTGCGGCAAAAGCGCCGCGTTTCGTGAAGGCGGAGCACCCGGCGCTGCATCCGGGCCGTAGCGCGCGCATCGAAGTGGATGGCCGCGCCGTGGGCTGGATCGGCGAGCTGCATCCGCGCTGGATGCAGAAATATGACCTGCCTCATGCACCGATTCTCTTCGAAGTCGAAGCTGACGCATTGATGGCGCGCGAGCTGCCCGCACCGTCGGAAGTCTCGAAATTCCCGCCGGTCCGACGCGACATCGCGCTTGTTGTCGATCAAAAGATCGAGGTGCAGGCGCTGCTCGACGAGTTCCGGAAGGGCCTGCAGGACGAGCCCTGCAAGATTGTCCAGAGGGTTGCGTTGTTCGATGAATTTCGTGCAAAATCAAATACTTCCGGACTTGGCGCGGACGAGAAAAGCCTTGCCTTCCGGGTGACCCTGCAAGATACTGGCGGAACCCTTCAGGAC
>DATEJU010000634.1:0-5124 GCA_035277805.1 Paraburkholderia sp. | reverse complement strand
GTCGCGGAACTTCTTGAGCTGATCCACCTGCATCTTCTTCTGCTGGTGGGTGATGTTCATGGCCTGGCCGGCTTCGCCCATGCCATAGCCCTTGATCGTCTTCGCGAGGATCAGGGTCGGCTGGCCCTTCGAGTTCTGGGCTTGATGGAACGCCGCGTAGATCTTGTGCGGGTCGTGGCCGCCGCGGTTCAGGTTCCAGATGTCGTCATCGGACCAGTCGGCGACCAGCGCCTTCAGCTCGGGCGTGTTGAAGAAGTGCTCGCGCACGAATGCGCCCGACTCCGACTTGTACGTCTGGTACTCGCCGTCGACGACTTCCATCATGCGGCGCATCAGCGCGCCCGACTTGTCGCGCGCGAAAAGCGCGTCCCAGCGGCTGCCCCAGATGACCTTGATGACATTCCAGCCGGCACCGCGGAACTCGCTTTCGAGCTCCTGGATGATCTTGCCGTTGCCGCGCACCGGGCCATCGAGACGCTGCAGGTTGCAATTGATGACGAACACGAGGTTGTCCAGGCGCTCGCGGCCGGCCATGCCGATCGCGCCGAGCGATTCCGGCTCGTCCGTTTCGCCGTCGCCGAGGAAGGCCCAGACCTTGCGGCCTTCGGTCTTGGCGATGCCGCGCGCCTGCATGTACTTCATGAAGCGCGCCTGGTAGATCGCCATGATCGGGCCGAGGCCCATCGAGACGGTCGGGAACTGCCAGAAGTCCGGCATCAGCCACGGGTGCGGATACGACGAGATGCCCTGGCCGCCCACTTCCTGGCGGAAGTTATCGAGCTGGTTCTCGGAGAGGCGGCCGAGCAGGAAAGCGCGCGAGTAGACACCCGGCGACGAGTGGCCCTGCACGAACACGAGGTCGCCGCCGTGTTCGGCGGATGGGGCGTGCCAGAAGTGGTTGTAGCCGACGTCATAGAGCGTGGCGGCCGACGCGAACGAGGCGATGTGACCGCCGACGTTCGTATGCTTGCCCGCGCGCAGCACCATTGCGATGGCGTTCCAGCGCGTGTACGAGCGGATACGGTGTTCGATGTCCTGATCGCCGGGGTTCTTGGCCTGATTGGCGACGGGAATCGTATTGATGTACGGCGTGTTCGCCGAGAACGGCAGATGCTCGCCATGCACACGGGCGAACTCGATCTGCTTCTCGATCAGATAGTGAGCGCGATCGGGACCGATGGTGGAAATGACGCCGTCCAGCGCTTCGAGCCATTCGGCGGTTTCCTGAGGATCTTCGTCCTTGTCAGTGGCAACGTATTTCAGGACTTCGTCGGGTACAGCGGACATACTCGTCTCCTGGATGTAGGGGAACGCTGTTGATCGGACCATGCGGACTGAGACCCTTGCGACGTGACCGGGCCGACCGCAGCAGCTTTGCGGGCGATTGTAATGACCGCCTCTTGCTTGATGCAAGGAATTTTTCGAATTGCGAGATGCATTTTTATAATGTGAAAAATTGCTGCAGCGCACGCTTAATCGTTCGCGCCCCTGCGCCGATATCGGCCAGTTTGCACCCGTTTATCGGCGATTTACCGCTTTTTTCACGGCGTTTCAGACTCTTACGCTGAGCTACAATCCTTGCCATGTTGACCGAACGGCTTTTCGCACGCTCGGCGCGGCCGCCCGGTTCGCCCGGCGAGTCCTCGCCGTCCCGCTGGCACCACGGACCCTGGTGGTCGAACTCCTATTTGCTGACGCCGCTCCTGTCGATCCTCGTCTTCCTGATCGTCATGAGCCTCATCTTGTGGAGCCTCAACCGCCGCGAGCAACAGCAGCAGGAAGACACGCTCTACCGCAACGTCGCCTGGGCGCAGCAGCAGATCCGCCTCTCCATGACGGGCGCGCAGGAGCAATTGCAGGCGCTCTCGCGCGACCTGGTCGCGGGTCACAACGACCCGCAGTATTTCCAGACGTCCACCACGGACATCATGCAGGGCCATCCCGAGATCCTGTACCTGAACTGGTATACCAGTCAGGAGGAACCGCGCTGGCCCAATACGGCCATGCCGGTGTTCGGCCAGCGCCTTGCCAAGCCCAACGACGCGCAGATGGACGAGGCCGTGAAGGCGGCCTTCGCCGAGGCCCGCTCGTCGCGCCGCCAGGTTTACTCGCCGCTCATCTACGACGACGTGGGCAACGGCTACATCACCTTGCAGACGCCGGTGTACCGCGACCGCGAATTCCTCGGTTCGATCGCGGCCGTGTTCTCGGTCGAAGGGATTCTCAAACACGACATCCCGCCCGAGCTGTCCGCCAAGTACAAGATCTCGATCCTCGACGCCAACAACCGCGAGCTCGCCACCACCTCGACGCGCCCGCGCCTGCCGCACGACGTCTACTACGACCTGCCGCTCGATCCGCCGGGCCAGGGCGTCTCCGTGCGCGTGTATTCGTATCCGCAGCTGACCAACTTCACGAACAACACGCTCGTGTGGCTGGTCGCGGGTCTTTCGTGCTTCGTGTTGTGGAGTCTTTGGAGTCTATGGAAACATACGCGCCAGCGCTTTGAGGCACAGCAGGCGTTGTACGCGGAGGCGTTCTTCCGGCGCGCGATGGAGAATTCCGTGCTGATCGGCATGCGCGTGCTCGACATGCACGGCCGCATCACGCACGTGAACCCGGCGTTCTGCCGCATGACCGGCTGGGACGAAAGCGATCTGGTGGGCAAGCATGCGCCGTTCCCCTACTGGCCGCGTGACGCCTACCCCGAAATGCAGCGCCAGCTCGACATGACGCTGCGCGGCAAGGCGCCTTCCTCGGGGTTCGAATTGCGCGTGCGCCGCAAGGACGGCTCGCAATTCCATGCGCGCCTTTATGTCTCGCCGCTCATCGACAGCTCGGGCCGCCAGACCGGCTGGATGTCGTCGATGACCGACATCACCGAGCCCAAGCGCGCACGCGAAGAGCTCGCCGCCGCGCACGAGCGCTTCACCACCGTGCTCGAGAGCCTCGACGCCGCGGTCTCGGTGCTCGCCGCCGACGAAGCCGAGCTGCTGTTTGCCAACCGCTACTACCGCCACCTGTTCGGCATCCGTCCGGACGGCCATCTGGAGCTGGCCGGCGGCGGCGGCTTCGATTCAGCGGCCGCGTCGTCGGATTCGATCGACATGGTGGATGCCTATGCCGGCCTGCCCGCCACCGCGCTCACCGAAAGCGCCGCCGACGCCCAGGAAGTCTACGTCGAGAGCATCCAGAAGTGGTTCGAGGTACGGCGCCAGTACATCCAGTGGGTGGACGGCCATCTCGCGCAGATGCAGATCGCGACCGACATCACCACGCGCAAGCAGGCCCAGGAGCTGGCGCGCCAGCAAGACGAAAAACTGCAGTTCACGAGCCGCCTCATGACGATGGGCGAAATGGCCTCGTCGCTCGCGCACGAGCTGAACCAGCCGCTCGCCGCCATCAACAACTACGCGTCGGGCACCGTCGCGCTCGTGAAGTCGGGGCGCGCCGCGCCCGACAACCTGCTGCCCGTGCTGGAGAAGACCGCGCAACAGGCCGTGCGCGCGGGCATGATCATCAAGCGCATCCGCGAGTTCGTGAAGCGCAGCGAGCCCAAGCGCCAGGCCACGCGCGTGGCCGACATCGTCGCCGACGCCGTGGGCCTCGCCGAAATCGAGGCGCGCAAGCGCCGCATCCGCATCGTGACCGACATGCGCTCGCGCATGCCGGTGATCTACGTCGATCCGGTGCTGATCGAGCAGGTGCTCGTCAATCTTCTGAAGAACGCCGCCGAGGCCATGGCGGAAGCGCATCCGAATGCGGTGGATCCCGTGATCCGCGTGATCGTGAAGCGCGAAGGCGGCAACGTCTGCGTCAGCGTGGTCGACCAGGGCCCGGGCGTTGACGAAGCCACTGCCGAGCGCCTCTTCGAACCTTTCTACAGCACCAAGTCCGATGGCATGGGCATGGGGCTGAACATCTGCCGCTCGATCATCGAATCGCATCGCGGGCGCCTCTGGGTGGTCAACAACGTCGAAGCGGACGGCCACATCAGCGGTGCCACGTTCCATTGCAGTCTGCCCATCGGCGAATCGGACCATCCTTCGCGTGACGGATCCGACGAGCCGACTCCACAAACCGTTACGGGAGAGCCATGAACAGCCCAGTCACCACTCAGGAAACCGTCTTTGTTGTCGACGACGATGAGGCCGTACGAGACTCCCTGCGCTGGCTGCTCGAAGCGAATGGCTACCGCGTGCAGTGCTTCACTAGCGCGGAAGAATTCCTCGAGGCGTACCAGCCGGCGCAGCAAGCCGGACAAATCGCCTGTCTGATTCTGGACGTGCGTATGCAGGGCATGAGCGGACTCGAGCTGCAAGAGCGCCTGATCGCCGAAAACGCGTCGCTGCCGATCATCTTCGTGACCGGCCACGGCGACGTGCCGATGGCCGTCTCGACCATGAAAAAGGGTGCGATGGACTTCATCGAGAAGCCCTTCGACGAGGCCGAGCTGCGCAAGCTCGTCGAGCGCATGCTCGACAAGGCCCGCAGCGAAAGCACCAACGTGCAGCAGCAGCGTGCGGCGGCCGAACGTCTCGGCAAGCTCACGGCGCGAGAGCACCAGGTGCTCGAGCGCATCATCGCGGGCCGCCTGAACAAGCAGATCGCCGACGATCTGGGCATCAGCATCAAGACCGTGGAAGCGCACCGCGCGAATATCATGGAGAAGCTGAACGTCAACACGGTCGCCGACCTGCTGCGTCTCGCGCTCTCCAACAAGCCGCAGCAAGCGCAGCAGCAGTAAGGCGCCTGCCGCGCGCCAATCGGCGCCAACGGGTACCAACCGGGCGCAAAACGGGAACGGCGCGGCGCGTGACGCGGCGCCTTCCCTACCACATTCCCGCTGCTTCTTCCTGTCTCGTCCGGCCGGCATTTCGCCGTGCCGCGACAGTTCGCGCGCGCCGCGCGGGTATAATGTCGCCCTTCGCAGCCGGCGCCCGCTTCTCCCGACGCACGTGCGACGCGCATGTGCGTTGATCTGCCCGCCGCGCTCCGGCATGCATCCCCGCATCGCCCACACTCGAATTCGACCGACCATGACAGCCACCCTCATCGACGGCCTCGCCCTCTCCAAGAAACTGCGCGCCGATGTCGCCACGCGCGCCGCCGCCCTCACCGCCC
>DATEJU010000633.1:0-5514 GCA_035277805.1 Paraburkholderia sp. | reverse complement strand
AGAACATCATCGCGCAGATGATTCTGGGGATTTGAGGAGCGGCGCAATGGACTTCAATTTCACCGAAGAGCAACAGCAACTCGCCGACGCGCTGCGTCGCTATCTCGACAAGAATTACGGCTTCGAAGCGCGCCAGGCGATCGTGAAGACGCCCGAGGGCGTCTCGGTTGGGCACTGGAAGGCATTCGTCGATCTCGGTCTGACCGCGCTGCCGGTGCCGGCGGAGCAGGGCGGCTTCGACGGCTCGCCGTTCGACATGCTCGTGGTCATGCAGGAGCTGGGCCGCGCCCTCGTAGTCGAACCGTATTGGGCGACGGCGGTTGGCGTGGAAGCGCTCAAGCTCACGGGTGCGGAAAATGTGCAAAACGCGCAGTTGCTGGAGCGCGTGGCGGCAGGCGAGATCAAGCTCGCGGCGGCATTTCACGAGCCCGGCGCGCGCTACGACCTGTTCGCGCTCGAAACGCTCGCGAAGGAGACCGGCGACGGCTTCGCGCTCACGGGCAGCAAGTCGGTCGTGCAGCACGGCGCGCAAGCCGACTACTGGATCGTGCCGGCGCGCCTTGCGGGCGAAGTGGCGTTGTTCGTGGCGGCGCGCGATGCGAAGGGGGTCGAGGTGAGCGACTATCGCACCATTGATGGCCAACGCGCCGCCACGCTCAAATTCAGCGGTACGAACGCGCGCCGTCTGGCCGATGCGGGTGCGGCCAAGTGGGAGCAAATCGCCGATTACGCGACCTTCCTGTTGTGCGCGGAGGCGGTGGGCGTCATCGACGCGCTCAATCATGCGACCGTCGAATACACGAAGACGCGCCAGCAGTTCGGCGTGCCGATCGCACGCTTCCAGGCGCTTCAGCACCGCATGGCCGAGATGCTGATCCACGGCGAGCAGGCACGCTCGCTCACGTACCTCGCGGCCGCGCGCTACAGCAGTGCTTCGTCCGACGAACGGCGCCGCGCGATCTCGGCGGCGAAGGTGCGCGTGGGGCAGGCGGCGCGCTACGTCGGCCAGCAGGCGGTGCAACTGCACGGCGGCATGGGCGTGACCAACGAAGTCGCCGCGGCGCACCTGTTCAAGCGCCTCGCGATCATCGAGACCACGCTCGGAGACGTCGATTACCATCTCGAACGCTTCGCCTTGCTGCCGGGGTTTGCGCAGGCGGCTGCCTGAGCCGGGCGTCGGCAGGCATGTCATGAAGCGCGTTGTGAAGCAACTCGAAACGGAGAGTCATCGATGGGAGTGAGTTACGAAGATCTCGAAGTGGGCAAGTCGTATGAGGTCGGCTCGCACACGTTCGCGCGCGAAGAGATCGTGCAGTTCGCGCAGCAGTTCGATCCGCAGCCGTTTCATTTGAGCGAGGCGGCCGGCGAGGCGTCGCACTTCGGCGGACTCGTCGCGAGCGGCTGGCATACGTGCTCGGTCATGATGGGCATGCTCGTGCGCAATTTTCTCGAGGGCTCGACGTCGATGGGCTCGCCTGGCATCGACGAGATCCGCTGGATCAAGCCGGTGCGCGTCGGCGACACGCTCACGATGACCAATTCCGTCTTGAGCAAACGCGTTTCGCAGAGCAAACCGGATCGCGGTATCGTCGAGACGCGCTGGGAAGGCCGCAATCAGCACGGCGAGATTGTGGTGACGGTGAGCTCGAAGGGGATGTTCGGGTTGCGCCAGCCCGGGATGGGTCAGCCAGGAGGCGCGTCATGAGTGAGGCCGATGTGGTCGAAATTGCAGACGTCGCCGCGCTGCGCGCGCTCGTGGGCGCCGAGCCGTTCGTGAGCGGCTGGCGCGAGGTGAGCGAGGCAAGCGTGCTGGGCTTCGCCGACGCGACCGGCGATCATCAATGGATTCATGTCGATGCAGAGCGTGCGCGCCGCGAGTCGCCGTTCGGCGGCCCGATCGCCCACGGCTTTCTCACGCTTTCGCTCGTGCCGGCGCTGCTCGCGGCGACCGTCACGATACGTCAGCGCATGGGCGTGAACTATGGGCTCAACCGTGTGCGCTTCACCTCGCCGGTGCCCGTGGGCGCCAGGGTGCGCGCACGTGTCGGCGTGAAGGAGGTGGGCGACGTCGAAGGTGCTGGCGCGCAGGTCGTCTGGAACATCAGCATCGAATGCGAGGGCAGCGACCGGCCCGCGTGCGTGGCCGAATTCATTTCGCGGCACTACTTCTGAACGATTGAGCGCATTTGCGCGATTCACGCGTTCAGAATGCGAGAGGGGCGTCCGGCTACAAGCCGCACGCCCCTCGTTCTATCTGGCGTCGATCGTCAGGCGGCCTTCGAAGTGTGCTTCGCGTACTGCGTTGCACCGAACAGGATCTCTCTCGCCTTGTCGTCCGTGAGCGCTTTGCGCGCGTTCGCCAGCACCTCGACACCGCGCTTGACGGCTGGGCGCGCCGCGATCGTCTCGTGCCAGCGCTTCACGTTGGGCAGCGCATCGAGATCGATGCCCTGGTTTTGCCACGAACGCGTCCACGGGAAGGCGGCGATATCGGCGATGGTGTAGTCGTCGCCGGCCAGGTATTCGGTCTTTTCGAGCTGCGTTTCCATCACGTTGTAGAGGCGCTTTGCCTCGTTCGTGTAGCGGTTCACGGCGTACTCGATCTTCTCGGGCGCGTAAATGCGGAAGTGGTGCGCCTGGCCGAGCATCGGGCCGAGACCACCCATCTGGAACATCACCCATTGCAGCACGTCGTAGCGCGCCGCGAGGTCTTCCGGCATGAACTTGCCGGTCTTGGCGGCCAGATAGATCAGGATCGCGCCCGATTCGAACAACGAGAACGGCTTGCCGTCGGCACGCGCCGGTCCTTCGGTATCGGTGATGGCCGGGATCTTGTTGTTCGGGCTGATTTCGAGGAATTCCGGCTTGAACTGGTCGCCGGCTCCGATATCGATCGGATGCACGCGGTACTCGAGACCGGTCTCCTCGAGCATGATATGGACTTTGTGGCCGTTGGGCGTGGCCCAGCTGTAGACGTCGATCATCGTGGCTCCTTGGCACCTGTGACGAAGGCACCGCCAGACTTGCGCGGCGCCTGAACTGGCGCAAATTAGCATAGATCGCCGGGCGGTGCAGAGGGCCCACGAGCGCCCCTGCTGCGCTTGTGGGCTTGGATCGCACATGGGCCCTGGCGGGGCCTGAGACAGGCCCCGCCGCTTACGAGCGCGTGACCGGCATCTCCACACGCGACGCCGCTGCCGGCTCCATGTAGCGCGCGAGCTCGAGCTTGGCGATGGCGTTGCGGTGCACCTCGTCGGGACCGTCGGCGAAGCGCAGCGTTCGCGCCTGCGCGTAGGCATAGGCCAGCGGGAAGTCACCGCTCACGCCGCCGCCGCCATGCACCTGGATCGCCCAGTCGAGGACCTGGCAGGCCATGTTCGGCGCGACCACCTTGATCATCGCGATTTCGCCGCGCGCGCCCTTGTTGCCGACGGTGTCCATCATGTACGCGGTCTTGAGCGTGAGCAGGCGCGCCTGCTCGATCATGCAGCGCGCCTCGGCAATGCGCTCCTGCGTAACCGTTTGCTGCGCGATAGTCTTGCCGAACGCGGTGCGCGAGAGCGCGCGCTTCGACATGAATTCGAGCGCCCGCTCGGCGAGGCCGATCAGGCGCATGCAGTGGTGGATGCGGCCCGGCCCGAGGCGCCCCTGGGCGATCTCGAAGCCGCGGCCTTCGCCCAGCAGGATGTTCGACGCCGGCACGCGCACGTTCTCGAGCTTGATCTCCATGTGGCCGTGCGGCGCGTCGTCGTAGCCGAACACCGTGAGCGGCCGCTTGACCGTGATGCCCGCCGTGTCGGCCGGCACGAGGATCATCGATTGCTGCGCGTGGCGCGGCGCATCGGGATCGGTCTTGCCCATCACGATATAGACCGCGCAGCGCGGATCGCCCGCACCCGACGACCACCACTTCGTGCCGTTGATCACATAGTCGTCGCCGTTACGCTCGATGCGCGTCTGGATGTTGGTCGCGTCCGACGATGCCACTTCGGGCTCCGTCATCAGGAAGGCCGAGCGGATCTGGCCTGCCAGCAGCGGTGCCAGCCACTGGCGCTTGTGTTCTTCGGTGCCGTAGCGCTCGATGGTTTCCATGTTGCCGGTATCGGGCGCGCTACAGTTGAATACCTCGGGCGCCCATATCACGCGGCCCATGATCTCGCACAGCGGCGCGTATTCGAGGTTGGTGAGGCCCGCGCCGCGTGTCGAATCGGGCAGGAACAGGTTCCAGAGACCCGCTTCGCGCGCTTTCACCTTGAGCTGCTCGACGATCTGCGTGGGCACCCAGGCATTCCCATTCGCGCGGTTGCGCTCGACTTCCTCGTGATAGACGGCTTCGTTCGGGTAGATGTGTTCGTCGAAGAACGCGAGCAGTTTCTCGCGCAGCGCCTGCACTTTCGGGGTGTAGTCGAAATTCATCCAGGACCTCGCAAATAAAGAGCACTGTCTATGAATCGAGTGCGGATGGAATGCTGTTCGAATCGATGAAATGCGGCGCCCGGCTAGCGCACTTTCTGCGCGTACTGCCACGCGAGCTCGGCCATCGGCCTGGCGCGTCGGCCCGCGTCGGCGGCCTGGGCGCTGGCGGCCGTGCCGTCGACCACGCGCTTCATGATCCCCTGCAAGATGGCCGCGATGCGGAACATGTTGTAGGCGAGATAGAAGTTCCAGTCGCCGCGGATCTCGAGACCCGTGCGCTTGCAGTAGCGCTCTACGTATTGCTGCTCGTCGGGAATGCCGAGCCCTTTCCAGTCGAGCCCGCCGATGCCGCGGAACTGGCCCGGCTCGACATGCCAGGCCATGCAGTGGTACGAAAAGTCGGCGAGCGGATCGCCGAGCGTCGAGAGTTCCCAGTCGAGCACAGCGAGCACGCGCGGCTCCGTGGGGTGGAAGATCAGATTGTCGAGCCGATAGTCGCCATGCACGACCGAGACGCGTGAGCCCCCGCCGACGGACTCTGCGGGCATGTGCTGCGGCAGCCATTCGATCAGGCGGTTCATCGCGTCGATCGATTCGGTTTCCGAGGCTTGATACTGACGGCCCCAACGATCGATCTGACGTGCGAAGTAATTGCCGGGCTTGCCGTAATCGGCGAGGCCGACGGCGTCGGGCTTTACGTTGTGGAGCGCGGCGATCACGCGGTTCATCTCGTCGTAGATCTCGCTGCGCTGTTCGCGCGTCATGCCCGGCAGCGCCTGGTCCCACAGCACGCGGCCTTCGACGAACTCCATCACGTAGAACGCACGGCCGATCACATTCTCGTCTTCGCAGAGCGCGAGCATCTGCGCGACGGGCACGTCGGTGGCCCCGAGCGCGGCCATCACACGATACTCGCGCTCGATCGCGTGCGCCGAAGGCAGCAGCTTCGCCTTCGGGCCGGGCTTTGCGCGCATTACGTAGCTGCGCCTGGGCGTGATCAGTTTGAAGGTGGGATTCGACTGGCCGCCTGCGAACTGCTCGAGCGTGAGCGGGCCTTCGAAACCGTCGACATGCGCGGCAAGCCATGTGGCGAGCGCC
>DATEJU010000632.1:0-5857 GCA_035277805.1 Paraburkholderia sp. | reverse complement strand
CTAATGACCGCTGACGAAACAGGGGTGCTTCACTGGTATGCCTGTCATGCCGCAGTGAGGCTGAGAGAGACCCTTCGCACCCGATCCGGGTAATACCGGCGCGGGAAGTTTCCGGAAAGTCTTGCTGGCGCCGTTGTGGGTTATCCGGTTGGTCGATTCGATCAGTCGTTCTACCCGATTCGTTCAGGCGTCCAGATTCCCGCCGGGCAGCACGTGCGGCGCATGTTGGATCTTGCGCTTCGCGTCGTTTGCACGGCCGGCCTTGCCAGCCGGTTTCGTCCTTGGGTACGCATGCTTGTTTGCCGTACGGAAAGGATACGATGACCGTCTCTTCTGCACCTTATTCAGATCGTTCCCCGGTTTCGACCGGCGCCCAGGCGCCCGCGCGCGCCACGTCTGCCATGCCCGATTTTGCCGTGCTCGGCGGTGGGCTATGCGGACGCCTCGTTGCGTGGCGCCTTGCGGGCGCGGGGCATCGCGTGGCGCTCTACGAGCGCGGCGGGCCCGAGGGCGGGGAGTCGGCCGCCTGGATCGCGGCGGCCATGCTCGCGCCGCTCGCCGAGGCCGCCGTCGCCGAATTGCTGATCACCGAGCTCGGCGTCGCGTCGCTCGAGACGTGGCCGCGCATTCTCGCCGAGCTGCCCGAGCCCGTGTTTTTCCAGCGCAACGGCACGCTCGTGGTCTGGCATCACGCCGACCGCACCGAGGCGCCCTTGTTCGAGCGCCGTGTGCGCGCGAACGCGCCGCGCGAGCTTGCCGACGCCAATTTCACGACGCTGCAGGGGGGTGAGCTCGAAGCCGCCGAGCCGGCGCTCGCCGGGCGCTTCGCGCGCGGCTGGCTGCTTGCCGGCGAAGGGCAGCTCGACAACCGCCAGGCGCTGGCCGCGCTGGCCGCGGGCCTCGCGCAGCGCGGCGTAGAAACGCATTGGCACACGAGCGTGGACGACGCGAGCCTGCCGCGCGCACGCGTGACGATCGATTGCCGGGGTCTCGGCGCCAAGCCCGCGCTGCCGTCGCTGCGTGGCATTCGCGGGGAAGTGGCCCGCGTGCAGGCGCCGGGCATCGGCCTCACGCGGCCCGTGCGCCTGCTGCATCCGCGCTATCCGCTCTATATCGCGCCGAAACAGGACGATCTCTATGTGATCGGCGCGACCGAGATCGAGGGCGAGGACCGCTCGCCCGTGAGCGTGCGCTCGGCGCTCGAATTGCTGAGCGCCGCGTTCGCCGTGCATCCGGCGTTCGGCGAGGCGCGCATTCTGGAGCTTAATTCGCAGTGCCGACCGACGCTGCCCGACCATCGTCCCGCGCTCATCTGGGACGGCGGCCGGGGTGCCGGCGACACGCTGCGCGTGAACGGTCTCTATCGCCACGGGTTCATGATCGCCCCGGCCGTGGCCGACGAAGCGGTACGCGTGGCGCAGGCGCTGCTGGCAGGCAGGCTCGCCGATGCCGACGCCTTCGAGTCGCTGCGCCAGGAGTCGCGCTGGGCGTCGATGCTGCACGCTCGCCACGCGCAAGGCGCGCACGAGCCCGCTTGAGTGCGCTCGAAGGCCGGCCACGAGCGAAGGCCGCGAGCGCGACACCGCAAACAGGAGACGAGGCGCACGACGTGCGCCTTGATGGAAACAACGTAGTCAGACGAATTGCCATGGATATTCAGATCAACCAGAAGCCGCTCACGCTGCCCGAAGGCGCGACCGTTGCCGATGCGCTTGCCGCGTTCGGCGCGAATCCGCCGTTTGCCGTCGCCGTGAACGGCGATTTCGTGACGCGCACCCAGCACGGCGCGCGCACGCTTTCGGCGGGTGACCGCCTCGACGTCGTCAGCCCGGTGGCCGGCGGCTGATCGCACGCGATCGGTTCGCTTTTGTCGCTGCTCCAGTCGCGGCTTTGACTGCGGCTTCATTGCGGCTTTGGTACCACCGCGCGCCGCAGGCGCGTCGCCACCCGCCCAGGATTCACGCCATGACTACCACCCAGACCGCCGATGCCCTCACGCTCTACGGCGAAACGTTCGCGAGCCGCGTCTTGCTCGGCACCTCGCGCTATCCGTCGCTGCAAGCGCTTTCCAATTCGATGGAAGCCGCGCGCCCCGGCATGATCACCGTCGCGCTGCGCCGCCAGATGAACGACGGCACCGCGGAAGCCGGCTTCTTCGACCTGCTCAAGCGCCACGGCGTGCCGTTCCTGCCGAACACGGCGGGCTGCCTCACCGTCAACGAGGCGGTGACGACCGCGCACATGGCGCGCGAAGTCTTCGAAACCGACTGGATCAAGCTCGAGCTGATCGGCGACGACTACACGCTGCAGCCGGACCCGGTGGGCCTGATCGAAGCCGCCTCGCGCCTCGTGAAGGACGGCTTCAAGGTGCTGCCGTACTGCACGGAAGACCTCGTGATCGGCCGGCGTCTGCTCGACGCGGGCTGCGAGGCGCTGATGCCGTGGGGGGCGCCCATCGGCACGGGCAAGGGTGTGATCAATCCGTATGGCCTGCGCGTGCTGCGCGAGCGGCTACACGACGTGCCGCTGATCGTCGATGCGGGCCTGGGCCTGCCGTCGCACGCGGCGCAGGTGATGGAGTGGGGCTTCGACGGCGTGCTGCTGAACACGGCCGTGGCGCAGGCCACGCACCCCGAGGCGATGGCGCGCGCGTTCGCGCTGGGCGTCGAGGCGGGCCGCGCCGCGTATCTCGCCGGGCCGATGGCCGAGCGCGAGGCGGCCGTGGCGAGCACGCCGGTGGTCGGCATGCCGTTCTGGCACCAGGATGGAGGCAAGCAATGACCCAAACGCTGCGACTCGAGGACCGCGAGCTGTTCTGGCCGCCCGCGGACGAGCTCACCGAAACGGCGGAGCGCATTCGCGCGCGCCTCGGCGACTGGCAGCCCACGCACGCGCCGTGGCGCGTGTGCCTCACGCCGCCCGACGCGCCCAACGGCGGCGATCTGATCGTGGTGACCGACGCCGCGCCGCATCTCGCGAACATCGCGCGCTGGATGACCGACGGCGCGGGCGTGATCGAGGCTGCGGCCGGCCGCGCGACGCTGCATCTGGGCGGCGAGCGCCACGCGCTCGAAGGCACGCTCGCCGAAGACTGGATCCCGGCGCTGGCAGCGTTCCTCGACTGCGGCTTCGACCCGCACGACGCGCTCGTGCTCGCGCTCGCGTGGCGCGACGGCGACGAGCAGCAGGACGACGCATGGCCCGTCGATATCGCGCGCTTTCCGCGTGTGCTCGGTCTGCCGGCCGCGCCCGCGCAGCCGTTCGCGCCGTGCCCCGCGAAGCTCGGCCTTTACCCGGTGCTGCCCAGCGCAGACTGGGTGGAGCGCGTGCTCGACTACGGCGTGAAGACGGTGCAACTGCGCAGCAAGCAGCCGAAGTCGGCTGCGCTCACTGAAGAGATCGAGCGCTGCGTCGCGGCGTGCCGCAAGCACGACGCGCAGCTTTTCATCAACGATCACTGGCAGGCGGCGATGGCCGCGGGCGCGTACGGCGTGCATCTCGGCCAGGAGGATCTGCGCGAGGCGGATCTGAACGCGCTGGCCGCGTCGGGCATCCGCCTCGGTCTTTCGACGCACGGCTATTTCGAGATGCTCACCGCGCTGCATTTCCGACCGAGCTATATCGCGTGCGGCGCCGTGTTCGCCACCACGACCAAGGCCATGCCGACCGCGCCGCAAGGGCTCGCGCGCCTCGCACGCTACGTGAAGCTGCTCGACGGCGTGGTGCCGATGGTCGCGATCGGCGGCATCGATTTCGCCGCGCTGCCCGAAGTGCTCGCGACGGGCGCGCCCAGCGCGGCGGTCGTGCGCGCCGTCACCGAGGCAGCCGACCCGGCTGCCGCGGTTGCGGCATTGCGCAACGCGTTTACGCAATAATTAGCCCGCCTCGCTACCGGTCGCGCTCCCAGGCACGGCTGGCGGCGAGGAGCGAGCCGCGGAGCCCCCCCGGGGTTGCCCGATTTGCGTCAAGGGGCTTGGGCGTGTCACGGCAGCATTCGCACGATGGCCCTATAATCCCGCCTTCGTGTAAATGGACTGTCTGCTACGTGCCCTCAAACTCTGAGACCCTTCTGGAGCTGCGCGACGTCGACTTCGGCTATAGCGACCGGCTCGTCCTGTCCGGCCTGAACATGCGCTTTCCGCGCGGTCGGGTGGTCGCGGTCATGGGCGGCTCGGGCGGCGGCAAGACCACGGTGCTGCGCCTGATCGGCGGCCTTGTGCGCGCCCAGCGCGGCCAGGTGCTGTTTCATGGCCAGGACATCGGTGCGCAATCGCGCGAAGGCCTTTACGCGCTGCGCCGAAAGATGGGCATGCTGTTCCAGTTCGGCGCCCTCTTCACCGACATGTCGGTATTCGAGAACGTCGCGTTCGCGTTGCGCGAACACACCGATCTTCCCGAAGAGCTCATTCGCGACCTTGTGCTCATGAAGCTCAACGCCGTGGGCCTGCGCGGCGCGCGCGACCTTGCGCCATCGGAAATTTCGGGCGGCATGGCGCGGCGCGTGGCGCTCGCGCGTGCCATCGCGCTCGATCCCGAGCTCATGATGTACGACGAGCCGTTTGCCGGTCTCGACCCCATTTCTCTCGGCATCACCGCGAACCTGATCCGCACGCTGAACGATGCGCTCGGCGCCACGTCGATCCTCGTCACGCACGACGTGCCGGAATCGTTCGCGATTGCCGACTACGTATATTTCCTCGCGAACGGCCGCGTGCAGATGGAGGGCACGCCCGCCGAGCTGCGCGCCTCGACCGACCCGATCGTGCGCCAGTTCATCGACGGCGCACCGGACGGCCCGTTCCGCTTTCACTACCCGACGAGCGCGTCGCTCGACGCGGATTTCGGCATTGGCGGAGGCCGCTCATGACTGGCGCCATCAGTTCGCTCGGCCGCGCGGTTCTCGATTCGATCGGGCGCGCGGGCCATGCCACGCGCTTCTTCGTGCGGCTCGTGCTGGAGTTCTTCCCGCTGCTGCGCCGTCCGCGCCTTGTCACGAAGCAGATCCACTTCGTCGGTAATTATTCGCTGCTGATCATCGCGGTGTCGGGCCTGTTCGTCGGCTTCGTGCTGGGCTTGCAGGGTTACTACACGCTCAACCGCTATGGCTCCGAGCAGGCGCTCGGACTTCTGGTCGCGCTCTCACTCGTGCGCGAGCTCGGCCCCGTCGTCACGGCGCTCCTGTTCGCGGGCCGCGCGGGCACCTCGCTCACGGCCGAAATCGGCCTCATGAAGGCGGGCGAGCAGCTCACGGCCATGGAAATGATGGCGGTCGACCCGGTGCGCATCGTCGTGGCGCCGCGCATGTGGGCGGGTGTGATCGCCATGCCCATTCTGGCGGCCATCTTCAGCGCGGTCGGCATTCTGGGTGGTTATGTGGTGGGCGTGCTGCTGATCGGCGTGGACGCCGGCGCGTTCTGGTCGCAGATGCAAGGTGGCGTGGACGTCTGGGCCGACGTGGGCAATGGCGTGATCAAGAGCATCGTGTTCGGCTTCGCCGTCACGTTCACTGCGCTGTATCAGGGCTACGAGGCCAAGCCCACGCCCGAAGGCGTGTCGCGCGCGACCACCAGGACCGTGGTGTATGCGTCGCTCGCGGTGCTGGGCCTCGACTTCCTGCTTACCGCGCTGATGTTCAGCTAAGCGCTGTTGTTCATTGGGCGCGGGTGCCCGCCGTGACGGCGCGGCGCCCGGGCTGCGCAGCAGGCGCCTCGTGCAGGGCGCCGCTGCAACGGATTCTCATTGGGATGACGATGAAAAAGACTGCTCTCGACTTCTGGGTCGGCCTGTTCGTGGTGCTGGGCTTCATTGCGCTGCTGTTTCTCGCGCTGAAGGCCGGCAACATGAGCTCGCTCTCGTT
>DATEJU010000631.1:0-2362 GCA_035277805.1 Paraburkholderia sp. | reverse complement strand
CGCAAGGCCACCGGCGGCGGCAAGGGCGCTGCGCGCGCGCCGCGCGGGCGCGTGCAACCGGTCGCGCCGCTCGATCAGACGAAACTCGCCGCCGCGCCGCCGCGCGAGGCGTAACACGCAGCAAGCAGCGTCGTAAGCGCTTTGTTACCTCTATCCAGACAGATGCCATTACCAGTCGCCTCAATAGTCGGACTAGTTAGGGGTATACATGGATTAGGAGGCGCAACCGCGCTGCACTACCATTTTTGCGGTACCGCACGGCGCGTATCGAGCTTCCGGATCGGGGTTGCACGTCGCCACGCCACAGTCATGCGCTGCCCAGCGCACTCCCGGTGCCGTCCAGCATCTGCACGCGATCGACTCAACATCGACCACATCGACTAACGAAGAAGAGAGCCGGAGGAAGAGATGGCACAGCAACGGGATGACGACAAGGAAGGAAACAGCAACGCTTTCAGCGCCGCGCGGCGGGGGCTGATGCAGGGCGCCGGGCTAGGCGCAGCGCTCTCGTTCATGGGTGCGCTCGGTGGCACAGGCGGGCTGATTGCGCAGGCCCAGGCGGCGGAGACGGCGTTTCCCTCGCACAAGAAATGGAAGATCGTGTTCGTCAATCATGTCACGACGAACCCGTTCTTCGTGCCCACGCAATACGGCATTCAGGATGCCTGCGCGCTACTCGGCATGGACTATCAGTGGACCGGCTCGGCCACTTCGGACGCGGGCGAAATGGTGCGTGCCGTGAATTCGGCGATCGCCGCGAAGGCCGACGCCATCGCCGTGCCGATCGTCGATCCGACCGCGTTCGACAAGCCCATCCAGGCCGCGCTCGACGCCGGCATCCCGGTGTTCGCCTATAACGCCGATGCGCCACGCGGCAAGCACAATCCGCGCCTCGCCTATATCGGCCAGGACCTGTATCTCTCGGGCTACCAGATGGGCGAGCGCATCGTGAGCCTCATCGACAGCGGCCTGGTTGGCCTGTTCATCGCGACGCCGGGGCAGCTCAATATTCAGCCGCGTCTCGATGGTGCGAGCGACGCCATCAAGAAGTCCGGCAAGAAGATCGACATCCAGACCGTGGCCACGGGCGCGACCGTCAACGAGGAGCTCTCGAAGATCAAGTCGTTCTATCTGGGCCACCAGGACCTGAAGGGCATGTTCGCCGTCGATGCGGGCAGCACGCAGGGCGTGGCGCAGGTGATGAAGGATTCGAACCTGCCTGCGAAGGGCGTGCACGGCGGCGGCTTCGACTTGCTGCCCACCACGATCCAGCTCATCCACGAAGGCTTCCTCGACTTCACCATCGACCAGCAGCCCTACGTGCAGGGCTTCTATACGGTGATGGAGGCGTTCGTGTTCCTCGCCTCGGGAGGACTGGTCGGCCCGGCCGACATCAACACGGGCCTGAAGTTCGTGACGAAGTCGACCGTCGAGCCATACCTGAACACCTCGACGCGTTATGAAGGCAAGACCACCAAGCCGCAAATCGTCCCGATGAGCGGCGCAATCAAGTCGTGATGGATACAGTGAACCAGTCAGGCAAGATCGAAACGGCCCGAGCGCCCCGGCGCGCGGGCGTTTCATTCGCATCGCAATGGGCGCCCGAGCTGCGCATCCTGCTCGTGGCCGTGCTGCTGGCCGCCTACTTCGAATTCGCGAACCACGATTTTCTGCTCACCAACGCGAGTCTCGTCAATCTCTCGCAGTTCATCGCGCCGGTGGCGATCATCGCGTTCGGCGAAATCATGCTGATGATCGGCGGCGACATCGATCTCTCGGCGGGCATGGTGTTCGCGTTCGCGCCGTTCATGATGGTGTTCGCCAACGATGCCGGCGCGCCCATGTGGCTCGCCGTGATCGCGGGCGTCGTGGCCGCCGCGGTCATCGGCTTCGTGAACGGCGCCGTGACGGTGTGGCTGCGGCTGCCCTCGTTCGTCACCACGCTCGGCACGCTCTTTCTCATCAACGGCATCACGCTCACGGTCTCGCGCGGCACGCCCGCCGCCACGCCGGGCTCGCCCGAGTTCTCCGCCTTCATGGGCGCGTGGGGCTACAGCGAGATCATCTGGACCCTGGCCATCGCGTTCGCCATGCACGTGCTGCTGCGGCACACGCGCTGGGGCCTGCACACGCAGGCAGCGGGCGCGAACCCGCTTGGCGCGAGCGAGGCCGGCATTCACGTGAACCGGCTGCGCCTCGGCAATTTCATTCTCGCTGCGGTGCTCGCGGGCTTCACCGGCATCCTCGAAGCCTTTCGCATCACCTCCATCGACCCGCAGGCGGGCGGCAACCAGATCATGTTCCTCGCCGTGGCCGCCGCCGTGATCGGCGGCACGCCGCTCAC
This sequence comes from Paraburkholderia sp., assembly GCA_035277805.1. GTDB lineage: Bacteria > Pseudomonadota > Gammaproteobacteria > Burkholderiales > Burkholderiaceae > Paraburkholderia. The sequence continues at coordinate 18 of DATEJU010000631.1, read as the reverse complement.
GGGCGGCTCGGGCACCAT
>DATEJU010000630.1:0-7290 GCA_035277805.1 Paraburkholderia sp. | reverse complement strand
GCTCACGGCTGGCGCCGCGTTCGCGATCAACTGCCTCGTCGAGCAGAAGGTGGATGCGCGCATGCGTCGCACCGCCTGGCGTCCTTCGGCGCGCGGCGAGATCACCAGCGTGCAGATCCTGCTGTTCTCCGCGGTGATCGGTGGCATCGGCATGTGGACGCTCTATACGTTCACCAACCCGCTCACCATGTGGCTCACGTTCGCGACCTTCATCGGCTACGCGATCATCTACACGCTGCTGCTCAAGCCGGCCACGCCGCAGAACATCGTGATCGGCGGCGCATCGGGCGCGATGCCCCCGGCGCTCGGCTGGGCGGCCGTTACGGGACACGTGCCCGCCGACGCCTGGATTCTCGTGCTCATCATCTTCGTGTGGACGCCGCCGCACTTCTGGTCGCTCGCGCTCTATCGCCGCAAGGACTACGAAAACGCCGGCTTGCCGATGCTGCCCAACACGCACGGCGAGAAATACACGCGCCTGCACATCCTCCTCTATACCGTGATCCTGTTCGCGGTCACGCTGATGCCCTATATCTCGGGCATGAGCGGCCTGGTGTATCTGGTCACGGCTGTCCTGCTCGGCGCGGTGTTCCTCGCGTACGCGTGGAAGATCTACCGCGAGTATTCGGACGCGCTCGCACGCAAGACTTTCCGCTATTCGATCGTTTATCTCTCAGTGCTGTTCGGCGCGCTGCTCGTCGATCACTACGTGCACGCACTCATCGGGATGTAACGGTATGGCCGGCTCAACGTTTGCGCGCGTGGCGCGCGCCGCGCGTGTCACGCTCATTGCGCTCGCAGCGGCGGGCGCGCTCGGCGGCACGCTGGTGCTCGAAGGCTGCGGCCAGCAGCCGCCGTCGTTCTCGAACCTCGACATCACCGGCAACACGCAGTTCGGCAAGGACTTCTCGCTGCCGGACACGAGTGGCAAGATGCGCACGCTCGCCGACTTCAAGGGCAAGGTGGTCGTGCTGTTCTTCGGCTACACGCATTGCCCGGACGTGTGCCCGACCACCATGGCCGAGCTTTCGCAGGCGCTCGAGCAACTGGGCCCCGATGCCGCGAAGCGCGTGCAGGTGATTTTCGTGAGCGTCGATCCCGAGCGTGACAGCGCCGCGATCCTGAGCCAGTACGTGGGCGCCTTCAATCCCACCTTCATCGCGCTGCGTCCCGCCAACGAGGATCAGCTCAAGCAGGTCACGAAGGACTTCCGCGTCTACTACGCGAAGGTGCCCGGCAACACGCCCGGCAACTACACGATGGATCACACCGCCGCGAGCTATGTGTTCGACACGACCGGCAAGCTGCGCCTCTTCGCGCGCGACGGGCAGGGCGTCACGCCCTGGCTGCACGATCTGAAGATCCTGCTCGCGTCGAACGACTGACACGCCTCGGTTCGCCGAATGCGCCGGCGCAAGCTGGCGCGACTCCACTGGCGCGCGCCGGCATATCCGTATGCGATTTCTTTATTTCGCGCGGCCAGCGCCATATGAGACCATTTATGTCCGCCTGGTGGGCGGCACACAATGTCGTCACAGCCGGGACACGAAAGTACAAACACGCAACAAGCGGAAACATCATCTCCATGCAGCGCAGAAATCTGATTAAAGCTCTCCTCGCCGGCGTTGCCGCCGCCGCCACGCTCGCAGCCAGCTTCGGTGCTCACGCCGACGACAAGGTCATCAAGGTCGGCACCGTTTCGGGTCCGGACGCCCAGGTCTGGGCCGTGGTCCAGAAGGTCGCCAGGCGCGAAGGCCTGAACGTGAAGGTCATCGAATTCAACGACTACGTGCAGCCGAATGCGGCGCTCGACTCGGGTGACCTCGACGCCAACAGCTTCCAGACCGGGCCGTATCTCGACAGCCAGGTCAAGCAGCGCGGCTACAAGCTCGTGAGCGTGGGCACCACCTACATCTCGCCGATCGGCGTGTACTCGAAGAAGCTCAAGTCGTTGAACGACCTGCCGCAAGGTGCGAAAGTCGCGGTGCCGAACGACCCGTCGAACGAAAACCGCGCGCTGCTGCTCCTGCAGAACAAGGGTGTGATCAAGCTGCGCGCCGGTGCGGGCACGAACGGCAATAACGCGACGCCGCTCGACGTCGCCCAGAATCCGAAGAAGGTGAAGCTCGTCGAACTGGACGCCGCGCAACTGCCGCGCGCGCTCGGCGACGTCGATGCCGCGGTGATCAACACGAACTACGCGCTGGCAGCGGGCCTGCAGCCGACCAAGGACGCGATCGCGCTGGAAGACATCCACAGCCCGTACGCGAACCTGATCGCCGTGCGCGCTCAGGACAAGGACAAGCCGTGGGTGAAGAAGCTGGTCGCGGCTTATCAGTCGGAAGACGTGCGCCAGTTCATCAAGAGCGAGTTCAAGGGTTCGATGATTCCGTCGTTCTAAGCGGCGCGAAACCTTCGTTCCCGATCGAAGCGTGCGGCGTACAAGCCGCCCGCTGACGATCCAGCAAATGGAAGCCGCTTCATGCAAGCGGCTTTTTTACGCCCGTCTCGCCGGGCGGCATGACCGGGTGGCAGCGATCACAGGACCTCTGGCCGCACTCAGCGCGGCTACCGTCATCCCAGCAGCCTCTGCACGAGTTCCATCGCATCGATCAACTGCTGCTGCTCGGCGACCGAGAGCGTCGCGAGCACGCCCATCACACCGCCGGCCGCCGCCGCGGCAAACGATGCACATGCGGCACGTCCCGCTTCGGTCAGGCTCAGGAGCGTCTGGCGCGCATCGGCTTCGGAGGCGCGCCGCGAGATCAATTGCTGGCGCTCGAACCCGGCGAGGATCCGGCTCAGATAACCGGAATCGAGCGTCAGATCGCGTGCGAGCGCCGCAGCGGTGTTCGTGCGGCCGCTTTCCAGCTCGCGCAGGATGCGGATCTCGGTCAACGAAAAAGACGTGCGCGGCAGCTCGCTGTACTGCGCACCAAGAAACTTCCGATAAAAGCGATTGAACTGCAGGACGGCCTCGGCGCGCCGTTTCATGCCGGAATCGTTCGACAACCCTATACCCCGTCGTCACTTGTTGATGTTAGTCAATTGCCACTATATGGGATGTCAGGGCGCCGCGATATCGTCGTTGTTTCTCCCCGCAACGGCCCAATGGTCCTAACCCGGTATCACGTTGGTCTATTCGATTTGCCTGTTGAGAGGCCCGCTGGACTCTCAAAAAGAGCCCACAGGTATCTCTCCAGGGAAAATACCAATGCCGGATATGCCGCCGGCAGTGCCTTTGGTTGTCGTGTAAATGGTTGATATATATAGAATTTATATCAGCCAGGATGCGTCTATCGCGCAGATTGACTGGTATTATTGTGGTTATATAATGGGCTCGCATTCGCGCCGGACCGATACTACGACAGCAACGTCGAAAGTGCCAGATGGCCTGTCCGGGCGCCCCCACGATCTGTCTAACCGCTGGCCGGAGTTCCATGGAAACCCGTTGGTCTGCCTTGATGCCCGATGCGCGCAACGTCACGCCGCTCTATCTGCAGCTGGCGCGTAACCTCGCGACGGCCATTCACTGCGGCGTGTGGTCGGCGGGTGAGGCGTTGCCGTCGGAGCGCACGCTCTCGGACGCCATCGGCGTTTCGCGCATCACGGCGCGCAAGGCTATCGAGCTGCTGGTCGAGCAGGGGCTGATCCGGCGCGCACGCGGCGCGGGCAGCTTCATCACGCCGCGTGTGGAAGATCCGCTTTCGCGCCTCACCGGCTTCACGAAAAAGATGGAGCAGCGTGGCTTCACACCCGACTCGGTATGGCTGGAACGCGAGGTGCGCGCAGCACACCGCGAGGAGATCGTGCAGCTTGGGCTGTCGCCGGGCGCCTCGGTTGCGAGCCTGCGGCGCCTGCGCCGCGCGGACGGCATCGTGATGGCCGTCGAGCATTCGGCGCTGCCCGTGTCCATCGTGCCGGACCCGCACGCCATCGACAGCTCGCTCTATGCGTATCTCGAGGGGCGCGGCATGCCAGTCGTGCGCGCGCTCCAGCACTTTCGCGCGGTCAACGCGACGGGCGAGATCGCGACCTTGATGGGCGTGGAGCCGCGCGCGGCGCTGCTCGTGATCACGCGCGTGGGTTTTTCGCGCGACCAGCACGCCATCGAACTCACCGACACCTATTGTCGCGACGGCTTCTACGATTTTGTCGCGGAGTTGCGCCAATGAACACGGCTCTCGGGAACACACAGCCGCGCCGCGAATCTCTCATGCACGTCACCGTCAAGACTTATCGCGTACGCTGTTTTGTCGTGCGCAAAATCGGAAAAATCTCATGCTGAGCGGAAACATTCTCACCCCTGATGGCTGGATCAACGGCACGCTGACGTTCGAAAACGGGCGTATCACGTCGATCGAGGGCGAGGCCGCCGATCCGGCGAAAAACGACGCGCCTTACCTCCTGCCTGGCTTCATCGACCTGCATGTGCATGGCGGCGGCGGCGCCGACGTCATGGAAGCGGGCGACGCCATTGAAACCATCGCGCGCACCCATGCGCGCTACGGCACGACGAGCATGCTCGCCACCACCATGACCGCGCCGCGCGAGGAACTGATGAGCGTGGTCGCGGGCCTGGGCGACGTGGCGCGCCAGCGCACGCCGGGCGGCGCGCGCGTGCTGGGCGTGCATCTGGAAGGGCCGTACATCAATCCGGGCAAGCTGGGCGCGCAACCCGACGCCGCTGTGTCCGCCGTGCTCGACGAAGTGCTCAAATATCTGTCGATCGCGCCGATCCGCGTAGTGACCGTGGCGCCGGAAATCGCGGGCCACATCGAGATCATCGGCGAGATGGCGGCGCGCGGCGTGCGCGTGCAGCTCGGCCACTCGCTTGCTACTTACGATGACGCCGTCGCCGCGCTCAAGCACGGCGCGCGCGGCTTCACGCACCTCTTCAATGCCATGTCGCCGCTGCATCACCGCAACCCGGGTCTCGTCGGCGCGGCGCTCGCGCACGCGGAATACGCGGAGATCATCCCCGACCTGCTGCACGTGCATCCGGGCGCGATCCGCGCGGCGCTGCGCGCCATTCCGCGCCTCTACGTCGTGACCGACAGCACCTCGGCCACCGGCATGCCCGACGGCGAATATCGCCTCGGCAGCCAGTACGTGACCAAATGTCTCGGCGGCGTGCGTCTTGCCGATGGCACGCTCGCTGGCAGCACCCTCACCATGGATCAGGCCTTGCGCAATCTCGTGTCGCTCGGCCTGCCAATCGCAGATGTTTCCGCGCGCCTGTCGCGCTACGCGGCCGACTATCTCGGCATCGAAGACCGTGGCCGCCTCACGCGCGGCGCATGGGCCGATGTCAACGTGTTCGACCGCGAACTGACGCTTACCGCGACCTACGTCGAAGGAGAATCGATTGTCGAATATGCTTAAAGAAGCGCTGGCCTCGGCTGGCGTCGTCGCCGCGCAACTCGCGGACACCTCGCGCGTCGAGGCGCTCGCCCGCGCGCTCGAGGCCGAGCCGCGCAACGTCGCGCTCACGGTCGCGCGCGGCAGCTCGGATCACGCGGCGAGCTATTTCGCCTCGCTCACCATGAGCCGCATCGGCGTGCCGGTCGCCTCGATTCCCATGTCGATCGCGACGCTTCAGCAGGCGCCGTTACGCGTAAAGGGCCAGTTTGCTCTTGCTTTTTCCCAATCAGGCAGGAGTCCTGATCTTGTCGCCACGCTGCGCGCACTGCACGACGCGGGCGCGCTCACCGCGGCCATGGTCAACGTGGCCGGCTCCCCGCTCGCCGAGGCCGCAGGCGCGGAACTGCCACTGCTCGCCGGCCCTGAACTTAGCGTCGCGGCCACCAAGAGCTATATCGCGATGCTCGCGATGTCGGCGCAGCTCGTGGCGTTCTGGCAGCGCGACGCCGCGTTCCTCGACGCGGTGCGTGCGCTGCCTGCAGCGCTCGATCGCGCGGGCGCGCTCGATTGGTCGAAGGCTGTGGACGAGCTGCGCGACGTCTCGCAGATGATCGTGATCGGCCGTGGCCCGGGTCTTGCCATTGCACAGGAAGCGGCGCTCAAGCTCAAGGAGACCTCGGGCATCCAGGCCGAAGCGTTCTCCAGCGCCGAAGTGCGTCACGGCCCGATGGAGCTGATCGACCGCGACTATCCGCTGCTCGTGTTCGCGCCGCGAGGGCCCGAGCAGGCAGGTCTCGTGCAGTTTGCGCGCGACATGCAAAAGCGCGGTGCACGCGTGCTGCTCGCGGCGCCCGCCGACGTGCAGGACGCCGCGCTGCCGCTCGTCACGACGGCCGACCCGGCGCTCGATCCGATCGCCGCCATTCTTTCGTTCTATGTGATGGCGGCGAGCCTTGCCGCCGCGCGCGGCCGCAACCCGGACGAGCCGCGCTACCTGAACAAAGTCACCGAAACCCACTAGATTGGAACGCTGATGGAACGCATCCAGGAGTCTCGCCTGATGAAGCCGGAAAATTCTGCCGAGGGCCATATCGAACTGATCGCGCCGTTGTCCGGCCCGGTCGTGCCGCTCGCCTCAGTGCCCGATCCGGTGTTTTCGGAAGGCCTGTTCGGTGACGGCATTGGCGTCGATCCGCTCGTCGGCCGGCTTGTCTCGCCGTGCGACGGCACGATCATGCATCTCGCGCGCACCGGCCACGCCGTCACGCTGCAAACCGCCGAAGGCGCACAGGTGCTCGTGCATATCGGCATCGACACGGTCGAGCTGAACGGCAAGGGTTTTACGCCGAAAGTCGAGCAGGGCGCACAGGTGCGCCGCGGCGACTTGCTGATCGAATTCGATCTCGACGCGGTGGCGTGCAACGCGCCTAGCCTCGTCTCCGTGATCGCGGTGGCGAACTCCGATGCGTTCGAAGTGGTCGGGCGCGCGGGCTACACGGAGCATGTCGAGGCGGGCAAGACGCCGCTGCTCGTGCTGCGCGCGCGTGACGGCGCGGTGCCTGCTAGCCTCGCGGAGGTGGCAATGAACGAAGTGCGCCGCAGCGTGAGGCTCACGCATGCGGGCGGCCTGCATGCGCGGCCCGCCGCACGTGCGCGCGAAGCGGCGCGCGGGATCGATGCGCGCGTGGAAGTGCGCTATGGCGAGCGCAAAGCGGCCATCGAAAGCGTGGTGGGCCTGCTGGGCCTCGGCGCGGGCGAAGGCGCGACCATCGAACTCGTCGGCATGGGCCACGAGGCGCAGAAGGCCGTTGATGCCGTTGCCAACGAGCTCCTGCGCGAAGCGCCGGGCGAAGGCGGCGAGGCGCCCGCGCGGCAACTGTCGCCGCCGCCCGCGGCAGCCGCCGTGGCCAGCGCGGCAGGCGCCGC
>DATEJU010000629.1:0-6448 GCA_035277805.1 Paraburkholderia sp. | reverse complement strand
AGGAAAAGAAACTCGGCGTGCTGATCGAGCGGATGTATCGATTGAAGCCGAGTTCGGTTTATCTGCAGGCTTACTCGGACCCATCGCGCTCCGGCGTGGCGCGCGCGCTGTATTTCCCGAACCGGCATTTGCCGATGCGCTCCGATTTGTTCTGCCGCGCGGCGTGGCAACTGAATACGCGCGCGAATGTGGAGGTGTATGCGTGGATGCCGGTGCTCGCGTTTGCGGTGCCAGCGCAGCTCAACGGGCGTGTCGAGTTCGTCAGGGCGGCAGCGGGGGGCACCCTGCCTCCCGGTGCGTCGGGCGTGCAGCGGCTCAGTCCTTTCGATCCGGCCGCGCGCGCTTATGTGCGCGATCTGTATGAAGATCTCGGCAAATACTCCGCGTTCAACGGCGTGCTGTTTGGCGAGGACGTGACGCTCAGCGATTTCGAGGACGACGGACAGCATGCTCGCCAGACTTACGCGAGCTGGAATTTGCCGGGCAGTGTCGAGCAGATTCGCGCCAATCCGGAAATGATGAAGCGCTGGAGCGTGCAGAAGACCCGCTACTTGCTCGATTTCACGAAGGAGATCCGCCAGGTCGTGCTCGATAGCCAGAACAGCGACGAAGTGCTGACCGTGCGCACGATTTTCCCCGATGCCGTGCTCGACCCCAACAACGAATCTCGCTATGCGCAGAACTATCCGACGTTTGTGAGTGCGTACGATTTCGTGGGGTTGCTCGCCATGCCGTCGCGCCAGGGCATCACGTCCGTGGAAAGCTGGCTCGACAAGCTCGGCCGGGTCGTGCAGGCGGTGCCGGATGGACCGCGTCGAACGGTCTTTCTGCTCGAGGCAACCGATTCCCGCACGGGCAACAGCGTGCCGACCATCCGCCTGACCGATCAGATGCACCATCTGCGCGAGGAGGGCATGGTGAGCTACGGGTACTACCCCGATAACTTCGCACACGATTTGCCGAATCTGGTTGCACTAACCGACGTCATGTCGACACGACAGCGTCTCGATCCCACGTCGATCACCGCGCTGCTCAAGGGCGCTCAAGCAGCAGGGGTGCGGCAATGATGCATATCGTGATAAACCGGCTGCAAGACTTCATTTTCTTCTACCCGTTCTTCATGTCGTATCTGTGGATGATCGGGGGGACTGTCCATTTCCTCGCCCTGGAGCATGGACGGTCCCGCTCGCCGAGTGCATTGAGAATGTCGGGGATGCCGAAGGTGGCCGTCATCGTGCCGTGCTACAACGAAGAGCTGAATGCACGGCGCGTGTTTCATCATCTGGCGACACTCAAGTACCCCAACTACGAAATCATTGCAGTCAACGACGGCAGCCGCGATCGCACGGGCGAGGTATTGAACCAGCTCGCCACCGAAATTCCGCATCTGACCGTGATTCATCATTCGAAGAACGAGGGCAAGGCGATTGGCTTGACCACCGCCGCCGCGCTCACGAACGCGCCGTATCTCATGTGCATCGACGGCGACTCGCTCCTCGGCGAGGATGCGATCGAATGGATGCTGGAGCACTTCATTTCCGACCAGAACGTGGGCGCGGTGACCGGCAACCCGCGCATCCGCACGCGCACGTCGCTGCTCGGGCGCATGCAGGTAGGCGAATTTTCGTCGATCGTCGGGCTGATCAAGCGCACGCAGCAGGTCTATGGGCGCATCTTCACCGTCTCCGGCGTGATCACGATGTTTCGCAAGAGCGCGCTCGCCGACGTCGGCTACTGGAGCTCCGACATGCTGACCGAGGATATCGACATCAGCTGGAAGCTGCAGTGCAACGACTGGCGCGTCGCGTACGAGCCGCATGCACTGAGCTGGATCCTGATGCCCGAGACGATCAAGGGGCTCTACAAGCAGCGCCTGCGCTGGGCCAAGGGCGGGATTCAGGTTCTGCTCAAGTACGCGGGGCGGCTGCTGTTCGGGCCGCGCGTGATGATGTGGCCGCTCTTCGTCGAGTACGCGCTCGGCATTGCGTGGGCCTATTCGATGGCGTTCATTCTGCTGCTTGCGCTGCTCAATGCGTTCTACCCGCTGCCGCCGGACTGGCACGTATCGCTGCTGCCGCACTGGCACGGCATGCTGCTGGTGGCGACTTGCGTGCTTCAGATCATCGTCGGCTGCGTGATTGACCGGCGCTACGACGAGAAGCTGCTGCTCTATGTGATGGACACCGTCTGGTATCCGCTTGCATTCTGGTTGATCAATATGGTCACCACTGTCGTTGCGCTGCCGATCGTCGCCTTCGGGCACCGCGGCAAGCGCGCCGTCTGGACTAGCCCCGATCGAGGTATTCAGCATGAACAACACGCCCGTCATTGACCTCTCACTCTGCGCTCCGCAACAGATCATCTCCGACAAAGGCATCGCTCGCGGTGTCCTGCTGGTGCTGTGGTTCCGCCTGCTGCGGCCGGCTTGCGTCGGTTCGATGTGGGCGGGCATCACAATCTATGCGTATCGGTATTTGTTGCCGTTCGACGAGGGCGATCTTTCCTGGCCCGAGTTGGTGTCGTATTTCGCGGCGATTGGCGCCATCGCTTCGGTCTTGACGATGTGGATGATTCTTGCGCGCGTGGCTCACCCGTTTGCTTCGAAGTCGCGTACGCAGCGTTTGCTTCGCCGCAAGGCAGGGCTTACGGTCGAGCCTGGTCCATTCGCTGGCGCGACTTCTCGCGAGCTGAACGCCGTAGCCCGGGTGTTCGTCGCCTCGCATGACGCAAATGGACTGATCGCGGCACTGCGAGTGCTCTCCGTAACGGCACCGACTGCAAATGGTGCGGGCGAGCGTAAATCCGGAGGCGCGTCATACGGCAACACGAAGCAGACGGTGTATTCGTCTCCTGGCGAGTCGTCTCGCCGGACACCGCGGCATTGAGTCGTCAGGCTGACGCCATACCAGGGCGAAGCGGACGCCGACATGAATTGCACAATCGAGCATGCTGGGCGCCGCCGCCGGTTTGGCTGGTTGGCGGTGCTCGGGCTTATCCTCGCAATCGCCGCGCATCCGGCGTCCGGCAGCAGCACCGGTATGGAAGTGGTCACCGCGCATCAGGCGCCGCGAGGGGCGGTCGTGGCCGTACCGGCACCCGGTCTTGGCGATGAGCGGCGCTTCGTGCACGGTATCGGGTGGGCGAGCGCCGGCAGTGACAAGAGCTGGGTCTTCTTCAGCAGCTCGGGCTTGCCGCCGCGCGGTGCGAATCGGGACGGCAGCTGGCCACATGATGTTTATGTCGGCGCATGGTCGCCAGCGCAGAAGCATCTTTCCAACGTCCATATTTTCGTCAGTCGTCCTGAAGCTCAGGAGCCGGTGTCCATCGCGCAAAACACGCAGGGCAATATCTTCGTCACCTTCGAAGACGGCTGGAATACGCCGAACGACGTCAGCCAGCGTTATGGCGTCTATCGCTCGAATCTCTCGCCCATCAAGCCCTATCCAAACGATGTCTTGTCGGGCGGCCATTCCGGTCACGTGGCTGCGGTTGGCGACCGCTTTGTCGTGTTCTATTCGGAGGGCTGGGTGGACGGCGGCGGCGTCGACAACCTCGGCACCGGCAAAGGCGTGTATGTGAAGGTCTACAACGGCGCGGGCAAGTTGCTGCGGCACGAGAACGTGGCGGCGCATGTTCGGGAGTGGTGGCCCATGATCGCAGGCTCGTCAACGAAGGCGCTGCTTGTCTGGCAGAAGTACATTCCCGGCAAGCTCGTCGCGCAACTGGAATTCGCCGTGTACGACCCGGAGAGCGGCAAGCTCGTGCGGCCGAAGGATGGTGTCGATGTTGCCCGTGTGCAGTACTACACCTATGCCGCGGCCTGGGTGCCGGCCGTGAATCGCTTCGTGATAGAGGCGACGCTGGAAAACGAGCGGACTTCGATACTCGAGATCGACGAGGCGGGACACATCACGGCGAAACTCGAATGCTTGCCGGCCTCCGTGCGTGAATCGAGCATCGCGGTGAATGGCAACGTCGCGTATGTGCCCACGCGCGACGGTCGCTTGATGGCGCTTGCGCTGACCGGGAACTCGATCGACTTGCACGGTTTGATGCGCGCGCCGTTTGCATGGGGCAACACGGGTGCGATCGGTATTCCGTACGGTCCCGGCGCGGTTCATTTTGTTTCGCTTTCACCGGTTGGCTTGCGTGAAGCGAACTTCAACGTGCGCGACGAGGTGGCGCCTTCCGCATCGGATCGCTGCGGCCTCGATGGCGCACAAAAGCAGTCGGATGTATCGACGGACGACTAAAGGAGGCGATCATGTGCGGAATCGTTGCGGGCGTGTCCCGGCGCAACATCGTTCCTTCGTTGCTGGAAGGCTTGAAGCGGCTCGAGTACCGGGGATATGACTCATGTGGCGTAGCAGTGCTCCAGCGCGGCGAGGCGCGCCGGGTTCGCACGCTTTCGCGCGTGTGCGCGCTGGAGGCCGACGCGCGCGCCGTCGACCTGGATGGAGCGACCGGCATCGCGCATACGCGTTGGGCGACGCACGGCATGCCGGTGATCGACAACGCGCACCCGATCTTTTCCGGTGAGCTGATCGCCGTCGTGCACAACGGCATCATCGAGAATCACGAGCAGTTGCGCCAGTCGCTGCGCGAGAAAGGCTATGAATTCACGAGCCAAACCGATACCGAAGTGATCGCGCATCTCGTTCACGAACACTATTGCGGCGATATTCTCGCTGCGGTACACAACGCGACAAGATTGCTGCAAGGCGCCTATGCGATTGCTGTGATGTGTCGCGATGAACCCGGACGCGTGATCGGCGCGCGGCAGGGTTCGCCGCTCGTCGTCGGTATTGGGGCCGAAGGTGTTTTTCTCGCCTCGGATACGTTCGCGCTGGCCGGTAGCGCCGAACGATTCGTTTATCTCGAGGAAGGCGACCTCGCCGATATCGAAGGCAAGAACGTAAAGATTATCGACAAGGAAGGACAGGCGCTCACGCGCCGTGAAATTGCTTTCGTGCGCCATGCGTCGGATGCGGAGCTTGGCGCTTATCGGCATTTCATGCAGAAGGAAATCTTCGAGCAACCGGTGGCTGTCGCGCGCACGATCGCGACGGTCGCAGGACGCGAGCCACATCAGGCGGGAATGCCGAATCCGGAAGAACTGGCCGACGTGACGAACGTGCTGATGCTCGGTTGTGGCACGAGCCATTACGCGGCATTGACTGCTTGCGGGTGGTTCGAGCGCTTTGCCAATGTTGCCGCGCGAGCGGAGATTTCCAGCGAATATCGCTATCGAGATTATGTTTCGCCGGGTAATACGCTGGTTGTCGCGGTTTCGCAATCGGGTGAGACGGCCGATACGCTTGCCGCGTTGCGGTATACCCAGTCAATGGGCGAGCAGCGAACGCTGGCGATCTGCAATGTCGCGGCGAGCGCGATGGTCAGGCAATGCCGCTGGGCATTTATCACGGAGGCGGGCCCCGAGGTGGGCGTGGCTTCGACAAAGGCCTTCACGACCCAGCTCGTCGCGCTGTTCATGCTCGCGATCCAGATGGGCAAACAGCGCGGGCACGTGAGCGAGAGTGAGGCCGCAAGCTACCTGCGCCAGCTTACTGCGCTGCCGGATGCGATGCGCAATGTGCTGGCGCGCGAGCCCGAGATCATGGCGTGGGCCGAAGCGCTTTATCAATCCGATCATGCGCTGTTCCTCGGGCGTGGCACGCATTATCCGATTGCACTGGAAGGCGCACTGAAGCTCAAGGAGATTTCCTATATCCACGCGGAAGGGTACCCAGCAGGCGAACTCAAGCACGGGCCGCTCGCGCTCGTGACCGACGCGATGCCCGTGATCGTGACCGCGCCCAACGATACGTTGCTGCACAAGCTGAAGTCGAACATGGAAGAAGTGCGGGCGCGAGGTGGGCGCCTTTTCGTGCTCGCCGATTCGGACACGGGGTTGACGGTGGAGACCGGCTTACGCCTGATTCACATGCCTGCCTGGTTCGGGGCGCTTTCGCCGGTGCTTCATGTGGTGGCGCTGCAGTTGCTCGCGTATCACGTGGCGTGCTTGCGCGGGACCGATATCGACAAGCCTCGCAACCTCGCCAAGTCGGTTACGGTGGAATAGCGCTTTTGGTTTTGCCTTGCGGCACTGGCCGTAGACGCGCCGTCACGTTCCGCAGCGGCTTGCAGCCGGGGAACGTGAGGGCGTTTGCTTTTGGGTTCAGACGAGCACGAAATATCGCCCAAAAAAATTTTCGCAAAGACGCTTGACGGCCTCGCGAATGACCCGCATAATTCGCCTCCTTCGCTGATCGCTGCGAACGAAAACGAAGCGATTAAGACGAATTGCTCTTTAAAAATTTACAGCCGATAAGTGTGGGCGCTTGACGGGTTTCGTGACCTGGCGATCCTTCGGGATGGCCGGGAGTGGCGAAAGTATCAAGAGTCTCACACTAAAGTAAGTCAGGTTTTTGAATTTATTCGATTACCT
>DATEJU010000628.1:0-18781 GCA_035277805.1 Paraburkholderia sp. | reverse complement strand
GCAGAGCATGGCCGCGACCGCCGATGCGGCGAGGATCGAGCCCACCGAGAGGTCGATGCCGCCCGTGAGAATCACGAAGGTCATGCCGGCGGCGAGCACGATGTTGATCGACGCCTGCTGCGTGACGATCGAGAGATTCTGCAGCGTGGCGAAGCCATCGGTCAGGAAGCCGAAGCCGATGCAAAGCAGCACGAGCACGGGCAGCATGCCCGCCGTGCGCATGATGGACTTCATGCGTGCGCGATGGCCGTCGACGGCGGTGCTGCCACGAGTGGCCTGAACCGGTTGCGCGGGTTGAGCGGGCGATGGCGCAACGCCATGGCGGGGGGCAACGTGCTTCATGATGTCATGCTCCTCAATATCTCTTCGTCGGGTGCGTCAGACGGCTGCGTCAGAATCAGGCGGCCTCGTCCAGCGCGCCTTGCGAGCCGGTAGCGAGTTCGATGATGGCTTCCTGGGTGATGGGCTTGCCGGTGTAGCCGCCCAGTTCTCCGGCGAACAGGCCCTCGCGCATGACGAGCACACGGTCGGCCACGCCAATGATCTCGGGCAGTTCGCTCGAAATCACGATGATGCCCACGCCGGTTTTGGCGAGGTCGTTGATGATGCGGTAGATCTCCGACTTCGCGCCGATGTCCACGCCGCGTGTCGGTTCGTCGAGGATCAGCACGCGCGGCTTTGTCTCCAGCAGGCGCGAGAGCAGCACCTTCTGCTGATTGCCGCCCGAGAGCGCGCCCACGTTCACGCGCGGGCTCGGTACACGAATGGAAAGGGCGCGGATCGAGTCCTTCGCGCGCGACGAGCCGCGCGCGAGATCGAGCACGCCGAAGCGCGCATCGCGTCCGGCCACGGCCACGTTGATGTTGTCGCGCACGCTCATGTCGAGAAAGAGGCCCTGATGCTTGCGGTCCTCGGTCAGATAAACAAGACCCGCCTCGATGGCGTCGCGCGGCCCGTGCACGGTGAGCGTGCGTCCGTCGATAGCAATATCGCCGCGCGCACGCGGCTCCGCGCCGAAAATGAGGCGCGCGAGCTCGGTGCGCCCCGCGCCCACGAGGCCCGCGATGCCGAGCACTTCGCCCGCATGCAGGTCGAGGCTGCAACCGCGCACGCGGTTGTGATCGGCCACATCGCGCACGGTGAGCACCACCTTGCCTGGGTCGTAGGGCGCGTGCTCCTTCTTGTAGAAGCCCGAAATATCGCGGCCTACCATCATGCTCACGAGGCTTTCGGCGTTGAGCTCGTCGCGCATCAGCGTGCCCACGTAGCTGCCGTCGCGCAGCACGGAAACGCGGTCGGAGAGCTCGTAGATTTCGGCCATGCGGTGGCTGATGTAGATGATCGCGAGCCCTTCCTCGCGCAACTGGAGGATGAGCTTGAAGAGGCGCTCGGTCTCGCGCGAGGAGAGCGGCGTGGTGGGCTCGTCCATCACGATGATGCGCGCATCGCTATGCACGGCGCGCGCGATCTCCACCAGCTGGCGCTCGGCGATCGAGAGCGAGCCCACCAGCGTCGTGGGCCCGAAGGTGGCGCCCAGGCGCTTGAGCACATCTTCGCAGCCGCGCTCCATGGCGGCCCGGTCGACCATGCCGAAGCGGCGGCCGCCACGGCGCAGCTCGCGGCCCGCGTGAATGTTTTCGGCAACCGAAAGATTCGGCGCAAGACTCAGTTCCTGATAGATCACGGCCACGCCCAGTTCGCGCGCGGCGAGCGGACCGTCGATCACGACCGTCTTGCCGTCGATCACGATCTCGCCGCCGGGATCGGCCTGATAGGCGCCCGAAAGAATCTTCATGAGCGTGGATTTGCCCGCGCCGTTCTCGCCCATCAGCGAGTGCACCTCGCCGGGCCAGACCGAGAGGCGCACTTCGTTGAGCGCGCGCACACCGGGAAACGTCTTGCTGATGCCCCGCATCTCCAGCAACGGGGGCGTCGATTCAGAGCGCAACATGGCTCATCTCCTGCGTTTGTGCGCCGGCGCCCATCAGGATGCCTGCACGTGGCGAAAAGTTGAAGAACATGGGGAGCGTGGCGGCGCCCAGCGCCCCCGCGTCGGGGCCGAAGGTGCCGCGCACCAGCGTGGGCGTGCCGCGCGCCTCGGGCGCGGTGGCCGCCACGGCCACGCGCAGGCGCTGCATGAGCGTGTCGATGAAGCCGGCGTCCACGTCGGCGTCGAGCACCACGGCTGGCACGTCGAGCACGCACAGCGCGGCGCGCAGCGCGGGCGCGAGCGCATCGATGCAGTCGTCGAGCCATTCCTCGATGGCCGGATGGCCGCGCGCGATGCACGCCTCGATATCGGCGCGGTTGTCCACTTTCTCGCCGTAATACTGCAGATGGCGGCGCAGTGCGATGAGCGAGGCGCGCGAAAGCAGGATGTCCCACTTGCCCAGCGGCTTGTGCGCGGAAGGCAGGGCGCTCGGCGGCACGGGCATCACGGCGAAGTCGCCCGCGTTGCCGGTGAGGCCGCGCACGCAGTCGCCGTTGATGGCGATGCCGCCGCCGATGGCCGGACCGAGGAACAGATAAAGGAAGTCGTCGCGCTGGCGCCCGCAGCCATAGAAGATTTCGGCGATGGCGGCGGCGTTGCCGTCGTTTTCGCTGAACACGGGCAGCCCGAGCGCGCGGCCCAGCTCGCTCGCGAAATCGACGTCGCTCCAGAGACGGAACGCTTCGGCGGGCAGGCCCAGCTCGCGCAGCCAGCTGCCGAGGTTGTACGGCTGCGCGACACCGATGCCCGCGAGACGGCTGCGCTCGGATTTATCAAGCAATCCTGAAAGTTCGCGGATGTCTTGCTGCACGATTTCCTGGGCCACCGAAGGCTGCGGCAGCAGCATGTCGTGCGAGCGGCGCTCGATCATCTGGCCCGCGAAGTCGACGAGCACGGTTTCGATGTTGGTCCGGTCCAGACGCACGCCGATTGCGAACGCACCGCGCGGCGAGAGGCGCAGGAGCGAGGCGGGCTGGCCGCGCCCGCCGTCGAGACGCCGTCCGCTCATTTCGATCAGGCCGCTGGCCGTGAGCGAGGTGATGATGCTGCCGACGGCCGTGCTGGTGAGATTCGCAAGGCGGGCGAGATCGGCCTTCGAGGCCTCGCCCGCGCGGCGCAGCGCCTGCAGCAGCAGGCGCTCGTTGAAGCGGCGGACATTGGCCGAATTGCTGCCCTGGCCGACATGCGGACTTCTCACGTGTCTCCTCCGGTTACACCAGCGGTCCGATGCAAGGGTGCTGGCGACTAAATAAATCAAGTTGATTTATTTAATGTCGGAAAGCGGGCTGTGTCAGCCTGGGGAAATCCCGGCCATGTTGCGGGAATGCGTCTGGCTGGGCGTCGACCGCACGAAGACGGCCGTGTTTTCGCGCTGTCTTCGTCCTGCGATATCCTTTCGTTGACTTTCGTCCCTGCGCGGCGACGCGCTTCGGACGCGGGAACTCATTGGTTCATTGACATACATAGGAGCGGGCATTTCATGGCATACATGCTGCTCATTGCGGAGCCGCGCGGCCAGCGCGACGCGCGCACCCAGGCCGAGGGCGAGGCGCTCTACGCGCGCATGCTGCGCTTCGCCGATGACCTTGCCGCGCGCGGCGTGCTGCTCGACGCGCAATCGCTGGTCTCCGACAAGCAGGCCGCCCGCGTGCAAGTGCGCGAAGGGCGGGCGAGCGTGCTCGACGGCCCGTTCGCGGAGGTCAAGGAAATGATAGGCGGCTTTTTTCTGATCGACTGCGCAACGCGCGAAGAGGCGCTTGCCATCGCGCGCGCATGCCCGGCGGCGGAGTGGGCGAGCGTGGAAGTGCGCGAGACGGGGCCGTGCTTTCGCTAAGCCGGTGCCGCGAGATCGACGGCATCCGCTTAGGTAGTTTCCCTGGATCGGCAAAAAAATTGTCGGGCGACGTCGATTTGCGTGGAGGTGGTGCGTCGTGTGAATGAGCGCATCGAAACGATGCCGCTTCCTTCACCCCTATATCGCCAGGAGAGAGCAATGCGATTCATGATTATGGTGCGCGCCAACGCGATGAGCGAATCGGGCGAAACGCCCGACGACCCGGAGATGTTCGCCGAGATGGCCGCCTATCACGAGGAACTGGCCAAGGCGGGCGTGCTGCTCGACGCCTCGGGCCTGCAGCCGAGCTCGCGCGGCTTTCGCGTGCGCTACACCAACGGCCAGCCCACCATCGTCGATGGCCCGTTCGCCGAGACGAAGGAGCTGATCGCCGGCTATACGCTGATCCAGGTGCGTTCGCGCGACGAAGCGCTCGAATGGGCGCGGCGCTTCCCGGCGCCGTTCGGCAAGCACGCGGACGGCGAGGTCGAGGTGCGCCAGCTCTATGAACTCGACGATTTCGCGCAGTGCGAAGGCATCGAACGCTTTCGCAAACTCCAGACCGAGCGCAACGCCAGGTAAGCAATCCGAAGTATTTTCTCTTTAAAGGACACGATCATGCACAAGCACATCTTCGTCAATCTGGGCGTGCGCGACCTGAAGCGCTCGATGGACTTCTTCGGCAAAGTCGGCTTCGCGTTCGAGCCCAAATTCACCAATGACCAGGCCGCCTGCATGGTGATCGGCGAGAACATCTTCGCGATGCTGCTCACCACCGACTTCATGCGCAGCTTCACCGACAAGGCGCTCATCGATGCGCGCGAGCAGACCGAAGTGCTCGTGTGCCTCTCGTGCGAGTCGCGCGACGAAGTCAACGCGCTCGTGGACAAGGCGCTGGCGGTGGGCGGCACCTCGAAGCGCCCGCCGATGGAGTGCGGCGACTCGATGTACGGGCGCAGCTTCGAAGACCCCGACGGCCACATCTGGGAGCTGATGTACATGTCGCCGGAGGCGGTCGAGAAAGGGGCGCACGGCTCGTGATGCACGAGGAGGGCCGCAAGGGCCACGGGTGTGACGATGCAGCGGGCCAGGCCGCGACGCACCGCGCGATTGCCGCGGTCTGGCGCATCGAGTCCGCCAAGGTGATTGCCCACGCCGCCCGTCTGCTGGGCGACGTGGGACTCGCCGAGGACGCCGCGCAGGACGCGCTGGTCGCGGCGCTCGAAAGCTGGCCCGCGAGCGGCATCCCCGCCAACCCGGGAGCATGGCTCATGACCGCCGCGAAGCACCGCGCGCTCGACCGCCTGCGGCGGGCCGCCTCCCATGCGCGTGCGCACGAAGCGCTGGGCGCCGACCTCGAAGCGCTCGAAGCGCATTTCGCGCCGGACTTCGTCGAGGCGCTGGACGCCGCGCGCGAAGACGATATCGGCGACGACCTGCTGCGGCTCCTGTTCGTGGCAAGTCATCCGGTGCTGCCGCGCGAGGGGCGCGTGGCGCTCACGTTGCGGCTGCTGGGCGGGCTCACCACGGCCGAGATCGCGCGTGCGTTTCTGGTCTCCGAGGCCACGGTCGCACAGCGCATCGTGCGTGCGAAGCGCACGCTGGCGGAGGCGAAAGTGCCGTTCGAGGTGCCGGACAAGACCGAGCGTGCGGCGCGGCTCGCTTCGGTGCTCGAAGTGATTTATCTGATCTTCAACGAGGGCTATGCGGCGACGGCGGGCACGGACTGGATGCGTCCGGCGCTTTGTGAGGAGGCGCTGCGCCTCGCCCGCATGCTGGGCGAACTGGCGCCCGACGAGTCCGAAGTGCATGGGCTCGCGGCGCTGCTGGAGTTGCAGGCGTCCCGTTTGCCTGCACGCGTGGACAGGCAAGGCCGCGCCGTGCTGCTCGCCGATCAGGATCGTGGGCGCTGGGACGCGTTGCTGATTCGCCGCGGCCTTGCCGCGCTCGCGCGCGCGGAGCAGTGTGCGGCGTCATCCACGGCGCATGTGGAGGCTCGCCCGGCAGAACGGGAAGCCGTCGCTGCGCTCGGACCGTACGCGCTGCAGGCCGCGCTCGCGGCCTGCCATGCGCGCGCACCGAGCACGCCGGAAACCGACTGGGCGCGCATCGTCGCGCTCTACGATGCGCTTTTGCACATCGATCCGTCTCCAGTGGTGCAGCTCAATCGCGCGGTGGCGGTGAGCATGGCGTACGGGCCGCAAGCGGCGCTCGCCATCGTCGACGTGCTGTGCGAAGAACCTGCTTTACGCCACTATCCCTGGCTGCCGGCCACGCGCGGCGATCTGCTCGCGAGGCTCGGCCGCGCGAACGAGGCGCGCGCCGAGTTCGAGCGCGCCGCCGCGCTCACGCAGAACGCGCGCGACCGCGAGGTGCTGCTCGCGCGGGCTGCTGCGGCGCAAGCCAACTAGCCGAACGTGAACGAATAGGCCCGCACACCGGGATCGAGAAAGCGGATTTCGAAGGTGCGATCCGCAATCTCACCATGCTGGCGCACCAGCTGATAAAGGCGCTGCTCCGTCACGACGCCGTTGCCGTTCGCATCGACATCGGCACCGTGGTTCGCGCCCGGCGCGGCGCCGTCGATCGTCACGCGAAAGCGCACGGGATGGCCGTCGGCGGCGGGGCCGAGCACGAGATGCAGGTCGCGCGCATGAAAGCGGTAGACGATGCCGCCGCCCGCGCGGTCGAGGTCCGTGTGCTCGGCGCCGAGCGTCCACGTGCCCGTGAGCGCCCACTGATTCAGATCGAGCGGGCCGGCGGCATAGCGGTGCGGTTCGTCGGCGACGGGCTCGCCGGGCGAAGCGAAGCCATGCGCTTTCTCGTAGCCCAGATAGGTCTCGGGCGACTCCATTGCGCTCATGTCGGGTGCAGCCTCCGCGCCCGTGGCCGTATCGGTGACGAAGCCGCCGGGCAGATTGTGCGCGCCCGCCTGCGTGAGCAAATCGCGAATAACCTGTTCGGATTCCTGATAGTCTCCTTCGCCGAAGTGATGATGGCGGATATTGCCCTGGGCATCGATGAAGTAATGCGCGGGCCAGTATTCGTTGCCGAAGGCGCGCCAGATTGCATAGTTGTTATCGATGGCAACGGGGTAGTCGATCTTGAGATCGGCTACCGCGCGGCGCACGTTGCCAATGTCCTTTTCGAAGGCGAACTCGGGCGCATGCACGCCGATCACGACGAGTCCGGCGGCGCGATACTTGTCGGCCCACGCCTTCACGTAGGGCAGTGCGCGCAGGCAGTTGATGCACGAGTAGGTCCAGAAGTCGACGAGCACGACCTTGCCCTTGAGCGAGGCGGCGGTGAGCGGCGGCGAGTTGAGCCATTGAACCGCGCCGTCGAGCGAGGGGAGCGTGCCTTCGACCGGCAACGCCTGCGCCTGTGCCGTGGACGCCTTGATGGCGAGCGCCGTCCCGGACGGCTGCTTGCCGGCCTGTGCGTCAGCCTGCGCGACCGTGTGGGCGCGTGCGGGCGCGAGGCGGTCGAGTACGCCCTGTTCGAGTTGATTGGTGCCGGCGAGCGACACACGCGTGAGCAAGCCGGTATCCACGTGCAGTGCAATCGCGGCCACACCGGCAAGCACCGCCACGCCCAGCGCGCGCCGGATCCACTCGCCCACGCCCAGGCTGCGCTTCATCGCGGCGAACACCTTGCCGTCCACGGCGAGCGCCAGCGCGAGCGAGCACGCGGCACCGAGCGCATAGGCGAACAGCAGCAGCGAGGTGTGGGCGCTCGCGCCCTGCAGCGCGGCGCCGGTGAGAATCAGGCCGAGGATGGGCCCGGCGCACGGCGCCCACAGCAGGCCGGTCGCCACGCCGAGCAGCAGCGAGGGTGCAACGCTCGCGTGCCCTTGCCGGGCCGCATCGGCGGAGGCCGAGAGCCGCTCGCCGAGCGTGACGAGCGGACGCGTGAGGCGCTCGGTGAGCGTGGGCAGCAGCAGGGCGAGCCCGAACACCGCGAGCAGCGCGAGGGCGGCGTAGCGCGCGTACTGGTTGGCCGCGACAGCCCAGCCACCGCCCACGGCGGCGAGCGCGCCGACGATGCTGAACGCGGCGGCCATGCCCGCGAGCATCGGCAGGCCGTTGCGCAGAAATGGCCGGCCCGCGCGCGCGAACACGAAAGGCAGGACGGGCAGGATGCAGGGGCTCGCGATCGTCAGGACGCCGCCGAGCCAGGCTATCAGAAACAAAACCACGGTCATTCTCCCATCCGGTGCAACGCGATGGCCGCGTGGGCGCGTCTTGATCGCCGCGCGCGCAGCCGTACTCGATCGGCTAACGCATGCGCGCGCCGCTTATTCCGGCGCATTGCGAAAGCCTTTCGAGGCGCGTAGTGACGGGAATGATCGGATGTTTCGCCGCGTCGCCCAGTTGGCCCGGCGGCGTTCCGTCAAACGTTGCGCGGCGCGATGCGTTCGCCTGGCATCAATGCATACGGTTCTTTCCAGCCTGGCAGGTTCGCGATCCGCTGTGCCCAGCGGGCGATGTTCGGATGAGTCACGGGGAGATCGAAGCCGGTCTCTTCGGCCGGGTAGAACGCGTATCCCGCGAGCGAAAGATCGGCGATGGTGGGGCGCTTTCCCACCATGTAGTCGTTGTGGGCGAGATGGGTCTCGACAATCGAATACGCGGCTTCAACGCGGCCCTTCAGGTACTTCTGGACTTCGGGATGGGGCGCCGGCGTGGCAAACGCGCGAAAGTACCGGTAGGTGGCGAGATAGCTCGTGAACTTGTGATTGTCGAACAGCATCCACCGCAGGATTTCGCGCTTCTCGCTCTCGCTTTGCGCGCCGAACTTCCCGAGGCGATCGGCGAGGTAATCGAGGATCACGCCCGATTGCGTCAGCTGGTGGCCCTCATGCTCGAGAACGGGCACTTCGCCCATTTCGTTGGTGGTCCCTCGCCAGTCCGCCCCGCGCGTTTGTCCGCCGAAGAAGTCGACGAACACCGGCTCCCAGTCCGCACCGGAGCAGGCGAGCATCAGGGCCACTTTGTACGCATTGCCGGATTGCGCGAAGCAGTGCAGCTTGTATTCCTTGCTCATGATCGTCCTTTGAGATCTCGATGAGTCCGCCAGGGGCTACGCCCCCGACCGCCGGTGGCAGCGTAGCAGCAAACGGCGCGCCGCGCCGTATCGGCTCAAACCAGCTCGACCCGCTTGATCTCCTTGACGATCACCAGATAGCTGAGCACCGTCACCACCGCGTTGACGCCCACGAACGCGAGGGCGCCGTCGAACGAGCCCGTCTTTGCCGCGAGGTAGCCGATCGCGATGGGCGTGACGATGCCCGCCGCGTTGCCGAACATGTTGAAGATCGAGCCCGAAAGGCTAATGGCTTCTTTCGGCGCGGTGGCGGCGGCCGCGGCGCTGCCCAGCACGCCAAGCGCGCTCTGCAGCAGCGTGAAGAGCGACCAGAAGAAGATGCTGGCGGCGTAGACGCGGCGCGCGCCGAAGCGGTCGAGGATCCAGCCCGCGGGCACCTGCGAGAGCACGTAGGCCCAGCTGAACGCCGAGAAGATATAGCCCATGCGGATGGCGTCGAGACCGAACTCCGTGCGCATCGCGGAGCCGGTGACCGAGAGCGTCGCGCGGTCCGCGTAGTTGATCGTCGTGATGATGAAGATCAGCGCGAGGATGACGTAACGGACTTTCGTGCGCGTCGCGACATCGGCTGGGGTTGCGGTGCGGCTC
Organism: Paraburkholderia sp.; assembly: GCA_035277805.1. GTDB lineage: Bacteria > Pseudomonadota > Gammaproteobacteria > Burkholderiales > Burkholderiaceae > Paraburkholderia. The sequence goes on along the minus strand of DATEJU010000628.1, from coordinate 9,263 downwards.
AACGGCATGGGAATGGACCTTGATGGGTGAGCGAAAGTGAGCGGGTGGCCCGTCTGCGGGCCTATGTTGTAAGACGTCTTGATGTTTTGTCAGAGGCGATCCTACAATGCCTCTTGGCGTAGGATCAACCCGGTTCCGTGTTATATCGCGGAAATTCAAGGTTAACGACGAATTGTTGTAGCGCAGTGGTTATGAAATTGTTTGACAAGTTGTCGGGCGACTTTGCGGTGCGGCCGAGCGCGGCGGCACCGGCCGCCCGGCGGGCGCTCAAGGCAAAAGACGCATAAGAGGCAAAAAGGGAAACATGGGCAGCAACGATGTGCAGTGCATAGCAGGCGCGACGTACGTGTACGTGTCGAACTCGGAGAGCGAGGACATCTCGGTGTTCCGCATGGACGACAAGGACGGCGGGCTCGTCGCCATCCAGACGGTGCCGGTGGGCGGCGCGGTCATGCCGATGGCGCTCTCGCCGGAGCGGCACCGGCTTTACGCGGCGTTGCGCTCGCAACCGTATGGCGTGGTGAGCTTCGCGATCGATCCGCTCGACGGGCGCCTCACCGAGCTTGGGCGCGCGCCGCTTGCCGGGAGCATGGCGTATATCGCCACTGATGCTGCGGGCCGTTATCTGCTTTGCGCTTCGTATGGCGGGAACCTGCTCGCGGTGAATCGCATCGGCAGCGACGGCGTGGCCGGCGACGTGCGGCAGATCGTGGGCACGGGGCCTCATGCGCATGCGATCCGCGCATCGGCCGACAATCGCTTTGTGTTTGCGGCGGTGCTAGGCGCGGATCAGCTGGTGCGGCTGGATTTCGATGCGTCGAGTGGGCAGCTCGCCGAACAGGCGGTGCCTGTGTGGACGCCGCCGGCCGGGTCGGGCCCGCGCCATTTCGTGTTCTCCGCGGATGCGCGCTTCGTCTATCTGCTCGACGAGCTCGACGGCAAGCTGCACGCGCTCGCGTTCGACCGCGTGCGCGGCGCGCTCGAGCCCATCCAGTCCGTGTCGATCCTGCCGCCCGATTTCGATGACGACAAACCCTGGGGCGCCGATCTGCATCTCACCCCGGACGGACGCTTCCTCTATGCGTCCGAGCGCGCGTCCAGCACGCTCGCGGCGTTTCGCGTGGAGGCGGCCACGGGCAAGCTCGCGCGCATCGGCACCTATGGCGCGCCAATGCAGCCGCGCGGCTTCAATATCGATCCGTCCGGGCGCTATCTGTTCGCGGTGGGGCAATTGTCGCCGGCCATGAGCGTCTACCGTATCGATGCGCAGACCGGTGCGCTGCACGAGAGCGGCCAATATCCGGTCGGCAGGGGCGCGAACTGGGTGGAAGTGGTGCGTTGTTAGTGCGTTGTCAAAGCGTACGCAGCGGGCGAACCGCGAGCGCGCGCGTCAGCGCAGCGAGCAATTGAGCCAGTGCGCGATGCGCTCGCCGTCGAGGCGCGAGCCTTCGGCGCTGGTGCTGTCGAGCATGGTGACGATCACGGGGCGCCGCCCATGCACCATCACGCGCATGACCATGTTGTGCCCCGATTCGTTGATGAAGCCCGTTTTCTGCAGGCTCGCGTCTACGCGCCCGTAGCGCACGAGGCGGTTGCTGTTCACATATTGGAGCTCGCCGCGGCCCGTGAACACGAGTTGCTGGTGGTCCGTCGAGTAGCGGCGGATCAGCGGATAGCCGTTGGCCGCGCGCACGAGCCGGGCAAGCTCGCGCGCGGTGGAGACGTTCTGCGGCGAGAGTCCCGTTGCGTTGACGAAGTGCGTGTGCGGCATGCCGAGGCGGCGCGCCTTGGCGTTCATCGCCGCGACGAAGGCGGCGCGGCCGCCCGGATAGTCGCGCGAGAGCGCCGCTGCCGCGCGGTTCTCCGAGGACATCAGCGCGATATGCAGCATGTCGGCGCGCGAGAGGCTCGACCCCACCGTGAGGCGCGAGTGCGTGAACTTGAGCGTGTCGAGGTCGGCGTCGGTCACGGCGATGCGCCGTGCGAGCGGCGCGTGGCGCTGATCGAGCCAGACCACGGCGGTCATGAGCTTCGAGACCGAAGCGATGGGCGCGACGGTATCGGCGTTGCGCGCGTAGAGCGTCGTGTGCGTTGTTTCATCGACGATATAGACCGAGCGCGAAAAGAGCTGCCTGCGCGAGGCCGGCGTGAAGCCGCAGCGCGCGAGCAGACGCGGGGCGGCCGCGCGCGTGGCGTGTGCGGTTGCGCTTGCGGTATTTCCGGCATGCAGCGCGCGCGACGTATGTGGCGCGGCCTTGACTTTCACCCGCTTCGCACGGCGTTTGGGATCGGCGAGTTTGCCGGCCGCGACGGCTGGCGTCGTACGTTGCGCGGAGTGCGGCTTGTGCGTGATCTTTTTCTTCTTGACGGCCACGTGCACGCGTTTTTCGGCATGATGCCGCTGCGGCGTGGCGGCGAAGACGGCGGTCGCGCTCAGGCTGGCAAGGAGCAGGGCGCAGAGAACGAGCGGGAGTCGAGAAAGAGAAATCACCGGCGGGCGCAGTCGAGCTTGTGTACGGATGGGCTGAATATCCAGGCGAGCTTCGGGCTGAAATTCGCGCCGAATGTTGTCCTGAACCTGGAGGTGCGAGCGCGCTGGGGTGCACGCGAGGCCTCCATGGTACAGGCACATTGCGGCGCGGCGCAGCTACTTCTTTGCAGAAGTGCTCGTGAATCGCCGCCATTAGCGTGGTTTTCGTCGGGCAGTGCGTATGTCCTGGGTCCCGGAGCGGGCGCGAATGCTCTCGTAAGGAACCACGAGTGCGATGGTTTGAAGCTCGCGATGTGTGGCGCGAGTGCGATCCGGGCTTATCATTGGATGACTCGCGGTCCACGCTTTAGACTGGAGTTTTCGATGCCTCGCTTCGCCACCAGGCCGACAATGACGGATAACGAGCACGCGCGCTCGACCGTCTTGCCGCAGCGGCGCGCGTCGCGGGGAATGTCCTTTGTGAGTCCCATGATGCATGAACGGAGCGTTCGAACATGAAAGTGCTGATCACCGGCGGTGCGGGGTTTCTGGGCCAGCGTCTGGCGCGCGAACTGCTTGCGCGCGGCGCATTGCGCGTGTCGCCACAAGGCGCGAGCGCAGCGCCCGAACCGATCACCGAGCTCGTGCTGCTCGATGTGACGCGGGCGTCCGGACTGGACGACGCGCGGGTGCGCATCGAAGTCGGCGACATCACGCAGCGCGACGTGCTGGAGCGCGTGATCGACGCCGGGACGGCCGTCATCTTCCATCTGGCCGCCGTCCTCAGCAGCGGGGCCGAGGCCGATTTCGATCTCGGCATGCGCATCAATGTCGACGCCACGCGCACGCTGCTCGACGTGTGCCGCGCGCGCGGACACAAGCCGCGCGTGGTGTTGACGAGCTCGGTGGCGGTCTATGGCGGCGAGCTGCCCGAAGAGGTGCAGGACGATACCGCGCTCAATCCGGAGTCTTCGTATGGCACGCAAAAGGCCATTGCGGAGCTGCTGCTGTGCGATTACTCGCGGCGCGGTTTCGTCGATGGGCGCGCGCTGCGTCTGCCCACCGTGAGCGTGCGGCCCGGCAAGCCTAACGCGGCGGCCTCGTCGTTCGCGAGCGCCATCATGCGCGAGCCGCTGAACGGCGAAACCACGGTGTGCCCCGTGAGCGGTGCGACGCGCGTATTGCTGATTTCGCCGCGCATGGCGATTCAGTGCCTCGTGGCGGGCAGCGAGATCGACGCGGCTGCGCTGGGGGATCGGCGTATCGTCAATCTGCCGGGGATCTCGGCGAGCGTCGACGAGATGGTGGAGACGCTGAGCCAGGTGGGCGGCCCGGCGGCCGTCGCGCGCGTCGAATGGGAGCCGGACGAGACCGTGGAAAGGATTGTCGAGAGCTGGCCGACAAGCTGGAACACGAAGCGCGCGCGAGCACTCCACTTCCCGGCCGATGCCTCGTATCACGCGATCGTGCAGGCGTATCTGGAAGACGAGCTGAACGCGCCGCATCTGCGCCATCTGCGTCTGCCGCATAGACGCCACTAAGTGAGGCATTCCGGTGTCGCAGGTCGATGCGCACGCATCGATCTGCGATCGCCTCGCTCACATTCCCTTGAAGCGCTCCGCATAGAGGCGGCTCACGCCGAGCTTCGCCGGATGGCCGCGCAGCTCGAGCGTGAGCTTGCCGGCCTCGTCGCGCGATGCGCTGGCGATCGCGTCCGCGCGCACGACCGTGCCGCGATGGATTTGCCAGAACCGCTGCGGGTCGAGCCGCAGTAGCAGATCGCGCAGCGACATGCGGATCAGGTGCTCGCGCTGCGCGGTGACCACGCGCACGTATTTGTCCGCTGCCTCGAAATACAGCACCTCGTCGACGGGAACCATCGCGATGGTATTGCCCGCGCTTGCCTGAATCATCCGCAGCGGTTCGACGGCGGGCGCCGCGCGCGGGTCCGCGATGCCCAGCAGCGTGCGCAGTTGCGCGACGAGCGGATCGAGCGAGTCGGGTGGTTCATGCCGATCGCGCTTGCCTGGCGTGTGCGCCGCGCGCCGCGTTGCGTCGGCGTTTGTGTTGGCGTTTGTGTTGGCGCTCACGTTATGCTCACCGGCCCGCGCCCGCCCGCTCAATGCCGCTTGCAGCCGCGCGCAGGTCTGCGCGAGGCGCTCGCTTTGCACGGGCTTGAGCACGTAATCGAGCGCGGCCCGCTCGAATGCGCGCACCGCATATTCGTCGTAGGCGGTGACGAACACCAGCAGCGGCGGTGCGCCGTCCGCATCGGGCCAGTCCTCGGCGATCGCCTGGGCGGCATCGAGTCCGCTCATCCCCGGCATCCTGATGTCGAGAAACACGAGGTCGGGGCGCAGGGCGAGGCACCGTCGAACCGCGGACGCGCCGTCGCCCACCGTCGCGACGATGTTCAGTTCAGGCCAGAGCCGCAGCAGCTCGGTTTGCAGGCTGGCGGCCAGCAGCGGCTCGTCTTCGGCGATCAGGGCAGAGGCATGCATGGGGCGATGGGTGTGATGGGGCGTGTCGGTGGTTGGGTCATGGATCGATGCATGGATTGATGCTCTTCGGCCAGCGCGTCAGCACCTCGATCAGCCCGCTGCGGCAATCGGCAGGCGCACGGTCGCGAGCGTGCCGCCGCGACCATCGGCGGGCGAGGTGAGCTCGAATCGCGCGGCGTCGCCGTACAGCGCGGCAAGCCGCTCGCGCACCTGGCTCACGCCGAAGCGCGTGCCGGGGCGCGTTTCGTCCGCCGGCCCGCTCGCGAGCCCCGCGCCCGTATCGCGCACGCTCAGGATCAGCGCGTCGCCTTCGCGCCGGGCGGCGACTTCGATCTCGCCGCCCGCCACGCTCGGTTCGAGCCCATGCTTGAGCGCATTCTCGACCAGCGGCTGCAGCAGCAGCGGCGGCACCGGCAGCGCCGCGAAGGCCTCGGGCAGATCGAGCGTGGCGTGCAGTCTCGGCCCCATGCGCACCTGCATCAATTCGAGGTAGTCGCGAATGCGCGCGAATTCGGCCGAGAGCGCCTGCGAGTCCGAGCGCGAAGCGTCGAGCGTGGCGCGCAGGAAGGCGTTCAGGTGATCGAGCATGGCTTGCGCGCGTGGCGGATCGCTGCCGATCAGCACGCGCAGATTGGCGAGCGTGTTGAAGAGCATGTGCGGCTCGAGCTGGGACACGAGCAGTCGGAGCTGATTCTCGGCCGCGGCGCGCAGCGCGGTCTGCGTGCGCGCTTCCATTGCCGCGAGGCGCCCGCGCGCGTAGAAGAACCAGGTGCAGCCGATGGACAGCGCGAAGGTGGGGCCGAAGGCGGGCAGCAGCACGTCGGCGTTGCGAAAGAACGCGAACGCGTCGCGATGCACGCCTGCGAGCCGGTCGCCGAGCGCATGCCCGGCGAAGTAGCCCACGATCACGGAGAACACCAGCCAGGGCGCCATCAGCGGCCAGCCCGGCCAGACGCGCTGGGCGCCCGCCTGGGGAGGCTCGCAGCCGGCGCGCCGCTTCATGAGGGCCGCGAGGCCGTAGCGGCCGCCCTCGATGAGTGTCTGAATGCAGAGCGTGATGCTGAAGGAGTACTTCAGGTTCGACACCAGCGTTTCTTGCGCGAGCGTGCTGAACAGCAGCGTGCTGATCGCGCCGATCGGAATGGCGATCCGCAATTCTCGCCACAGCCATGCGAGCGCTTTGGTGTACGGGTGCATGTCGGTATCCGGAATCGGTGCGGTGGTGGCGTAGATTCGGCGCGGATTCAGTGCAAAGCGGGCAAGCGCCGGTGGAGCGATCGGCCGGGCGTTTGCCGCATGCAGCGGATTGTAGCGCTTGCGCTCGTGTGCGAATCCGCCGTGGCGCGGCAGCGCATCGCTTTGCGCGCATGCCGTGCATTTCGTGCATTTCGTGCGCTTCAGAGCGAGGCGGCCCCGCGCATCAGCACCTCGCGCGCGACACGCCACATCGCGAAGCCGCGGGCGAGAAAAACGCCGCTGAACGCACCGTAGGCGAGGCCGGTCAGGCAGGCGAAACCGGTGTCGTCGATGCGGGCCGGATGCATCGCGAGCGCGGCGCCGACCGCGAATTTCACCCCGAAGAGCCCGAGATAGAGCGCGAGAGGCAGCCAGCTGCCGGGCACGATAAGGCTGTCGTGGACTGGCGACCAACGCACGCCCCGCCACGCGCCGCGCAGCGTCGCCAGTGCGAACAGGGCGGCGGCGCCGAGCACCCACGCGGCGAGCGCGAGCGGCTGATGCGCGAAGTCCGACGCCACGCCGTAGAGCGAGAGCGCGGTAATCAGCAGCGGCAAGGACGTTGCGCTGCGGATCGAGCGGCGGCGCGGGACCGACTGGCGGACCCCGGCAACAATCAGGGCGGCGAGCGCGCCCCAAACCCAGTGGGGCGCGTGCTGCAACAGGCTGGCGTACATGGCGGCGACCTCCGTATTGGCTCAGCGAGCGAATCGATGCCGTTCATGTTCGGGCCGTGCGTGGCCGCCTTCGAGCGCTTTGCGACGAGAGGCTGGCCGGTGTCGCGAAACGCAGTCTGCGTGGCGTGAATGGCGAGGGCCTCGGCGCCGCGCCCTGGCAACGGCTTCGCCATCGCGCAATACGGGGTACATGGCGCGCCTTGCTCGGGATCGCCGGCTTTGGCCGGGTTCAGAAGTATCATGCTGTTTTGCGCCGCCGCGCGCCCCGCAGTGCAACCCTGTAAAAACGATTCAGCTTCGGCTATCCGGCCGGTTTACCCTGGCATGCAACTCACCGGCTCGACGGTTCCCATTTCACTCGTACGCGGCTTTCTTGCTGCTGCGCGCGCGCGGCCGGAAGTCGTCGGCCGCTATCTGGAGCAGGCCGGCATTCCCGAGGAACTGCTCGACGAGCCCGGCGCGCGGGTGACGGAGGAGCAGTTCTCCACGCTCTACCGCTTGCTGGCGATCGAGCTCGACGACGAAATGCCCGGCATTTTCAGCCGTCCGTTTCGCAGCGGCACGCTGAAATTCCTGTGCCTGAGCCTGCTGGACGCACGCAATCTCGAGACGGCGCTGCATCGCTTCGGGCAGTTCTTTCATATCGTGCTCGACGACTTCCGGCTCGAATCTCGCCGCAGTGAACTCGTGGCCCAGGTCGAGCTGCGCCCGCATGCCGCGTTCGGGCCTATCGGCCCGCTTGGCCAGGAGCTGATGCTCAAGCTCGCGCACGGCGTCTCCTCCTGGCTGATCGGCCAGAAGATTCCGCTGCTGCAAGTCGAGCTGGCCTGCGAGCGGCAGCCACACGCGCTCGACCACCGCTACTTCTTCTCCTGCCCGGTGCGCTTCGGCTGCGAGACCGCCTTGTTCCGCTTCAGCGCCGCCTACCTCGACATGCCGATCCGGCAAAGCAAGCGCAATTTGCGCCAGTTTCTCGCGCGCTCACCTGGCGAGTGGATCTTCGAGTCGTTCAGCGAGCAGTTGGTGAGCCATCAGGTGCGCCAGTATCTCGCCGGCACGCTGCCCGATTTGCCGACCATCGAGGCGGCGTCCGCGCATCTGCACTGCTCGGTGCGCACGCTGTGCAGGCGGCTCGCGTCCGAAGACACCTCGTTCCAGGTGCTCAAGGACGACTTGCGGCGCGACGTGGCGATCCAGCGCCTCACCGACACGCAGGACACCATCGCCGCCATCGGCGCCGATATCGGCTTCGACGACCCCAGCGCGTTTCATCGCGCGTTTCGCCACTGGACCGGCAGCACGCCCGGCACCTATCGCGGGCGCCCCTGAGCGTCGCGACCCTGGTGCGCAACCCCCACCGTGGGGGGGCGTAGCCCGAACGCACCAGGTACAACCCTGGTAGCTCGCGCTTTGCACGCCGGCATCAGGCATGGCGTGGCCAGATTTGTCACTAGATGGGCCGGATTGGACAGTTCCGCCGCCGGGTTTTGCCGCTACGATCAATCGCACATCGCCCCTGCTGCGCCGGCTCGACAGCCGCCCGGCACCGCGGCCCCCGATCCACGCGTCAAAGAAAGGTTCGCCATGAGCTTTACTGCCCCCGTCAAAGACATGCTGTTCGTGCTCAAGGAGCTGGCCGGCATCGACGAAGTCGCCACCTTGCCGGGCTACGAAGATGCCGGCTTCGACACCGCGCAGGCGGTGCTGGAGGAAGCCGCGAAGCTGTGCGGCGAAGTGCTCGCGCCGTTGAACGTGGAAGGCGACCGCGCGCCGAGCAGCTGGCGTGACGGCGAAGTCACGGCGACGCCGGGCTTCAAGGCGGCGTTCGAGCAGTTCGCCGAAGGCGGCTGGCAAGGTTTGCAACACCCCGCCGAGTTTGGCGGTCAGGAACTGCCGAAGCTGATCGGCACGCCCTGCAACGAGATGGTCAACGCGGCGAATCTTTCGTTCGCGCTGTGCCCGCTCTTGACCGACGGCGCGATCGAGGCACTGCTGACCGCGGGCACCGAAGAGCAGAAGGCGCGCTACGTGCCGAAGCTCATCTCGGGCGAATGGACCGGCACGATGAACCTGACCGAGCCGCAGGCCGGCTCCGATCTCGCGCTGGTGCGCTCGCGCGCCGAGCCGCAGGGCGACGGTTCGTACCGCGTGTTCGGCACCAAGATCTTCATTACCTGGGGCGAGCACGACATGGCGAAGAACATCGTCCATCTCGTGCTGGCGCGCGTGCCGAATGCGCCCGAAGGCGTGAAGGGCATTTCGCTCTTCATCGTGCCGAAGTTCCTCGTCAATGAAGACGGCAGCCTCGGCGCGCGCAACGACGTGCATTGCGTGTCGATCGAGCACAAGCTCGGCATCAAGGCGAGCCCGACGGCCGTG
>DATEJU010000627.1:0-7097 GCA_035277805.1 Paraburkholderia sp. | reverse complement strand
ACGTACTGGGCAGCCTGAACCTTGCGCAGCAGTTCCTTGGCGTCACGGCCGATGCCGTTGTCGTGGATTTCGCACAGCTTGATCTCGCCTTGCGGGTTGATCACGAACGTGCCGCGCAGCGCCAGGCCTTCTTCTTCGATCATCACGTCGAAGTTGCGCGTGATTGCGCCGGTCGGGTCGCCGACGAGCGGGTACTTGATCTTGGCAATCGTGTCCGACGTGTCGTGCCATGCCTTGTGCGTGAAGTGCGTGTCGGTCGACACGCCGTAGATTTCAACGCCCAGCTTCTGGAATTCTGCGTACTGGTCGGCCAGATCGCCGAGTTCCGTCGGGCACACGAAAGTGAAGTCGGCCGGGTAGAACACAACAACCGACCACTTGCCCAGGAAGTTCTCTTCAGAGACCGGAACGAACTTGCCATTGTGGAATGCGGTGGCCTTGAACGGCTTGACTTGCGTGTTGATGAGAGACATCAGTTGTTTCCTCGCTCTGGGTTGGAAAAGGTATGAACGTAGGTTACGGGAACCACGACCATTTGAAAAATTGATTACGTTGATCGCCGGAATAAAGCGGCTCTATCGAACCCCATAGGAAATCCTGGAAGGATCTTCGAAGCCCGCCAGCCCGGCGTTGCGCGCCCGCGTCAAGCGGCCCGAGCAACCCTCGGGGCGGTGAGCATACAACGAAACTGCGACATTGCGCCTCATGCGTCCGAGATGCCTCGCCGGCCGCACCTCGCCAGCCGCACCTGGAACCGCTGTGAGTGCGCTCAGCCCACGAGGTTCCGCAAGCTCCATCGACACCGTGCCGCCAAGGCGGCGTCTTGCTAGATGCGGGCGCAACCGCCGAATCACAAGGCACGCGACATGATCCGCAGACTGTCCGCATCAAAGCGCGCCGCCGCGCGCAGTCGCCGCACGGGCGGTCAGGCATTCGCGCAGAAATTGCGTGAATGCGCGAATGGTCACAGAGGCTTCACGATGCTGCGGATACAGCGCGTGCAGCGCGTTGGGCGGCGGAATGAACGGTTCGAGCACTTCGACGAGCAGTCCCGCATCCACCGATCCGGCCACGATGAAGTCCGGCAGATAGCAGATGCCGAGGCCCGCCACGGCCGCGTCACGGAGCACCTCGCCGTTGTTGGCCCGCAGCGGCCCGTGCACCTCGAACGGCGTGCGCACCCCGTCGATCACGAACTCCCACTGCGCGCGCCCCTGCTGCCCATACGGCAGGCAGGCGTGCTGCACCAGATCGGCGGGCGTTTGCGGCGCGCGGTGGCGGCGCCGGTAGCCGGGGCTGCAACAGGCGATCATGCGCACGTCGATGAGCTTCTGCGCGATCAGCGTCGAGTCGGCGAGCCGCCCGATGCGCAGCGCCATGTCGAAGCCTTCGCCGATCACGTCGACGCTGCGGTCGCTCAGGTCCATGTCGAAATGCACATCGGGATGCACGCGCAGGAATTCGGCGACGAGCGGCGAGAGATGGGCCATGCCGAACGACATCGGCGCGCTCACCTTGAGCAGCCCGCGCGGCTCCGAGCGGCGCGCCGACATCGCCTGCTCCGTGTCGGCCACGTCGGCGAGGATGCGCTTCGCGCGCTCGTAGAACTCCTGGCCCAGATCCGTCACGGCCAGCTTGCGCGTGTTGCGCACGAGCAGGCGCGCGCCCAGGTCGGCCTCGAGGGCGGCCACGCGGCGGCTCACGAACTGCTTCGAGAGCCGCAGGCGGTTGGCCGCGGCCGTAAAGCTGCCCGCGTCCACGGTGTTCACGAAGATGCGCATGTCGTCGAGTTGCATGGCTATTGTCCACTTTTACATGACAGTGATTCGTATTCTACGGCGTTCCGTATCGTCTCGGTTGACCTAAACTGACGTTCATCGCAACCGGATATCGGAACCCACGGAGAAACGAACATGATCGAACTTCGCAAGGCAGATCAACGCGGCCGGGCCGAACATGGCTGGCTCAGCTCGCGCCACACGTTTTCGTTCGCCAATTACTACGATCCGCAGCAGATCGGCTTCTCGGACCTGCTCGTGATCAACGACGACCGCGTCGCCCCGGCGCGCGGCTTCGGCAAGCATCCGCACCGCGACATGGAAATTTTCTCGTACGTGCTGGAAGGCGGGCTCGAGCACAAGGACTCGATGGGCACCGGCTCGGTGATCGTTCCCGGCGACGTGCAGCTGATGAGCGCCGGCACGGGCGTCGCGCACAGCGAGTTCAACCACTCGGCCGAACAGCCGGTGCACTTCCTGCAGATCTGGATTGCCCCGAACGTGAAGGGCGCGCAGCCGCGCTATCAGCAGAAGAACATTCCGGACGCGGAAAAGCGCGGCAAGCTGCGCCTGATCCTCTCGCCGGACGGCGCCGCCGAGTCGCTCGAGCTGCGCCAGGATGCGCAGGTCTACGCGGGCCGCTTCGACGGCGTGGAAAGCGCAAAGGTCGAAATTGGCGCCGACCGCTACGCCTATGTGCACGTGGCGCGCGGCAGCGTGAAGGTCAACGGCGTGGAGCTGGGCGAAGGCGACGGCGCGCGCATCCGCGCGGAGCGCGAGCTGAGCTTCACCGACGGACACGATGCCGAGGTGCTGGTGTTCGATCTGCGTAATATCGAGGTGTCGGAGTTCTGGTCGTAACTGAGGTCCTGGCGCCACCAACCTTTCATTGAACTGGCGCCGGCGGCCCGGCGCGGTCCCGCAAACCCGCGGGCCGTGCCGCCGACAGGCGCAACAAAGCAAATAAACCGCTTCAACGTCTTCGGAGAAACAACATGCGATACAACCTGTTCGGCCAGGGCAACGACGTCGCCCTGCTCGTCTCGCGCATCCTGCTGGTCACCCTGTTCGTGATGTTCGGCTGGTCCAAACTCACTGGATTTTCCGGCACCGTGGGCTACATGGCGCACGTGGGCGCGCCTGTGCCGATGGTCTCGGCGATCGTTGCCGTCGTCATGGAGTTCGTGGTGGGCATCCTGATCCTCCTCGGCTTCTATACGCGTCCGCTCGCCGTGCTGCTTGCGATCTATACCATCGGCACCGCGCTCATCGGCCACCGCTTCTGGACCATGACCGGCATGGATCAGCTGGAAAACATGATCAACTTCTACAAGAACGTCAGCATCGCGGGCGGCCTGATCGCGCTCGCCGTGGCGGGCCCGGGCAAGCTCTCGATCGACAGGAAGTAACGCACGCGCGCCATAACGGCGCGGGGCGGGAAAGCGCGATGACCTTCAAGGCATCGCGCTTTTTTTGCGTCTCTTGGCGCTGTGGCGGGCGGGTCGCGAAGCGTGGTCTGTGGCGTACGGCCCAGGCCATATGTCCGAATTTACTTCGGTGCATGCGCATGCGAGGATCAATCCCGATCCATACCCGGTTCGCACGCCGTTCGCGCTCGATCGCGTGGCGTGCGAGCCGTCGAACTCAAGCACAGCCGGCACACGAGGAAACGCCCATGCAAGACCGTCAAGGCGTGAACCGGGAGCGCGTGCAGCGCATCCTGGCACGCGAGCGCGACGCCTTTGTCGCCGCGCGCCCGAAATCGCAAGCGCTCTCCGCGCAAGCCGCGCAGCATCTGCTGTTCGGCGTGCCGCTGCACTGGATGAACGACTGGTCCACGCCGTTCTCGCTCTATGTGGATACGGCGCGCGGCGCGGCGTTCACCGACGTGGACGAGCACCGCTACATCGACTTTTGCCTGGGCGATACGGGTGCGATGTTCGGTCATGCACCGCCCGCCGTCGCGCGGGCGCTCGCGCGCCAGGCGCAGCGCGGCTTCACGACCATGCTGCCGGGCGCCGACGCGGTGGCCGTGAGTGCGGCGCTCGCGCAGCGCTTCGGCCTGCCTTACTGGCAGTTCGCGATGACCGCGAGCGACGCCAACCGCTTCGCGCTGCGCTGGGCGCGCGCAGCCACCGGGCGTAATCAGATCGTCGTGTTCAACGGCTGCTATCACGGCACCGTGGACGACGTCTTCGTGGATCTCGTCGCTGGCCGGCCCACGCAGCGCGCGAGCCTGCTCGGCCAGGTGCGCGATCTGCTGCCGCACACGCGCGTGGTGGAATTCAACGACCTCGATGCGCTCGCGCGCGCGCTCGCCGATGGCGAAGTGGCGTGCGTGCTCGCCGAGCCCGCCATGACCAATGTGGGCATGGTGCTGCCCGAGCCCGGCTTCTGGCGCGAAGCGCAGGCGCTCATGAAGCGCCACGGCACGCTGCTGCTGATCGACGAAACCCATACGATCAGCAGCGGCCCGCGCGGCTACGCGCGCGAGCACGGCATCGAGCCCGACCTGTTCGTGCTCGGCAAGCCTGTGGGCGGCGGCGTGCCATGCGCCGTGTACGGCTTTACCGCCGAACTCGCGGCGCGTGCGCAAAAGGCGAAGCTCGATGCGCCGCCGGGCCACTCGGGCATCGGCACGACGCTCACGGCGAACGCGCTCTCGATGAGCGCGATGCGCGCGACGCTCGGCGAAGTCATGACCGACGCCGCCTATGCGCATATGTTCGCGCTCGCGAAGCGCCTCGCGCTGGGCCTCTCGGCCACGATCGCGTCGCATGCGCTGCCGTGGTGCGTGACGCGCGTGGGGGCGCGCAGCGAGTTCCAGTTCTGCGCCACGCCACCACGCAACGGCAGCGAAGCGCGCGCCGCGATGGACGACGAGCTCGAGCACCTCATCCATTTGTATCTGCTCAACCGCGGCGTGCTCATCACGCCGTTCCACAACATGATGCTTGTGTGCCCCGAGACGAGCGAAGCCGACGTCGAGCGCTTGATCGGCACGTTCGACGCCTGTCTCGAGGAGCTTTGCGCGCAGTAGACGAAGCGCAGCGTGCTGATGCTGCACGCGGAATTGATATGCTTGACGGCCAGCCGGCGCAGCTCACGCGCGCCTTCCAGGCCCGTGTTCGAATTTGCTTTCGAATTTGCTTTCAAATCTGCCTTCAAGCCGATCACACGCGATGCTCGACCCGCAAGAAAACCTCTTCGCCTATCTTTCCTCGCTGCAGCAATCCGCGCTCAGCACGCTCAAGCTCCTGCCGCTCAAGAGCCGCGTCGCGCAGGGCGTGCTGATGGCGCTGCGCGCCGTCTGCGGCGCGGGCCTCGCCTATAGCATCGGCCGCGCGCTGCATGCCGAGCAGGCCTTCTGGGCCGCGATCACGGCCATCGCCGTCACGCAGCACAACTACGCCGATACGCTCTCGCAGTCGCGCGACCAGTTCATTGGCGCAATCGCGGGCGGCATCGTGGGCTTCGCGGCGGCAACGCTCGGGCCGGAGAACACCGCGGCATATCTCGTGGCGGTGGCCGTGGTGATCGTCGCGTGCTGGTGCCTGCGCGTGAGCACCGCGGCGCGGCTTGGCGCGATCACGACCACCATCGTGCTGCTTGTGCCCACCAGCGGCCCCGTGTGGGACGTGGCGCTCTTTCGCGTGGCGGAGGTGGCGATCGGCATGACTTGCGCGCTGCCCGTGTGCTGGGTGTTTTCGTATTTCGAGCGGCGGTGGCTGCATGTTTAGGTGCGTCAGCAGCGAAGGCTCACACGCGCATCGCGCGCGCCGCTCTCAACCCCCACGAAATAATCCATCTCCCCACGCTGCGCAATAAGTGACGCATTAGCGGCGATAATCAGGGCCGCCGTTCAGAATGCCGGCGCGGGCCGCGCACCGGCATCTTTGGGTGCGGCCAGTGCGCGCGCCCGGCGCCCAATCGCTCCGCGGAGGCCAAAAACGTGCGAAACTCCTCGCCCCGCGCCCAGCCCTGTTTGGGGCACCCGATGGAGCGCACAAAACGCATCGCATCTGAACCGCACGTCCATGAACACGAACCGTCAATCCGTCCCCGTCACCCCGAATACCTCCGCGCGCAAGTCCATCTCGCTCTTGCAGATGCTCGCGCTGATCGCCTTCGGCGGCATCGCGGTCTCGCTCCTGCTCCGACAGTTCGTCTGAGCACCGCGCCGCACGGGACGCGCCGCTCTATCCCCTTTTTTCGCTTATGTACAAGAAAGGCGTCGCCCTCGAAATCCAGTTCTCACCCGAGCGTCTGAACGACGGCGCAGGCGATCCGTACTGGATCGACCTCACCGCCGAAGAAGCCGCCGCGCTGCTCGAAACGCTGCAAACGAAGCTCGCCGCGCGCGAGGCCACCTCGGCGCCACTCGTCGTCGCGCTCGACACGCCGCGCGAATCGTCCGCTGCTGCCAGCGTGGCCTCCGCCGCCGCTGCAAGCCCGGCGCAAGCCGCTCCCGTCGACCATGGCCTCAAGCAATGGGTCTGCGTGATCTGCGGCTGGGTGTACGACGAAGCCGCCGGCGCCCCCGACGACGGCCTCGCCCCCGGCACGCGCTGGGCCGATGTGCCCGACGACTGGCGCTGCCCGCTGTGCGACGTGGGCAAGGAAGATTTCGCGCTGGTCGAGTTCTAACGCGTGTGCTTCGCATGGGCGCATGCGGACGCGCTCATGCATGCTCACGTCATGCGCCTGGACGTTCACGCCCGGTCTTACGCCATTTCTTACGCACCTTCGCGCCCGTGCGGCTCGTAGAAAAGCGCAAATAATTCAGACTGCGAACTAACGCCGAGCTTCGCGTAAATGTGCTTCTTGTGCGCACGCACGGTCTCGAACGAGATGTCGAGCCGCTCGGCAATCGCCCGCGTCGAAAAGCCCGAAAGGCTCTGGCGCACCACCTCGATCTCGCGCGCCGTGAGCGGCGAGCGGCCGCTTTGCCGCGTCACCGCTTCGAAGCGGCTCGCGTAATCCACGTCGCCCGCGTCGCGAGCAGAAGGCGCGGCCCCGCCTGGCGCAACGGCCTCGGACCGCGGCACACCCTCGACCGCTTCAGCCGCCTGCGCCGCCGCGAGCGGCTCATAGGGCAGCCGCTGCCGCACCAGCGCCATCACCCAGGGCGCGAACATCGCGAACTGCGCAATATCGCGCTCCGTGTAATGGTGCTTCGCGCCCAGCGAGAAAATCAGCGTGCGGCGCGCATCGAGCGGGTGATTGAACTGCACCTCGTCGCCGATGATGTTGCTCTTGAAATAGCGCTGGTAATAGTCCGTCATGCGGAAGTTGTCGGGCGCGACTTCGGCGAGCGTG
>DATEJU010000626.1:0-13827 GCA_035277805.1 Paraburkholderia sp. | reverse complement strand
GGGGAGCCAGTATTTCGAGGTCCGCGCGCCTGCGACGAGTGAAGTGCTCGCCACCGTGGCGCAGGGCGATGCCGACGATGTCGCGGCGGCCGTTGCAGCAGCCCGCGCGGCACAGCCGGAATGGCTCGCGATCGGCGGCGCGGCGCGCGCGCGGCATCTCTATGCGCTCTCGCGCATGATTCAGCGGCACAGCCGTTTGTTCGCAGTGCTCGAGGCTATCGACAACGGCAAGCCGATCCGCGAAACGCGCGATATCGACGTGCCGCTGGTCGCGCGTCACTTCCTCCATCACGCCGGGTGGGCGCAACTGCAGGAGAGCGAGTTCGCGCTCTGGTCGCCGCTGGGCGTGATCGGCCAGATCGTGCCGTGGAATTTTCCGCTGCTGATGCTCGCGTGGAAGGTCGCGCCCGCGATCGCGCTCGGCAACTGCGTGGTGCTCAAGCCCGCCGAATACACGCCGCTCACGGCGCTGCTGTTCGCGGAGCTTGCCCATCGCGCCGGGCTGCCCAAGGGCGTGCTCAACGTCGTGACCGGCGACGGCCGCACGGGCGCCGCGCTCGTCGAGCACCCCGGCGTCGACAAGATCGCCTTCACCGGCTCGACCGACGTCGGCCGCCAGATCCGCACGGCAACGGCGGGCTCGGGCAAGTCGCTCACGCTCGAGCTGGGCGGCAAGTCGCCGTTCATCGTGTTCGACGATGCGGACCTCGATAGCGCGGTCGAAGGCGTCGTGGACGCCATCTGGTTCAACCAGGGGCAGGTGTGCTGCGCGGGCTCGCGTCTGCTCGTGCAAGAGGGCGTCGAAGCGCGCTTTCTCGCCAAGCTCAAGCGCCGCATGGCAACGCTGCGCGTGGGCAACTCGCTCGACAAGGGCATCGATATGGGTGCGATCGTCGATCCGGTGCAGCTCGAGCGCATCGAGACGCTCGTGGAGACCGGCCGGCGCGAAGGCTGCACGATCTGGCAGCCCGAGGAAGTCGCGCTGCCCAGCGGCGGCAGCTTTTATCCGCCCACGCTCGTGACCGGTGTCGGGCCGGCGTCCACGCTCGCGCAGGAAGAGATCTTCGGCCCCGTGCTCGCGGCAATGAGCTTTCGCACGCCCGAGGAAGCCGTGGCGCTCGCGAACAACACGCGCTACGGGCTTGCGGCAAGTGTCTGGAGCGAAACGATCGGCCGCGCGCTCGATATCGCGCCGCGCCTGCAATGCGGTGTCGTGTGGATCAACGCGACGAACCTGTTCGATGCGAGCGTGGGCTTCGGCGGTTACCGCGAGTCGGGCTTCGGGCGCGAAGGCGGGCGCGAGGGTGTTTTCGAGTATCTGAAGCCGGCTCGCTGGAGCAAGCTGCCGATGCGCGAGGCACGCCGCGAGCCGCCGAACCCGGACCACGGCACGGCGAGCGAGCACGATCATATCGATCGGACTGCAAAGCTGTTTATCGGCGGCAAGCAGGTTCGCCCGGACAGCGGCTATTCGCTCCCGGTTTGCGCGCCAAATGGCGAATGGGTGGGCGAGGTGGGCGCGGGCAGCCGCAAGGACGTGCGCGATGCGGTGAGCGCCGCGCGCGGTGCGCACAAGTGGACGCAGATGAGTGCGCACGGGCGCGCCCAGGTGCTGTACTACCTCGCGGAAAATCTGGGTGCGCGTGCCGAGGAGTTCGCCCGGCAGCTTACGCGTCGCGCAGGGCACGACGCGCGCGGCGCCGCGCGCGAAGTGGAGGCGGCCATCGAGCGCCTCTTCACGTATGCGGCCTGGGCCGACAAGTTCGATGGCGCCGTGCACACGCCGCCGCTGCGCGGCGTGGCGCTCGCCATGCACGAGCCGCTCGGCGTGATCGGCGTGGCCTGCCCCGACGAGGCGCCGCTGCTCGCATTGGTCTCGCTGATTGCGCCGGCGCTCGCGCTCGGCAATCGCGTGGTGGCGCTCGCGAGCGAGAGGAACCCGCTCGCGGCCACGGACTTCTATCAGGTGGTCGAAACCTCGGACGTGCCCGCGGGCGCGCTGAACATCCTCACGGGCGAGCGCGCGGCGCTGCTGCCGCCGCTCGCGAAGCACGACGACGTGGACGCGCTCTGGTGCTTCGGGCCGGCGAGCGACTCCGCACTGGTGGAGCGCGAGTCGGTGGGCAACCTGAAGCGGACTTTCGTCGATTATGGGCGGCAGGTTGACTGGTTCGACCCGACGAGCGCAGGATTGCCGTTCCTGCGCCATGCCGTGCAGGTGAAGAACATCTGGATACCGTATGGAGACTGAGCGGCGATCGGGCGCATAGAGAAAAAAAGCGCCATGCCATCAGCCTAATGGAGGAGACACCCATGCTGAAGAATCTCGACCCGCTGCTGAACGCCGACGTCCTGCAGGCGTTGCGGGCAATGGGCCACGGCGACGAGCTCGTGGTCTGCGATGCGAATTTCCCCGCCGATTCAGTTGCTCGCGCAACAGTTTCGGGGAAACTTCTGCGCATGGACGGCGCCGATGCACCGCGCGCCGTGCGCGCCATCCTGTCCGTGCTGCCGCTCGACACCTTCGTGGAGTCGCCCGCGATGCGCATGGAAGTGGTGGGCGAGCCCGACACCATTCCGGCGGTGCAGCGCGAGGCGCAGGCCGAGGTCGATGCCGCCGAAGGGCGCGCGGTGCCGTTCGCGCCCATCGAGCGCCATGCTTTCTACGCACGCGCGCGCAAGGCGTACTGCGTGATCGCCACGGGCGAAGCGCGCGGCTATGGCTGCTTCGTATTCACCAAGGGTGTGCTGCTTGCGCCGGACGCGCCGCGCGCCGGCGGGTCCGGGGAGTCCGGGGAGTCCGGCCGATGAGCGGGCGCGTCGTCATCCTCGGCATTTACGTGACCGATCTCGCGTTTCGCGCGAGCCGGATGCCGCTGATCGGCGAGACCATCGCCGGTTCGGCGTTCGCCATGGGCCCGGGCGGCAAGGGTTCGAACCAGGCCGTGGCCGCCGCGCGCGCGGGCGCGGAGGTGGTCTTCTGCACACGCGTGGGCAACGACGCGTTTGGCGAGATCGCGCGCGCGACCTGGGCCGCCGAAGGCATCACGGCGCGTGCGCGCGCCGTGGACGGCGTGGCCACGGGGGCGGCGCACATCTTCGTGGACGATTCGACCGGCATGAACGCGATCATCGTCGCAGCGGGCGCGGCCGGCACGATGGAGCCCGCCGACGCCGATGCGATCGAAGCCGATATTGCGGGCTCCCAGGTATTCGTCACGCAGCTCGAGCAGCCGCTCGCGGCGGCGCGGCGCGGCCTCGAAATCGCGCGCCGGCACGGCGTGAAAACCGTGTTCAACCCGGCGCCCGCGATGCCGCTGCCCGACGACATCTACGCGCTGTGCGATTACGTGACGCCCAACGAAACCGAGGCGGCCGCGCTCACCGGCATCGAAGTGCGCAACGCCGACGACGCGCGCCGCGCCGCCGACGTCCTGCTCGCCAAGGGCGCGGGCGCCGTGATTGTCACGCTGGGCGAAGCGGGGGCGCTGCTGCATACGCGCGAGGGCTCCGTGCTGCTGCCTGCGTACCAGTGCGGCCCCGTGGTGGAGACGGCGGGGGCCGGCGACGGCTTCACGGGCGGCTTCGCGGCGGCGCTCGCGCGCGGCGACGACGCAGTGGCGGCCACCCGCTTTGGCTGCGCGCTCGCGGGCATCTCGGTCACGCGACCCGGCACCGCGCCTTCCATGCCCACGCGCGAGGAAGTGGACGCGATGCTGGCTCACGCATCGGCGGCGGCGCACTGAAGCCGCGCGTCACATTGCAAAGGATGACGTTCATGAAGGCATCCCGCTCCTCACCGCTGCTCGCAAAGTGGTTCGGCGACCGGCAACTGAACTTTCTGCTGGTCGTGAACCTGCTGGTCGTGCTGGTGGCGATCTGGCTCTCGCGCGGCCAGTTCATCGGCATCGACAACCTGCAGTCGATGGGTTCTCAATTGCCCGAAGTCGCGCTGCTCGCGCTCGGCATCATGCTCTCGATGCTCTCGGGCAACGGCGGCATCGACCTTTCCGGCGTGGGCCTCGCGAACCTCTCGGGCATGATCGCCGCGATGGTGGTGCCGCGCTTCGTGAGCGGCGACGACTCCCCCGTGCTCTATACCGCGCTGTTCTGCGTGATCGTCGTGAGCATGGGGCTGATCGGCGGCCTGCTCAACGGCATCGTCATTGCGCGGCTGAACCTCACGCCCATTCTCTGCACGCTCGGCACGCAACTGCTTTTCACGGGCTTTGCGGTGGCGCTGAGCAACGGCGCCTCGGTGCATGTCGATTACGTCGAGCCGCTCGCCGACATCAGCAACGGCACGTTCTTCCAGGTGCCCATTTCCTTTGGCCTGTTCGTGGCCGTGGTCGTGCTGCTCGGCTGGCTCCTCAGGCGCACGCCATTCGGCCTGCGCCTCTACCTGATGGGCACCAATCAGCGCGCGGCGTTCTATGCGGGCATCCCGCGCTCGCGCATGCTGATCACCACCTATGCCATGTGCGGCGTGCTGGCGTCGCTTGCGGGCCTCGTGAGCGTCTCGCATACGCTCAGCGCGAAATGGGACTATGGCAATTCGTACCTGCTGATCGCGATCCTCATCGCGGTGATGGGCGGCGTGAATCCGGCCGGTGGTTATGGCCGCATCATCTGCGTGTTCTTCGCTGCCACGGTCCTGCAGTTCCTTTCGAGCCTGTTCAACCTCATGGGCGTTTCGCAGTTCTTCGGCGACTGCGCCTGGGGCTTCCTGCTGCTGCTCTCGCTCGCGTTCGCGGGCGGCGAGCGGGTGCGGGCGATTTTCGGGCTCGGCGGCACGCAGTCCGGCGGGAAACGGCCGGCATCGTAGGGCGCCGCCACCGGCAAGCAGCAAACAGCAAACCGCAAACAGCACAGCAGGCGGACATCGAGCCTCGGGCGTCCGCCACCGTCGATACAGGGGCAACGGCGAACAATAAAGGAGACACAGGCATGAAGTTCAAGCGACTCAGCATGGCACTCACGGCTTGCGCGCTCGCGGCCGGCATGGTGGCCGCCGCGTACGCGGCGAACAACCCGACGATCGTGACCGTCGTGAAGGTGACCGGCATCAGCTGGTTCAACCGCATGGATGAAGGCGTCAAGGAGTTCGGCAAGGACAATCCGAACCTCTCCGTCTACCAGACCGGCCCGGGCCGCGCGGACGCGGCGCAGCAACTGAAGATCATCGACGATCTGATCGCGAAGAAGGTGAGCGCGATCGCGGTGGTGCCCTATGACCCGCCCACGCTCGAGCCGGCGCTGAAGAAGGCGATGGATCGCGGCATCAAGGTGGTCACGCACGAGGCCGACAACGAGAAGAACACCATGGTCGACGTCGAGGCCTTCGACAATACCGCCTACGGCGCGGCGCTCAACGACCGTCTCGCGGCTTGCATGCACGACGAAGGCAAGTGGGCGACGCTGGTGGGCTCGCTCGGCAGCCGCTCGCAGGTGCAGTGGGCCAACGGCGGCATCGACAACGCGAAGAAGAAGTTCCCGAAGATGCAGCTCGTCGAGACGAACCTCGAAACCAACAACGACGGCGAGCGCGCCTATGAAGTCGCCAAGGAAGTGCTGCGCAAGCATCCGGACCTCAAGGGCTTCCAGGGTTCGTCCTCGCTCGACGTGATCGGCATTGGCCGCGCCGTCGAAGAGGCGGGCCTGCAGGGCAAGATCTGCGTGTACGGTACGGGCCTGCCGACCGAAGCCGGCAAGTACCTCGAAAGCGGTGCGATCAACGGCATCGCGTTCTGGGATCCGAAGCTCGCGGGCATCGCGATGAACAAGATCGCGAAGATGCTGATCGACGGCAAGACCGTGGAGAACGGTGCCAATCTCGGCCTGCCGGGCTACGAGAAGGTGACCGTCTCGAAGGGCCCGGGCAAGGGCATCATCGTGCGCGGCCAGGGCTGGGTGAGCGTCGACAAGTCGAACTACAAGCAATACAACTTCTGATCGCGAGGAAGTTGCGCGCGCATCCAGTGTCGTACTGGGGCGCGCGCCACACGCACATGTAAGGTCGGATCACGATGGATCGGGATATGGCTTCGGAACCGCTACTGCAGGTGCTCGGCGTGCACAAGCGCTTTACCGGCGTGCACGCGCTGCGCGGCGTCACGCTCACGTTCGAGCGCGGGCAGATCTATCATCTGCTGGGCGAAAACGGCTGCGGCAAGAGCACGCTCATCAAGATCATCTCGGGCGCGCAGCCGCCCGATGAAGGCGAGCTCGTCATCGACGGCGCGCGTCACGCGCGGCTCTCGCCGCTGGAATCGCTCGCGGCCGGCATCGAGACCGTCTATCAGGATCTTTCGCTACTGCCCAACATGAACGTGGCCGAGAACGTCGGCCTCACCGCCGAGCTGGCCGAGCACGGCGGGCGGCTCGCGCGCACGTTCGACCGCCGCGCGCTCGCGAGCACGGCCGCGCGTGCGCTCACGGCTGTCGGCTTGCCCGGCGATGCGCAGTTTCAGGCCACACTCATCGAGCAATTGCCGCTCGCGACGCGCCAGCTCGTGGCGATCGCGCGTGCGATTGCGAGCGAGGCGAAGTTCGTGATCATGGACGAGCCCACGACCTCGCTCACGCAAAAGGAAGTGACGAACCTGATCGCCGTGCTTGGCCATTTGCGCGAGCGCGGCGTGACCGTGCTGTTCGTGAGCCACAAGCTCGACGAGTGCTACGCGATCGGCGGCGAAGTGATCGTGCTGCGCGACGGCCAGAAAGTGACGCAAGGCCCGATCGCGAATTACACCAAGGCGCAGTTGAGCGCGCTGATGACGGGGCGCGAGCTGTCGACCGAGCGCTATCGCGCCGCCGCGCCCGCCTCCGAGGTGCTGCTCGACGTGCGCGGCCTGGGCCGGGCGGGATCGTTCCGCGACGTGTCGTTCACGCTGCATCGCGGCGAGATTCTCGGCATCACGGGCCTGCTCGATTCGGGGCGCAACGAACTGGCGCGCGCGCTGGCCGGCGTCGCGCCCGCGCAGACCGGCGCGATCACGCTCGAAGGCCGCGCGATCAAGCTCGCGACGCCCGGCGACGCGAAGCGCGAGCGCATCGGCTATGTGCCCGAAGACCGCCTGAACGAAGGGCTCTTTCTCGACAAGCCGATTCGCGACAACGTCATCACGGCCATGATCGCGAGCCTGCGCGACCGCTTCGGGCAGATCGACCGCACGCGTGCGCGCGCACTGGCCGAGGACACCGTGAAAGAGCTGCAGATCGCCACGCCGAATGTGGAAAGGGCCGTGCAGTCGCTCTCGGGCGGCAACCAGCAGCGCGTGCTGATCGGCCGCTGGCTCGCCATCGACCCGCACGTGCTGATCCTCCATGGACCGACCGTGGGCGTGGACGTGGGATCGAAGGACATCATCTACCGTATCATGCAGCGGCTCTCGGAGCGCGGCATCGGCATTCTGCTCGTGAGCGACGATCTGCCCGAATTGCTGCAGAACTGCGACCGTGTGCTGATGATGCGAAAAGGGCGCGTTGCCGATGCGTACCGCGCCGATGACCTCACCGAGGCCGAGCTCTATCGGGCGTTGCTTGCCGAGGCGGCGTGAAGCACGGCATGCAGCGCCGCATCGGCGCACCAGCCCGTTTAGCACGACCTCTATAGAAACGGCGTCATTGCAGCAGGATCGAAGCATGAGCATGAATCAGACAATGAGCTCCTCCAATACCGTCGAAGCACCACGCCCT
The DNA here is from genome assembly GCA_035277805.1 of Paraburkholderia sp. GTDB lineage: Bacteria > Pseudomonadota > Gammaproteobacteria > Burkholderiales > Burkholderiaceae > Paraburkholderia. Next base: position 6,129 of record DATEJU010000626.1, on the reverse strand, counting down.
TCGCAGCCGCTCAACTGGCGCGCGAAGCTCGCCCGCAACCCCGAGTGGTTCACGGCCACGCTGATCGTCATTACCTGCGTGATCGTTGCGGCCATCAATCCGCGCTTCCTGCAATGGGCGACGCTGTTCGATCTGCTCCATTCGGCAACGACCACTTCGCTCTTCGCGCTCGGCACGCTCGTGGTGCTCGCCTCGGGCGGCATCGACGTGTCGTTCACGGCGATCGGCGCGCTCACCATGTACGCGATCACGAAGGCCGTGTTCGCGTGGTGGCCCGATGCGCCGTTCGCGCTGATCCTGCTCGCGGGTGCGGTGGGCGGCATCGTGCTCGGCATGCTCAACGGCCTGCTCGTGCACCGGCTGCAGGCGCCTTCGCTGATCGTGACGATCGGCACGCAATATCTCTACCGCGGTGTGCTGCTGACCTTCATCGGCACGACGTTCTTCATGAACATCCCGCACAGCATGGATCATTTCGGCCGCATTCCGCTCATCGCGTACAAGACGGCCGACGGGCTGAATGCGGTGCTGCCGGCCTCCGCGCTCGCGCTCGTGGCGGGCGCCGTGCTCACCTGGTGGCTGCTGAACCGGACGATGATGGGGCGCGGCGTCTACGCCATGGGCGGCAGCACCGCGATCGCGGACCGGCTCGGCTTCAACCTGTGGACGATCCGCCTCTTCGTGTTCGGCTATACGGGCTTTCTGGCGGGGGTTGCGGGCATCCTGCACGTCTCGAACAACCGGCTTGCCAATCCGTTCGACCTCGTGGGCTCGGAGCTCGATGTGATCGCGGCGGTCATTCTGGGCGGCGCGCGCATCACCGGCGGCAGCGGGACCGTGCTGGGGACGCTGCTCGGCGTCGCGCTCGTCACGCTCATCAACAACGTGCTGATTCTCGTGGGCGTGCCCAGCACCTGGCAGAAGGTGATCGTAGGCGCGTTCATTCTGGTGGCCGGCACGCTGTTCGCATTGCGCCGGCGTAGTTGAGGTTCGGCCGGCGCGGCTGAAATATTGCCGGCGCGCTGCGGGCGCCGGTTTGCCGTATCCGCTTGTTGGCTGGCTTCAAGCGCTGCGCTTGCGCGGCTGCTGGCCTTTTTCCGTGATGATGGAATCGAAGTCTTCCATCTGCGAGAAGCGCCACGCCTTCACGACGCCGAATTTGCTTGCGTCCACAACCAGATGGCGCTCGACGGCGCTCGCCATGGCAGCCTGCTTGATCGCCACTTCGTGAACGTTCCAGCACGTGACGCCGCGCGCGGGATCGACGCCGCCCGCCGAAATGAAGGCCTTGTTGATGCCCATGCGCCGCAGCGTGTCGAGGCTGTCCGCGCCGGAGAACGAATCCGACGACGGCACGTACACGCCGCCCAGCAAAATCATGCGCACGTTGGGCATGCGCCGCAAAATCTCGGCAACATTGAGCGAATAGCAAACGGCCGTGATCTGCAATTGCGCTGGAATGAGGCGCGCGAGCGCGGCTAGCGTCGTGCCGCAATCGATGAAGACGGTGTCGTTTTCCGCCACGAGCGCGGCCGCGTGCGCCGACGCCTGTGCCTTTGCCTGCGCGAAGTGGTCCTTTTCGTGCTCGAGCGAATAGCCGACCGCGTTGGGCACGTCGTCGGCGCTCACGATATAGCCGCCCAGATAGGTGAAGCGTTCGGGATTGGCGCCGATGTCGCGCCGCACGGTCATCTCGGAGACGCCGAGCAGCGTGGCCGCATCCCGCAGATGCATCACGTTATGTTTGGCGAGCGCCTGGGCAAGCGTTCTCAGCCGGTCGGTTTTGGCCATGGGGGTCGATTGCCGCGCCAAATCCGGAACGATTCAGCGAGCGTTAGATTTATTTCGGACGGTTGATCGAATTATAACAAATTCGATACGGACGTCTCGTCAATCCGTTTCGATTCCCAGCGCGGTGATGAGCCGTTCGCGCCACGAGCGGGCTGCCCTTCGGGAAATGGGGAGACGCAAATTTTCGTCACGAAACGGGTTTACCCCTGTAGAAGAGGATGCCGGCTGCCCATCGCCGACGGGCCCGCCGATTGCGGTACGCTGGCGCCTGTCGCAACCGGCCCATTTCTGGAGATCTCACGATGTCGCTCGCGCTCTACGGTCACCCCTTTTCCTCCTACACGCAGAAGGTGCTCGTCGCGTTGTACGAGAACGGCACGCCGTTCGAATTCCGCCGTATCGAGCCGGATTCGCCGCATATGGCCGACTGGCTGCAGCGCTGGCCGCTGCGCAAATTTCCCGTGCTGGTGGACGGCGAGCGCAATGTGGCCGAGACGAGCATCATCATCGAGTACCTGCAGCTCGCGCATCCGGGCCCGGTGCGCCTGCTGCCGGCCGATCCGATGGCCGCGCTCGACGTGCGTTTTCTCGATCGCTTTTTCGACTTGCATGTGATGACGCCCGTGCAGCGCGCCGTCGACGGCGCCTTGACGGGCGACGCGGCGAAGCGCGCGGACGGCCTCGCGTTTGCGCAGCAAAAGCTGGAACTGGCTTACGCCTGGCTCGATACGCAGCTCGCAGGCAGGACCTGGGCGGCGGGAGCGGAGTTCTCGATGGCGGACTGCGCGGCGGCGTCTTCGCTGTTTTACGCGGACTGGACGCACCGCATTGCTCAGACGTTTCCGGTGTTGCGCGCCTATCGTGCGCGCCTGCTCGCGAGACCGTCGTTCGCTCGCGCGGTGGAAGAGGCGCGATCCTGCCGGCCGCTGTTTCCGTTGGGCGCGCCGGACCGGGATTGAGGTTCTGCGATTGAATGGCCGACGGCGTCGGCCATTGCAGCGTGCGTGTTACGCTTCTTTTTCGATGGCCGCCACCATCACGCGCGCTCGCTTGCGGATTTCGGAGTCCAGAATCAACCGGCCGCGCAGCTTGCCCTTCATGCGCTTGACGTGCTTCGGCGCTTCGGTCATGTGCTCGACCATCAGCGCGCGCACGCGCTCCACGTCGCGCTTGCGCGCAGCCTGCAAGATCTCGCGATGAATCTTCGAGTTCGCGGCACCGAAGCGCCGGTGGTCCGCGAGCGGCGTGTCGTTTCTGAATTCGATCAACTGCCGGATCATTTCGTTGATCAATTCGCAGATGAAGCGCAGGAACGGATTCGGATTCGCCGCCGCGAGGATGTCGTGAAAGGTCATGTCCTCCTGGCGCTGACGCACGAGATGGCCACGGTCGTCCGGGCCGGTCGCGCCGTCGCAGCATTCGATGTTGGCTTCGAGCGCCGCGAAATCCGCTTCGCTCAGGTGAGGCACCGCGCCCGCCGCCAACTCGGGCTCCAGCAGTTGGCGCACCTTATAGATGTCGTCGATCGACACGTCCTTGAAAAATAGATAGTTCTGCAGAAGTTGCAGCGTGCGGTCGAGCGGCACCTCGACCACCATGCCGCCGCCGCTCGGCCCCGTCGAGACCTTGATGAGCCCCTGCACCTCGAGCGACTTGAGCGCCTCGCGGATGGTGCTCTTGCTCACCGAGTAGAGCTGTTGCAGTTCGGCCTCGCGCGGCAGGCGATCGCCGGGCCGCAGGTCTTTTTCGGTAATGAGGCGCTTGATCTCTTCGGCGACGAGGTCGCCCCGTTTCGGCTGCTTGATTGCGACGGCGGGCCCCGATCTGACGCGGTTCGTGACCATCTCCGAGACTCCCTTTGGGTAATTTGCGGCTCGCATTTTGACTGATTGACAGTCGAATCGATTATACCTAGCATCAGGTTCATTCTATTTATCATGATAAATAGAATGAACCGTTTGGCGGGCCGCTTCAAGAGTCAGGGGTCAGGGGCGCCGGCACGGTTTGGCAGTCGGTCGCGTCGCGTATGTGTTTCCTCACCAGGAGCCTCAACTTGAATCGCCGAGAACTGTTGAAACTGGCCGCGCTGTCGGCCATGCCGGGCGCGTTCGGCGTCCTTTCCTCCACGCGCGCGCTTGCGCAGGCCGGATCGTCAAACCCGTCGTCCATTCAGCTCGCGTGCCCGGTGCCCATGTCCGGCCCGTTCGCGGCCAACGGCAAATACGCCGATCTCGGTATGCAACTGGCGGTCAAGCAGTACGGCAAGGTGCTCGGCCTGCCGCTCGGCTACACCACGCTCGACACCGAGGGCAAGCCCGCCACGGCGGTGCGCCGCGTGCAGGAGATCGAGCAGCAAAAGGGCGTGCGCTACTTCGCGGGCGGCGTGCTCTCGTCCTCGGCGCTTGCCATGGGCAAGGAAGTCGACAAGAGCGGCGGCATCTTCATCACCACCGCCGGCGCCGACGAAATCACCGGCAAAGACTGTAACGCCAGCACGTTCCGCTGGTCGGTGCCCACTTTTGGCGCGATCGACCAGACCGTGCGCCCGCTTATTCAAATGCTGCCCAAGGCCAGGCGCTGGTACACCATCACGCCGCAATACGTGTTCGGCGACGGCCTCCTTTCCGCCGCGAAGGCGGTGTTCAAGGAGAAGGGCATCGAGCACGTGGGCAACAGTTACCACTCGCTCACCGAGAAGGAATTCAGCGGCTATCTGACCAACGCCGTGGCGGCCAAGCCCGACGTGCTGCTGCTCCTGAACTTCGGTTCGCAGTCGTCCGACACGCTGCGCCAGGCCGTGAGCTTCGGCATGAAGCGCAACACCACGATCCTGATGGCCTGGGCCTCCGGCCTGGAGCAGTTCCAGTCGCTGGGCGCGGACCTGTGCGATGGCGTGTACTTCGGCGCGCAGTATTGGCACGCCATCGACACGCCGCTGAACCACGACCTCGTGCAGCGCACCCAGGCGGCCTTCAAGGCCAACCCGAATTACAGCCTTGCGGGCTCGTATATTTGCACGAAGATCCTGCTCGACGGCATGGTGAAGGCCGGTAACGCCGATCCGAAGAAGGTGATCGCGGTGCTCGAAGGCATGAAATATGCGGGCCTCACCGGCCCCGAGGAAATCCGCAAGGGCGACCATCAGGTGCTGAAGAACTATTACCTGCTCAAGGGCAAGCCCAAGTCAAAGATGAAGAACGCCGACGATTACGTGGACATCGTGAGCTCGGGCCAGTCCTTCCTGCCGCTCGACAAGACCGGGTGCAAGATAGCCTGATTTGCACCGGATTCGCACCTGATTCGCGGAATCGATCGGATTCCTTATATTCGTATGATTTAAGGCGCGCGGCATGCCTTGTCGCGCGCGTGGCCGTCACTCTCACGCTACGCACGCCATGAATGTCTATCTGCTACAGATCATCAATGGAATCGGCGTCGGAATGCTGTATTTCCTGTTGGCGGTCGGCCTTTCGATTGTCTTCGGCCTGTTGCGCTTCGTGAATTTCGCGCACGGCGCGTTCTATCTGCTTGGCGCGTACTTCTGCTATCAGACGTTGCAGTGGTCGGGCAGCTTCTGGCTCTCGCTCGTGGTCGTGCCTCTCGTGGTGGGCGCGCTCGCGTGGATCGTCGAGAAGCTCGTGCTGCGCCACATCTATGCACAGCAGCACGAGTTCCACATTCTCGCCACCGTCGGCCTCGCGCTCGTGATCCAGGAGTGCGCGATTATCGTGTGGGGGCCACTGGGCGATAACGTGGCCGTGCCCGATATGCTCAGCGGTGTGGTGATCTGGGGCAGCTTCGTTTATCCGAAGTACCGGCTCTTCGTGATCGGCTTTACCGCTGTGCTCGCCGTGCTGCTCTGGTGGGTGCTAGAAGGCACGCGGCTTGGCAGCGCGGTGCGGGCGGGCAGCGAATCTTCGGAGATGGTGTCGCTGCTCGGCATCAACGTGACGCGCGTGTTCAGCCTCGTGTTCGCGCTCGGCGCGGCCACAGCGGCGCTCGCGGGCGTGCTGGCGGCGCCCATTCGCGGCGTCGATCCATTCATGGGCCTCGAAGCGCTGAGCGTGGCTTTCGTGGTGGTGGTGGTGGGCGGCATGGGCAATTTTCTCGGCGCGCTGGTGGGCGGCCTGCTGGTGGGCATCGTGCAAAGCCTGATGAGCACGCTCTGGCCGCAAGGCGCGCAGTTGATGATCTATGTGGCCATGGCGGCCGTGTTGCTGCTGCGCCCGAACGGGCTGCTCGGGAGGGCCGCATGATCGAATCCACCAAACTCGCCGCCGCCACGCGCACACAGGACACGAGCGGACCGATGGGGACGTTGCAGCGTTATCGCTATGT
>DATEJU010000625.1:0-5043 GCA_035277805.1 Paraburkholderia sp. | reverse complement strand
GCTTTTCGCCGCCGCGTTCAATCTGCTGATCGGCTATACCGGCCTGCTGTCGTTCGGGCATGCGATGTTCCTCGCGACGGCGGGCTACACCACCGGCTATGCGATCCAGTCGCTCGGCTTCACGCCGGAGCTGGGCGTGCTGGCCGGTACGGCCGCCGGCACGGTGCTTGGACTGATCGTGGGCATCTTCGCGATCCGCCGCCAGGGCATCTACTTCGCGATGGTCACGCTCGCGCTCGCGCAGATGGTCTACTTCGTGTTCCTGCAGGCGCCGTTCACGCATGGCGAGGACGGCCTGCAGGGCGTGCCGCGCGGCAAGCTGTTCGGGCTTATCTCGCTCGATTCCGATCTCGCGCTGTATTACGTCGTGCTCGTGGTGATGGTGTTCGCGTTCCTGTTGATCGTGCGAATCGTGCATTCGCCGTTCGGGCAGGTGCTGGGCGCGATCAAGGAGAACGAGCCGCGCGCCACCTCGCTCGGCTACGATACCGATCGCTTCAAGCTGCTCGCGTTCGTGCTTTCGGCGGGTCTCGCGGGTCTCGCCGGGTCGCTCAAGGTGCTCGTGCTGGGCTTCGAGACGCTCGGCGACGCCTACTGGACCATGTCCGGCCTCGTGATCCTGATGACGCTCGTGGGCGGCATGGGCACACTGTTCGGGCCGCTCGTGGGCGCGGCGCTGATCGTGGCGCTCGAAGACCGGCTCGGCGACATCGGTACGGCGCTCGCGCATCTGACGGGCGTGAACTGGTTCCGCTCGCTTGGCGAGTCGGCGACGATCGTCACCGGCCTCATCTTCATTGCCTGTGTGCTGGCATTCCGGCGCGGCATCGTCGGCGAGATCGTCTCGCGTGTGCGGCCGCTGCGCGCTTGAAGAGGGCGGTGCGGCAAGCAAAACGCTGGGTTTTTTGTTGCCGCCAGTGAGACAATGCGACGTTCCCATGCCCCATTCGTGTGCCGCACTGCACCACTAGGGTAAATGCTAGTTGTCCGGATGGGGGGTGAAGTTTAAAGTTTCACCTAGTTCTGATGCACCGAATTTGCAGGTGGAGAACGAGGAGACAACTGAGGCACAAAGTGCCCGGACAAGGAAGCGCTGTTGGATGTGAATCCAACAGCGCTTTTAATTTGTGCAGCGGATTTTGTGCGCTGCACATGCCTCGTTCTCCCGATTATCTTTCCCCCTCTGCTTTTTTCTTCTTTCCCCTCGCGTTGGCTCCGCATGGCGCTCGCCGATAATCGGCACTTGTGGGCACTTGCGCGCGCGTTTTCTCGTTCTCCGGATTACGCAAATTTCACCGAAAAGCGCGTAGTGCCCACCACGCATGGCTTCGCGCATTACGCATTGCGCGCAGCTTTGCACGCGCGTTGCATCCGCGTTGTAAGCCATTGGAAAGCGCTTGCCGCGCCAAACATCACTCCGTTACACTCGCCATTCGCCGACCATGCGGTCAGCATTATTTGCTGGCATCCGGGGCAATAAAGAAAACGATTATCGAAGGAGTGGAGATGCAGTGGGTTTGGCGTTGGATGAGCGCGGTGTGCGTCGCGACCGGGGTACTTGCGGCGACAACAGGCGCGGCACAGGCGGACGTGAGGATCGGCGTGACGCTGTCAGCCACCGGGCCCGCAGCCTCGCTGGGGATTCCCGAAAAGAACACCGTCGCGCTGCTGCCGAAGGAGATTGCGGGTCAGAAGATCGACTACATCGTGCTCGACGACGCCACCGACTCCACCCAGGCCGTGAAGAACGCGCGCAAGCTCACGAGCGAAGATCACGTGGACGCGCTGCTCGGCTCGACCGTGGTGCCCAATTCGCTCGCGATGATCGACGTTGCCGCCGAAACGGCCACGCCGATGATCTCTATGGCCGCCGCGGCCTCGATCGTCGTGCCGATGGACGCGAAGCGCGCATGGGTCTTCAAGACGCCGCAAAACGATCAGCTGATGGCCGGTGCCATCGCGCAGCACATGGCGGCACACGGCGTGAAGACGGTGGCCTTCATCGGCTTCTCGGATGCCTACGGCGAGAGCTGGTACAAGGAGTTCGGCGCGGCGGCCGCAAAGCAGAACATCAAGGTCGTGGCGAGCGAGCGCTTCGCGCGCAACGACGCTTCCGTCACGGGCCAGGTGCTCAAGATGATCTCGCAGCATCCCGACGCCGTGCTGATCGCAGGCGCGGGCACGCCGGCCGCGCTGCCGCAAAAGACGCTCAAGGAGCGCGGCTACGCGGGCAAGATCTATCAGACGCACGGCGTGGCGAATAACGACTTCCTGCGCGTCTGCGGCAAGGATTGCGAGGGTACGTATCTGCCAGCGGGTCCGCTGCTCGTGGCTGACCAGCTGCCGGCCACGAACCCCGTCAAGCAATCGGCGCTCGCGTACAAGGCGGCCTACGAAAAGGCCTGGGGCGCAGGCTCGATCTCGACGTTCGGCGGCCACGCGTGGGACGCGGGCCTGCTGCTGCAGCACGCGATTCCGGTCGCGCTGAAGGCGGGGCAACCCGGCACGAAGGCGTTTCGCGAGGCGCTGCGCAAGGCGCTTGAGGATTCGCATGACGTCGCGGGCGCGCACGGCATCTTCGACATGAGCGCAACCGATCATGCGGGCCTCGATCAACGCGCGCGCGTGATGGTGCAGATTACCGGCGGCAAGTGGAAGCTGGCCGGCGACTGAGTTTCACGAGGAACGCGCAAGCACATCAGGCAAGAGACGAAAAGGCACGCTCGATCGAGGTGCCTTTTTTGTTGCCGATGCAACGACGCTGTGCCGATCCAAAACAGGGCGCCTGAAAGTGCGAACGCAGGATAGAAATGCAGGACAGCTTTGCATGGGACCGGAGTCGGTGCTGAAGCATTAACTCTGATCGACAGGGGAGCAGTCGACAAAGCGGGACGCGCACCGTGCGCGCGGCGGCCAGTGCGGTGCTGCGGGCAGGGAAAACCATGCATCACACGCGCGATCCCGATTACTACACTCAGAGGCCGGCGCCGGTTTTACGAAGATCGTAGCAATCGGCGCCGGATTACTCGACAACACGCAAACAAAGCGTTTGGAGACGCGCAATGAAAACGAAGAAGTGGGTTTTGAGGTCGATTAGCGCCGGACTCGCAGCGGCGCTGATGGGTGTGGCCGGCATGGCCGCCGCGCAGGTGAAGATCGGCGTGACGCTTTCGGCGACAGGGCCGGCTGCGTCGCTCGGCATTCCGGAGAAGAACACGATCGCGCTGCTGCCCAAGGAGATCGCGGGCAAGAGCGTGCAGTACATCGTGCTCGACGACGCCTCCGACACGAGCAAGGCCGTGCAGAACACGCACAAGCTGATCGACGAAGATCACGTGGACGCGATCATCGGCTCGTCGGTGACGCCTAATTCGCTGGCGATGCTCGACGTCGTGGCGCAGGGCAAGACGCCGATGATCTCGCTCGCGGCGTCGGCGGCCATCGTGCATCCGATGGACGACAAGCGCAAATGGGCCTTCAAGACGCCGCAGAACGACGACCTGATGGCCAACGCCATTGCGGGCTACATGGAGAAGCACGGCGTGAAGACGGTGGGCTTCATCGGCTTCACGGATGCTTACGGCGACAGCTGGTACAAGGAGTTTGGTCTCGCGGCGGCGAAGCACAATCTCAAGGTCGTCGCGAACGAACGCTATAACCGCACGGATTCGTCGGTTACGGGCCAGGTGCTCAAGCTGATGTCGGCGAACCCGGATGCCGTGTTGATCGCGGGCTCCGGCACACCTGCGGCGCTGCCCGCGACCACGCTCAAGGATCGCGGCTACAAGGGCAAGATCTATCAGACGCACGGTGTGGCGAACAACGACTTCCTGCGCGTGTGCGGCAAGGACTGCGAAGGCGAGATTCTGCCCGCCGGCCCGATTCTCGTCGCCGATCAATTGCCCGACTCGAACCCCGTGAAGAAGTCGTCGCTCGCCTATAAGGAGGCCTACGAGAAGGTCTACGGTGCAGGCTCCGTGGCGACCTTCGGCGGCCATGCCTGGGACGCAGGCCAGATGCTCCAGCGTGCGATTCCGGTCGCGCTCAAGTCGGCTCAGCCCGGTACCGAGGCGTTCCGTGCGGCGCTGCGCGACGCGCTCGAGAACGTCAAGGAGCTGCCGCTTTCGCACGGCATCATGAACACGACGCCCACCGATCACAACGGTCTCGACGACCGTGCGCGTGTGATCGTGGAGATTGTCAACGGCAAGTGGAAGCTGCAAAGCGAGTGAGCGGGGCGTAACGAGTGATGGCGTGATGCTGCGCAGGCGCGCAGTATCACGTGAAACGCGCGCTGGCGCTTCCACCACTCACGCTTCATTTCGGCCACCGACAATGGCACCGCACTGCGGCCCCGCGGGGCGTCCTCGCAGTGTTCTTTAACGCGGCGCAGCCTGTGCAGCTGCGCCGCGCGTTTTTCCCGCATCGACGTTTTTTCCGACGTACCCGGTTTGTTCCTGGCTGTTCCTGGTTTCACGCGCTACAGAAAGAGGGGTTATGGATTTATCGATCGCCGCGATCCTCGCGCAGGACGGCATCACCACCGGAGCGATCTATGCGCTGCTCGCGCTCGCGCTGGTGCTGGTGTTCTCCGTGACGCGGGTGATCTTCATTCCGCAGGGCGAGTTCGTCTCGTACGGCGCGCTCACGCTCGCCGCGCTGCAATCGCAGAAGTTTCCCGCCACTTGCTGGCTGCTCGTCGCGCTCGGCGCCGCATGTTTCGTCGTGGAGACGGCGGGGCTCGTGCGCCACGCCGAGCGGCGCAAGCACGCGCCGCGCACGCTCGTGACGCTCGCGGGCAAGTATCTGCTCTTTCCCATCGCGCTCTACGCACTGACGCGCGGCGTGGCAGATCAGCCACTGCCCATGCTCGCGCAGATCGCGCTCACGCTCGCGATCGTCGTGCCGATGGGGCCGTTCGTCTACCGGCTCGCCTATGAGCCCATCGCCGAGGCGACCACGCTCCTGCTGCTGATCGTGGCGGTGGCGGTGCACTTCGCGATGGTGGGCCTCGGGCTCGTGATGTTCGGCGCCGAGGGTTCG
>DATEJU010000624.1:0-4281 GCA_035277805.1 Paraburkholderia sp. | reverse complement strand
CGCGGATCTGTACCGCGCGCGCCGCGAACGCGTGCTCGCCGCCTTGCGCGCCAAAGGCGGCGGCGTGGCGCTGGTGCCGACCGCGCCCGAGGCGCTGCGCAACCGCGACACCGAATATCCGTATCGGCACGACAGCTACTTCTACTACCTCACCGGCTTCACCGAGCCCGAGGCGCTGCTCGTGCTCGACGCGAACGCGGGCGAGAACCAGCCTGCCGCCATCCTGTTCTGCCGCGCGAAGAACGTCGAGCGCGAAACCTGGGAAGGTTTTCGCTTCGGGCCCGACGGCGCGCGCGAGGCGTTCGGCTTCGACGCCGCATTTCCCATCGACGATGTCGACACCCAGGTGCCGCGCCTGATCGCCGATCGTCCGGCGCTGCACTACGCGCTCGCGGCCAACGAGCGCTTCGATGCGCAAGTGAAACGCTGGATCGACGCCGTGCGCGCACAAGCGCGCAGCGGCGTCGCCGCGCCCGGCGCCGCATACGACCTCGTGCCGTTGCTCGACGACATGCGCATCGTCAAGGACGCGCACGAGCTCGACACCATGCGGCGCGCCGCGAAGATCTCGGCGCTCGCGCACGTGCGCGCCATGCAGGCGTGCCGCCCCGGCATGCGCGAATACGAGATCGAAGCCGAGCTGCTCTACATGTTCCGCAAGCACGGCGCACAGGCGCCCGCGTACGGGTCGATCGTCGCGGCGGGCGCAAACGCCTGCGTGCTGCACTATCCGGCCGGCAACGCGGTGGTGCGCGAAGGCGATCTGATCCTGATCGATGCCGCCTGCGAACTGAACGGCTATGCCTCCGACATCACGCGCACCTTTCCCGCGAGCGGCCGCTACACGAGCGCGCAGCGCGAACTCTACGAGATCGTGCTCGCGGCGCAGCAGGCCGCCATCGACGCCACGCGCGCGGGCGTGAACTTCGAGGCTCCGCACGAGGCCGCGGTGCGCGTGCTCGCGCAGGGGCTGCTCGACACGGGCATCGTGGACAAGCAGCGCTTTGCGAGCGTCGACGATGTGATCGCCGAGCGCGCCTATGCACGCTTCTATATGCATCGCACGGGGCATTGGCTCGGCATGGACGTGCACGATGCGGGCGACTATCGCGAACGCGATGCGCAGGCTGGCAGCGCCACTAACAGCGCGAACGCAGTGCAAAGCGCGAACCCGGCGAACGCAGCGGGCGTTGCTGCGCCGGGCGCGACCGCCGCGCCGCCGTGGCGCACGCTGCGGCCCGGCATGACGCTCACGATCGAGCCGGGTCTCTACGTGCGCGCCGCCGAAGACGTGCCCGAACGCTACTGGGACATCGGCATCCGCATCGAGGACGACGCCATCGTCACCGGCACAGGCTGCGAGCTGATCACGCGCGATGTGCCCGTGGCCGCCGACGAAATCGAGGCACTGATGCAGGATGCGCGCCGCGGCGCATGAGCCATGCGCGTAACGCGAAGAGAAGCGGCTCGCGCGCCCTTTGCCGCGCGAGCCGCTGTCAGGCGCGCAAGCGCGCAGGAACAAGCCAACGATCTGAAGTGAATGCAGCGACATGAATGCAGTGAACCCAGCCAGCGGGACCACAAGCGGGACCGACCACGCGCCCAACGAGTATGACGTCATCATCGTCGGCGCCGGGCCGGTCGGGCTCGCGCTCGCCGGCTGGCTCGCGCGGCGCAGCGCGACATCGGCGCTCTCGATCGCGCTCGTCGACGCGCGCGAGCCTGACGACAGCGCCGGCGACCCGCGCGCCATCGCCGTCTCGCACGGTAGCCGCACGCTGCTGCAAGCACTCGCGTGGCCGCAAGACGCGACGCCCATCGAGCGCATCCATGTCTCGCAGCGCGGCCACTTCGGCCGCACGCTCATCGACCGGCACGACTACGACTTGCCCGCGCTCGGCTATGTCGCGCGCTATGGCGCAATCGTGCAGTCGCTCGCGCACGCGGTGCGCGGCACGCGTGTGCACTGGCTGCATCACACACAGGCGGACGAACCGGTCGTCGAGCACGACGGCGTCACGCTGCCCGTGCACAGCGCTGGCGTCGCGCGCGCGCTGCGCACACGCATTCTCGTGAACGCGGAAGGCGGACTCTATCGAGCCCGGACCGGGCATAAGCCGGCGCGCGCCGGCGCAGGTCAGGACGAGGTCGACCACGAAATCGACGACAAAAATCGCGGCGAAGCAGCGGCCGATGCGGCAGGCGCTGCCGCGGACGCGCGCAAGAGCGCCCCGCCAAATCAAACGCCAAAGCGCACCCGCGACTATGGCCAGACCGCGCTCGTCGGCGTGGTGACGGTGTCGGCGCCGCAGCCGCATGTGGCCTGGGAGCGCTTCACGAAAGAAGGGCCGATCGCGCTTTTGCCGATGGGCGGTGTGCGCGGCGCGGACTACGCGCTCGTGTGGTGCTCGGCACCGCTCGAAGCCGAGCGCCGCGTCCAGCTTTCCGACGCCGATTTCCTCGCCGAGCTGGATGCCGCCTTCGGCGCCAGGATGGGCCGCTTCATGCAGATTCACGGCCGCGCGGCCTTTGCGCTCGGCCTGAACGCACTCGACACGCTGGTCTCGGGCCACAGCCGCATCGCAGCGGTGGGCAATGCCGCACAAACGCTGCATCCGGTTGCGGGACAGGGACTGAATCTCGGCCTGCGCGACGCTCATGCGCTCGCCGACGCCCTCGCGCAGCACGGCGCCACGCCGCTCGCGCTCGCCGACTTCGCGGGACGCCGCGCCTTCGACCGTCGCATGACGATCGGCGCGACGGACACCCTCGCGCGCCTGTTCACCATCGATTTCGCGCCGCTCGCGACGCTGCGCGGCCTTGCGCTCACGGCGCTGGAATTCGCGCCGCCGGTCAAGGCCGCGCTCGCGCGGCAGATGATGTTTGGGCAGCGGAATTGATGTGATGAATCGGCCCTGGCGGTTCGCCTGCCGGTTCGCCGCCCGCACGGCCGATGCGGCTCTGACTCGAGACGGTTGAACGAAGGCACCGTAGGGCCGGGGTTCGTGCAATCGCTTGCCACACACGGGAAAGGGTCGAATCGAGCTTCGATAACGCACCGCTGCCCCACCTGCGCGGCCCGCCCTGGGCGGGCTCGCCAAACAACACCAGGGTCCGCAAGCCGAGCCCCCTCAACTCGTTAACGCTAAAATATGCGTTTCCCCTGTTCCGGCCGCAGCCGCGCCAACGCCTTCGACGCCCGTCGAAGCCAGCCGCGCGGCGCTGCTTTCGTCCGCGCTCATGTTCACAATCGGCCGTCACACCCTGCGCAACAACCTGTTCGTCGCTCCCATGGCGGGCGTGACGGACCGGCCGTTCCGTCAGTTGTGCAAGCGCCTGGGCGCGGGCTACGCGGTCTCGGAGATGGTGGCGTCCAACGCGCAGCTCTGGAAAAGCGAAAAGACCATGCGCCGCGCCAACCACGCCGGCGAGGTCGAGCCGATCGCCGTGCAGATCGCCGGCGCCGACCCGGAGATGATGGCCGAAGCGGCGCGCTATAACGTCGCCAACGGCGCACAGATCATCGACATCAACATGGGCTGCCCGGCCAAGAAGGTCTGCAACGTGGCAGCCGGCTCCGCGCTGTTGCAAAACGAGCCGCTCGTCGCGCGCATCGTGAAGGCCGTGGTGGACGCCGTGGGCATCGGCCCCGATGCCGTGCCCGTCACGCTCAAGATCCGCACGGGCTGGGACCGCGACAACCGCAACGCGCTCACGGTGGCGCGCATTGCGGAAGACAGCGGCATTTCCATGCTCACCCTGCACGGACGCACACGCGCCGACCTCTACCACGGCGAAGCGGAGTACGAAACGATTGCCGCGGTAAAAGCCGCCGCGCGCATTCCGGTGGTCGCCAACGGCGACATCGCCAAGCCGCAGAAGGCACGCGACGTGCTCGCCTTCACGGGCGCCGACGCCATCATGATCGGCCGCGCGGCGCAGGGCCGTCCGTGGCTCTTTCGCGAGATCGCGCATTTTCTCGCCACGGGCGAGTTGCTGCCGCCGCCGCGCGTCGATGAAATCCAGACGATCATGAACGAGCATCTGGAGGACCACTACGCGTTTTATGGCGAGTTTACGGGCGTGCGTACTGCGCGCAAGCATATCGGCTGGTACACTCGCGGCCTTTGTGGCGCCAATGCGTTCCGGCATCGCATGAACACGCTGGACACCACACGCGAACAGCTCGCCGCCGTCAACCAGTTCTTCGACGAGCAGAAGGCCGTTTCCGAGCGCCTCGTCTACGTCGACGAGGAAAACGGTGCAGACGGCGAGCGCGAA
>DATEJU010000623.1:0-10865 GCA_035277805.1 Paraburkholderia sp. | reverse complement strand
CGCCCGCGGCGCCCAGGCGCGCCAGCGCAGGCACGGCGCGCCCCGTATAATCGCTGCATGAAGACAGCAAAACCGTCCCTGGACACCGCGGCCACGCACGGCCACGCGCATGGTCACGATCACGCCCACGAGGCGCACGATCACCGTCATGGCGAGGGCGGTGCGAATGGTGCAGATGGCGCGCACGGCACACAGGGTGCGCACGGCGCGAGCGGCGGCGCGTCGCTCGAGAGCGCGCTCGCGATGGCCGAGGCCTACTGCCGCGAGCGCGGCGAAAAGCTCACGCCGATCCGCCGCAAGGTGCTCGAGCTGCTGCTCACCTCGGGCCGCGCGACCAAGGCTTATTCGCTGCTCGACGAAATGCGCCAGATCCACCCGGGATCGGCGCCTCCCACGGTCTATCGCGCGCTCGACTTCCTGCTTTCTGCGGGACTCGTCCACCGCATCGAATCGATCAACGCGTTTGCCGTCTGCCACGATCTGACGCAGTGTCAGCACGGCATCCTCGTCGTCTGCCAGCAATGCGGCAACGTCACCGAGCTGCACGAGCCCAAGCTGCGTCAGGCGCTCGTCGCGCAGATCGAAGCCGCAGGCTACCGGCTCTCCGGCGACGGCATCGAGCTAAAGGGCGTCTGCGCGCAATGCCAGGCGGGCCAGGCCGCCCAGCTTGACGAGGCTGGCGGGCAGGCCCGCGCCGAAGGCACGCAAGCCGCAAAGGCCGCCGCACAGTCCTGACGGCGCGGAATCTCACCCGGCACCGCAGCGGCGCTCCTTCAGGGCCTGTTTCCGCTCATCGCAGACTCGCGAACAGGCCTCGAGGTCAAGGTACCTGGCGCGCGTCGATTGCGTCGCTCAGCAACGCAACCAGCGCCTCGGGCCTCGCGGGCTTGGTCATGAAGTGCTGAAAGCCCTCGCCGATGCTGCGCAGGCGCCAGCTCTCGTCGGTGTGGCCCGTGAGCGCCACCGCGACGGCCGGGGCATGATCGCCGCGGATTTCGTGGTCGCGCAGACGCTGGATCAGGTAGAAGCCGTCCATCGCGGGCAGGTCCAGATCGCAGACCACGGCGTCGGGCATGAGGCTCAGCGCCGCTTCCACGCCCGTTTCGGCGTCCTCCACCGCAACGACATGGGCCCCCTCCGCCTCCAGCAAGGAAGTCAGGGAATCCCGGCTTTGCGGGTCGTCTTCGACCAGCACGATGGTCGTCTGGTCGAGCTTGTGTACTGCGTTCATTGTGTTTGCTTGAGTGCCGTTCTGTCTGTTTGGCTTGCCGCGCGGCGCAATGAGCGCGCAGCGGGCAACACACTACGGGCAACACGCCCGATCGCCCAATTAGAGCAATCCCGATGCCGTGCGTTCAGCCCGGCGCCGCGCACGATAGCCGCAGTCGAGGTCACGCCGATGACAGCCGCGCAGAACGCGCTGGCCCACGCCAATTGGCCCTTCTGGCCCCGCGATTCAATGCGCATAGAGCCATCGGGCAAGGCATGCCGGTAGCGATTGCAAAAAACATCGGCTGCGAAGCGGGTGGTGGCGACGGGGCCGCATCGCCGATCTGGCACGCAGGCGGTCGGCCATTCCGGTGCGAGCCTGAATGCGCTCAAGCAGGCCGTATGCCCTGGGTGATCAGCGCCACGGCGTGACGCGCGATCTCCTCGGCGCTGACGCGGTGCGGCACGAGGTCGTTGCGCCACATATGCGCGGTGGCGAGCGGCAGCAGCGTGAGCCCAAGCAGCGACTGGAACAGCAACGACGGCTCCAGCGCCGCGTTGAGCCTGCCCTCGCGCTGCCAGCGCGCGATGGCTTCGTGCGCCGCGCGCTGATGCTCGTGCCCGAAGCGCTCGTGCATGCGCTGACGCAGCAAGCCGCCTTCGCTGATCACCTCGCGTATCCACAACGGCGCGAACCACGGATGCGCCTGCCCCACCTCCACGAAACGCAGCGTGAGCGCCGTGAGCGCGGCCACGGGATCGTCGTGATGGGCCTCGAAGACGCCGCCCATGGCCGAACGCAATGGCACGAAACGCTCGTCGATGAGCACGTCGATCAGCTGATCGCGCGTCTTGAAGTAATAGTGCACCATCGCGGGCGTGACACCGGCCTCGCGCGCGATCGCGGCTAACGGGGTGTCGACGATGCCCTGACGCGCGAACAGCGCGAGCGCGGTGGCAATCAGACGCTCGCGCTGCTCGGCGCCGCCCACGCCGCCGCTCGGCCGGCCGGGTCGGCGCGGCGCGGGCTTTCCGGCAGCGGGATTTGCTGCCACGGCGGGCACTTCCGGCGATTCGGCCGATTTTGCGGTCGGACTCGCCGCCGGATTCTCAGCCGATTTCGTGGCGGATCGGATGGCATGCGGGGGCGCTGCCCGCTCGTTGGACTCTTTCATCTGGTTACGTTTTCGGGCTTTGACTGGCAACGAGAATCGTCCTAATATTAATCTTTAAGTTAATTAATTTCAAGATCGAAGGCGCTCTCGGACCAATCGAGAAAAGCTGGAGACTCCCGATGCAATCCCCCACGCAAGACACGACTCAGGCCACGCAAGGCGTCGCATTGCCCACGGCTGCCGATCATCCGCCGATCCGGCTGCTGTTTCCCGCGCTGCTGCTCGTCATGCTGCTCGCCGCGCTCGACCAGACCATCGTCTCGACGGCGCTGCCCACCATTGTGGGCGAGCTGGGCGGGCTCGACCGGCTCTCGTGGGTCGTCACCGCGTATCTGCTCACGTCCACCATCGTCGTGCCGCTCTACGGCAAGTTCGGCGACCTGTATGGCCGCAAGATCGTCCTGCAAACGGCCATCGCCATTTTCCTGCTCGGCTCGGCGCTGTGCGGCGTGGCGCAGAACATGGAGCAGCTCATCGCGCTGCGCGCGCTGCAGGGCGTGGGCGGCGGCGGCCTCATGGTCGTGACGATGGCCGCCATCGGCGACGTCATTTCGCCCGCCCAGCGCGGCAAGTACCAGGGCATGTTCGGCGGCGTGTTCGGGCTCGCGACCGTGGTCGGGCCGCTGCTCGGCGGCTTTCTCGTCGAGCATCTCTCGTGGCGCTGGATCTTCTATATCAACCTGCCGCTGGGCGCCATGGCGCTCGCCGTGATCGGCGCCGTGTTCAAGCCGCGCGTCGCGCAAGTGAAGCACGTGATCGACTACATGGGCGCGGGCTGGCTCGCCGCCGCCCTCACCTGCCTGATCCTGTTCACGAGCGAAGGCGGCTCGCTGCTGCCGTGGAGCTCGCCGCAGTTGTGGCTCACGCTCGTGCTCGGCGTGGTGGCGGTGGCGGGCTTCATCCACGAGGAAAAGCACGCCGTCGAACCCATCATGCCGCTCGAGCTGTTTCGCGAACGCACCTTCGTGCTCTCGAGCGCGATCGGCTTCATCGTGGGCGTCTCGCTGTTCGGCTCGGTCACGTTCCTGCCGCTTTACCTGCAGGTCGTGAAGGGCTCGACGCCTTCGCAGGCCGGCATGCAGATGCTGCCGATGATGGGCGGCGTGCTGACGATGTCGATCATCTCGGGCCGGCTCATCAGCAAGATCGGCAAGTACCGCATGTTTCCGATCGTCGGCACGGCGCTCGTGGCCGTCGCGATGATGCTGCTCGCGCAACTGCGCATCGATACGCCGATCGCGCGCATGTATCTCTACATGGGTCTGCTGGGCGGCGGCCTCGGCATGGTGATGCAAGTGCTGATTCTCGCGGTGCAGAACACGGTTGCGTTCAAGCACATGGGCGTGGCCACCTCGGGCGCGACGCTGTTTCGCTCGATTGGCGGCTCGGTGGGCGTGGCCGCATTCGGCGCGGTGTTCTCGCACGGCCTGCACGCGCGCCTCGCGACACTGCTGAGCAGCGGCGTCGAGTTGCCCCAGCCGCTCACGCCCGATGCGATCCACCATCTGCCGCCCATCGTGCTCGCCCAGTATCTCGACGCCTTCGCGGGCGCGCTGCACACGGTCTATTTTTCGGCGGCGTGCGTGGTCGTGCTGGCGTTCGCGTTTGCGTGGCTGCTGCGCGACGCACCGCTGCGCAAGCATCCGTGAGAGCCGCGACGGCGCGCTGACACCCCTTTTTCGCGCGCCGCGCTCCGGGCTTCCCTCCAGCCCTTGCGGGCTCTCCCCCATTCCGGCGTCCTGCGTGCTTCGCGCGCGGGGCGCCAACCTTACATTTTCTAGCAAAAATATTACGATTGGCTAAAATCCTGTAGCCGCGCGCCTGACAGGGCCAGCGCATCCGTACGCGACGCTCACTCAGCCGTCGCGCCCCAAAAAGCGCATCACCCAGCGCACTACAAAGGAAAAGACCCACCCATGGACGTCAAGACCGAGCCAGTCGTGCACGACGCGCGCGACACCAGGAGACGCGTGCTCGCCATCGTCGGTGCCTCTTCGGGCAATCTCGTCGAGTGGTTCGACTTCTACATCTATTCGTTCTGCGCGCTGTATTTCGCGCCCGCCTTCTTCCCGAGCGGCAACACCACGACGCAGTTGCTGAACACCGCCGGCGTATTCGCGGCGGGCTTCCTGATGCGCCCGATCGGCGGCTGGCTGTTCGGCCGCATCGCCGACCGCCACGGCCGCCGCGCCGCCATGATGATCTCCGTGCTGATGATGTGCGGCGGCTCGCTCGTGATCGCCGCGCTGCCGACCTATGCGCAGATCGGCGCGTTCGCGCCGCTGCTGCTCCTGATCGCGCGCCTGTTCCAGGGGCTCTCGGTAGGCGGCGAGTACGGCACGAGCGCGACCTACATGAGCGAGGTCGCGCTCAAGGGCCGGCGCGGCTTCTTCGCCTCGTTCCAGTACGTGACGCTGATCGGCGGCCAGCTCTGCGCGCTGCTCGTGCTCGTGATCCTGCAGCAGACGCTCTCGACCGAGGAACTCAAGGCGTGGGGCTGGCGCATTCCGTTCGTGGTCGGCGCGGCCGCCGCGCTGATCTCGCTGTATCTGCGCAAGTCGCTCGACGAGACCTCCACGAACGAATCGCGCCACAAGAAGGACGCGGGCACGATACGCGGCGTGTGGCAACACAAGGGCGCGTTTCTCACGGTGGTGGGCTTCACCGCGGGCGGCTCGCTGATCTTCTACACGTTCACGACCTACATGCAGAAGTACCTCGTGAACACGGCCGGCATGCACGCGAAAACGGCCAGCAACGTGATGACCGGCGCGCTCTTCGTCTACATGCTGCTGCAGCCCGTGTTCGGTGCGCTCTCCGACAGGATCGGCCGGCGCATGTCGATGGTCCTGTTCGGCACGCTCTCGGTGCTCGGCACGGTGCCGCTCATGCATGCGCTCAAGGACGTGTCGAGCCCGCTCGCCGCGTTCGGGCTCATCGTGGTCGCGCTCGCGATCGTGAGCTTCTATACGTCGATCAGCGGCCTCATCAAGGCCGAGATGTTCCCGCCCGAAGTGCGCGCGATGGGCGTGGGCCTCTCGTATGCGGTCGCCAACGCGATCTTCGGCGGCTCGGCCGAGTACGTGGCGCTGTGGTTCAAATCGATCGGCAGCGAGTCGACGTTCTACTGGTACGTGACGGCGCTGTGCGCGATCTCGCTGATCGTGTCGTGGCGCATGCGCGACCCGAGCAAGGAAGGGTATCTGCGCCACGAGTCTTGATCGGGTAACCGGGCGGCCGCGATGCAGCGCCGCCTTGCCCGCCCCCTCTCTTCAAGCGGGCTCGGTCTTCGCCTCCATGGCCCGCTCCATCGCGCGTTGCAGCGTTTCGTAGACCTTCGGGCGATTGCACTGCGAAACATTGAAGCGCAGGAAGCTGCCCGCGCTGCGCGACACACTGAAGACGTTGCCCGGCGCGAGCACCACGCCGTGCGCGAGCGCCTCGCGCGCGACCCGCGCGGCGTCGAGCCCGTCGGGCAATTGCGCCCACAGCAGCATGCCCGCCTGCGGGCGCGTCCACGCCGTGACGCCCGCTGAAGCGAGGCGCCGCAACGTCTCGCCCATCGCGTCGGCAAGCTTCGCGCGCAAGCCGTCCAGATAGCGCCGATACGTGCCGTCCACCAGCAGCCGCTGCACGAGATCCGCGGCCAGCTCCCCGTTGCCGAACGACACCGACAGCTTCAGGTCGACGAGCGGCTCGATCCACTCCGCGCGCGTCGCGATATAACCGCAGCGCGCCGCCGCCGTCATCGTCTTCGAAAAGCTGCCGATGGCCACCACGCGCGCGAGTCCGTCGAAGGCGGCGAGGCGCGGCGCCGGATCGGTTTCGAAGTCGGCGAAGATGTCGTCCTCCACGATCAGCAGGTTGTGCTCCTCGGCGAGCTTGAGCAGCCGATGCGCGACGGTGGGCGCGAGCGTCGCGCCGGTGGGGTTGTGGATTGCCGAATTGGTCACGTAAAGGCGTGGACGATGCTCGGCAAGCACGCGCTCGAACGCCGCGAGATCGGGGCCCGTGGGCGTATACGGCACGCTCACGACCTTCACTCGATGTACGCGCAACAGCGCCTGGAAGTTGAAGTAGCACGGGTCGTCGACCACCACGGTGTCGCCGGGTTCGAGCAGGAAGCGGCACAGGAGGTCGAGCGCCTGGCTGCCGCCGTCGGTGAGCACGATCTGCTGCGGCGCGGCCTCCACGCCGTGCTGCGCGAGCCGCCACGCCAGTTGCTGGCGCAGCGCCGGCAGACCGGGCGGCGAGGCATAGTCGGTGAGCTGGGCGTGCGGGTCGCGCGCGATGGCGCGCAACGCGCGACGCACGGCGTCCTGCGGCAGCCACGACGCGGGCAGCCAGCCGCAGCCGGGCCGCAGCGCGCGCGCATCGGTTTCGAGCGACTGGCGCGTGAGCCACAGCGGATCGATCTCGCGATCGAGGCGCGGGCCCGCCGGGCCCGTCGGCCCGCGCGCCGCCAATGCGCCGTACGCCCCAAATGCGCCCTGAGCGCCCGGCAGCCCGTGCCCCGCCACGAAAAAGCCTGAACCGCGCCGCGCGATGAGCGTGCCTTCGGCGACGAGCCGTTCGTACGCTTCCACCACCGTGGACTTCGAGGCGCCGATCTGCTCGCTCATCATGCGGATGGACGGCACGCGCGCGCCCGCCGCCAGCGCGCGCGAGGCGATGCGCTCGCGCAGCGCCTGCATCACCTGTTCCACACGGGTGAGCGCCAGATTCTCTGTCTGCCGGGTGTCTTCCATCTGTACTGCTCCGTGCTCAATACAGTTTGTCAAAATTGTACTGATTTGTAGCTTACCGGTTTGCCGCCGCACGCGCATCATGGCCCGACCGGCACAGGCTCATCCCGACTCATTACCCATGCGCAAACCCCTCGATTCCACCACCGATGGCTGGCTCTGCGGCCTCGCAGGCGTACTCATCTTCAGCGGCTCGCTGCCCGCCACGCGTCTGGCCGTGCTCGGCCTCGATCCGCTCTTTCTGACCGGCGCGCGCGCCACGCTCGCAGGCGTGCTCGGCGCGCTGCTGCTGCTCGTCTTGCGCGCACCGCGGCCCGAGCGGCGCGAGGTCTGGGCACTCGTGATCGTGGCGCTCGGCGTGGTGGTGGGCTTTCCGCTCCTCACTGCGCTCGCGCTGCGCCACGTGAGTTCGGCGCACGCGATCGTCTTCGTCGGCCTGTTGCCGCTCGCCACGGCGATCTTCGGCGTGCTGCGCGCCGGCGAGCGTCCGCAGCCGGCGTTCTGGGTCTTCTCGGCCATCGGCAGCGGCGCCGTGGTGGCGTTCGCGCTGCGTCACGGCGTGGATGCCTCGCCCGTGGGCGACGCGCTGATGCTGGCCGCCATCGTCGCCTGCGGATTGGGCTATGCGGAAGGCGCGCGGCTCTCGCGGCGCCTCGGCGGCTGGCAGGTGATCTGCTGGGCGCTCGTGATCTCGCTGCCCGTGATGGCGCCGCTCGCCTGGTGGTTCCTGCCCGCCTCGTTCGCGGCGGTGGGCGCGGCGTCGTGGTGGGGGCTCGGCTATGTCTCGCTCTTCAGCATGCTGATCGGCTTCGTGTTCTGGTATCGCGGCCTCGCGCTCGGCGGCATCGCGGGTGTGGGCCAATTGCAATTGCTGCAGCCGTTTTTCGGCTTCGTGCTCGCCGCCCTGCTGCTGCACGAGGCGGTGCCGCCCGCGATGATCGCCGTGACCGTGGTGGTGATCGGCTGCGTGGCCGGGGCGCGCCGCTTCGGGCGCAACGCTTCGGCATCGAACCGCGCGCCGCAGGCGCAGCGCGGATGAGGTTGTCTGCGGGCCGTCGATGTGTTGTCGAAGTGAGGCATTGGCAGCGCGGGAGCAGCCGCGCCGCGACGCGCCATTTTTGACGCACTTCATTTCATCACCGGTCCAAGGCATAGTGGACAGCGCAGCCGCGCTGCCCATGACTGTTGCACCTCTCCCCGCGCGGCGCCCACGAACCCGCGCCCACCACATGAATGCACCTCGCACTGCCGCGCCTCTCCTGCGCGACGCCACGCCCGCCGACTTTCCCGCCATCGCGGCGATCTATACCCATCACGTGCTGCACGGCGCGGCCTCGTTCGAAGAGACGCCGCCCTCGCAGGACGAGCTGCTGCGCCGCCACGCCGCCGTGCGCGAGCAAGGCTTGCCTTGGCTCGTCGCCGAGATCGACGGCCGGGTGGCCGGCTATTGCTACGCCACGCCCTACCGGCCGCGCGCGGCCTACCGCTACACCATCGAAGATTCGATCTATATCGACAAAGCGTTTCGCGGACGCGGCCTCGGCCGCACGCTCCTCGAAGCGCTCATCGCGCGTTGCGAGGCCGGCCCGTGGCGGCAGATGATCGCCGTGGTCGCCGACCCGAAGGGTGGCTCGCTCGCGCTGCACGAGCGCCTGGGCTTCGAGCTCGTGGGCACGCTGCGCGCGGTCGGCTTCAAGCACGACGCCTGGCGCGACACGACGCTCATGCAGCGCGCCCTGGGCGAAGGCCAGCGCACCTTACCGGGCCCGGCAGCGGACAAAACAGCCGACGCAGCGGCGCATACGCGCGCACGAACCTGAGCGCAAAGTGCGCAGCGTGTGGCTCGATGCGGCACGCGCGCCTTTACAATACGTCCTCCAGGCAGACCGGCCGCGCGCCGGTCCGGCAGACTTCGAGGACTTCGCGCTTATGGAATCCCTGTTCAATCATGTTCACCCGTCCAACTGGAATTTCCTGTGGGACGCCCTCACCGGCTTCGCGCTGCGCCTTTGCGCGGCCGCGGCGATCCTCTGGATCGGCTGGTGGATCGCGCGGCGCGTCGGCAACTGGTTCGCGCGCCAGGACAGCATCGACGCCACGCTGCGCCCCATCGTGCGCGACTCGTCGCTGTGGGGCGTGCGCCTCGTCGCGATCGTCGGCGCGCTCTCGCAAGTGGGCGTGCAGACCGCGAGCATCGTGGCCGTGCTCGGCGCCGCGGGTCTCGCCATCGGCCTCGCGCTGCAAGGCACGCTGCAGAACATTGCCGCGGGCATCATGTTGCTGCTGCTGCGGCCCTTCAAGGTGGGCGACTACATCGACGGCGGCAGCGGTGTCAGCGTCGCGGGCACCGTCGAGGAAGTGAATCTCTTCACGACGCGCCTCACGAAACCCGACGGCATCTGCGAATACGTGCCCAACAGCGCGCTGTGGAGCAATTCGATCCGCAATTACAGCCGCAATCCCACGCGCCGGCTCGATCTCGAAGTGGAGGTCTCGGTGCGCGACGACGTGAACCGCGCCATCGAGGTGCTGCGCACGCTTGCCGCCGCCGAGCCGCACGTGCTGGAAGCGCCCGCGCCGCAGGTCATGGTGAGCCGCTTCGACGACAGCACGGCAGTCCTGAATATCCGCGTCTGGTCCGACATCGATACGTTCTGGGAAATGCGCTGGAATCTCTCGCGCAAGGTGCGCCAGGCGCTCAACGACGCGCAATGCGCGCTGCCGCTGCGCACCCGCGAGCTGCATATCGTGCAGACGCAGCCCGAGCCATCCGCTCAGGCCGCACAATCGGCACAAGCCGCGCCGCCAGCCGCGGCGGGCCAGCCGGCCCAGCGCGGCGCGTGACGCTCCGCCAGCCGACGCCCGCATGAACGCCTTCGACGCCTTCGCGCGCCGCCTGCGCACGTTCGCCACCCAGCTCGTGCCGCATGGGTATCTCGCGCTGCTGCTCGTCATCGACGGGCTGATGCTCTTGCGCCCCGTGGCCGAGAACGTGCTGCGCCACTCGCGCGGCTCATGGTTCGAAGACTGGATCTCGCTCATCAATGCCTTCGGCGTGCTCGCGCTGCCGCAGGCCGTGATCGCGGCGGGCCTCACGACGATGGCGCTCGGCATCGCGCTGCGCGCCCGCGTGGCCTGGTTGCTCTCGCTCCTGCTGCTCGTCGCGGCCGGCAGCATCAGCCTGTGGGGCGACTATCGCAGCAGCGTGGTGTTCGCCTTCACGCTCGCGCTGGCCGTCGCGCTCGTCTACTACTGGCGGCGCTTCGACCGCTCGAGCTTCGCCGCGAGCACATTGTTCGCGGTCCTGAGCATCAGCTCGCTGCTCATCTATGCGGTGTTCGGCGCGCTCTACCTCGGTGACGGCTTCGCGCCGCCCATCCGCACCATCGTCACGGCGTTCTACTTCTCGATCGTGTCGATGTCGACAGTGGGCTACGGCGATATCGTGCCGCACTCGGACACCGCGCGGCTCTTTACGGCCTCGATCATCGTGCTCGGCATCACCGTGTTCGCCACGTCGATCAGCGCCGTGCTCGGGCCGGTGATCGGCGGCAAGCTCAAACGCATCGTGAAGGGAGGCATCTCCAACGTGACTCGCAAGAACCATTATTTGATCGTCGGCGCCTCGCCGCTCGCGCACAGCGTGTACGCGGGCCTCAAGAAGCGCGGCTATGCCGTCACGGTGATCGTCGCGCCCGGCACGCAGCACAACTATCCGCCCGAGGCCGATCTCGTG
>DATEJU010000622.1:0-7335 GCA_035277805.1 Paraburkholderia sp. | reverse complement strand
CAGTTGCGCGTCTACGTGAGCGTGCCGCAAAGCGATGCCGCCTCGATCAAGCCCGGCATGCACGCCACGCTCACGGTGCCCGAGCGGCCCGGCATGACGTTCGATGCGAAGCTCGTGGACACCGACCAGTCCATCTCGCAGACTTCGGGCACGATGCTCGTGCAGCTCGCCGTCGACAACAAGCAGGGGCTGCTGTTCCCCGGCGAGTACACGGAGGTTCATCTCGACATGCCTGGCGACGCGCACGCGCTCTTCGTGCCCGCGAGCGCGCTGATCTTCCGCTCGCACGGCATGCAGGTCGCGGTGGCCGGAGCCAACCATCGCGTGCAGTTGCACGACGTGACGATCGGCACCGATCTCGGCACGCGCGTGGAAATTACGGCGGGCCTGAAAGCGGGCGAGCCCGTGATCGACAATCCTCCCGATTCGCTCGCGAACGGCGACGTGGTGCGGCTCGCGGCAACCGCGGCAACGAACGCGCCTGGCGCGGCCGTTGCCAGCGCGTCCGCCAGGGTGCCCGCAAGCCCACCCACCGGCGCGGCCGCGCAAGCGGCAACGAAAACGGCCTCGGCCAGTCCCGCGCAAAATGCGGAGCGTGCGCATGGTTAAGCGGTTTGCACAGCGTTCGCGCGCGGGCGGGCGCTGGCGTTTGCGCGTGGGCCTCACGGCGCTCGCCACCGCCATGCTGCTCAACGCCTGCTCGTTCGCGCCCACGTATCACGCACCGGCCACGGCCATCCCCACGCACTTCAAGGAAGCCGGCGACTGGCAACTCGCGCGCCCGTCCGATCAGTTGCCGCGCGACGGCTGGTGGAAGGTGTTCAAGGACCCGGTGCTCGACCAGCTCGAGCCGCAGGTGGCCAAGGCCAATCCGAACATCGCCGCGGCGCTCGCGCGTCACGATGAAGCCGATGCGCTCACGGCTCAGGCGCGCTCGGCGCTGCTGCCGACCATCGGCATGGACGCGCAAGTCGATCGCGAACGGCAGTCGGCGCTGCGGCCGCTGCGTAGCGCGGGCCAGCCAAACGTGTACGACTCGAACACGCTCGACGTGGGCATCGGCTACGACCTCGATCTGTGGGGCAAGGTACGCAACGAGGTGAAGGCGGGCGAGGCATCGAGTGTCGCGAGCGAAGCCGATCTCGCCTCGCTGCAACTGAGCCTGCAGGCGAAGCTCGCGACCACGTGGTTCAATCTGCTCGGACTCGATCAGCAATCCAAACTATTGACCGACACGATCGCCACCTACCGGCGCGCGCTCGAGCTGACGGAAAGCCGTCAGCGCGGCGGGATTGCGTCGTCGCTCGACGTCTCGCGCGCGCAGAATCAGCTCGCCGCCGCACAGGCATCCTGGGACGACGTGAGCGCGCGCCGCGCGCTCTACGAGCACGCGATTGCCACGCTCGTCGGCGTGCCGGCTTCGGAGTTCAACGTCGCGCCCGACACGATCCGCCCGCACCTGCCGAATCTGCCCGCGGGGCTGCCCTCCGCGCTGCTGCAGCGGCGCCCCGACATCGCCGCTGCCGAGCGCCGTGTGGCCGCGGCCAATGCGCAGATCGGCGTGGCGAAGGCCGCGTTCTATCCGGATCTCTCGCTGGGTCTCGACGGCGGCTTCCAGAGCGACACGTTCTCGCCGTGGATCGCCGCGCCCAACGAGATGTGGTCGATCGGCCCCGAGCTGATGATGACGATCTTCGACGGCGGCCGCCGCGAGGCGATCGTGCGCGGCGCGCGCGCGAAGCTCGCGGAGAATGGCGCCGACTACAAGGCCACCGTGCTCAACGCGTTCCAGCAGGTGGAGGACAACCTGGCGCTCCTGCATCACCTCGGCGACGAGGCGCAGCGCGAAGACGAGGCGCTCACGGCGGCGCAGCGCACGCTCATGCTCTCGATGTCGCAGTATCGCGACGGCGTGGTGAACTATCTCGACGTGGTGACGGCGCAGACCACCGAGCTCTCCACGCAGATCGCCTCGCTCGAACTGGATACGCGGCGCCTGGACGCCACCGTGGGCCTCATCCAGGCAATCGGCGGCGGCTGGAGCGCGCGGCAGCTTGGCGAAGGGATGGCATCGGCTACGAAGGCCACAGGAACCGTGACGGCGACGAAAGCCAACGCCGCGGCAACAACCGCGAAAGCCACGGCATCGGCCACGTCGTAAGGGGACTTTCAGCGCCACGATGGCGCACCGGAGTCGCCAGGCACGGCGCCCGAGACACGTATTGCGTGCGTGTCGGGCGCCGTTTTTTTCAGCTGAGGCTTTCAGCACCCAGGCTTGCATCGTCCGTGTCATCGCAGGGTCATGTAAGGAAGCCATCGTTTCGCCGACACCCATCCTGCAAACTTGCGCCGAGCCGTGCACACTTGCGCTCCGCAGTCACGAGGCGACTGAACATGACGAAGAAGAACACCCCCGACGCAGCCCCCCTCGACACCGTCGCCGGCGTCTCCCGCCGCGGCTTTCTCAAGCTCGCCGGCGCCTCCGGCTTCGCGGGCGCGGCAGGCGCTGCGGCGGCGCTCACGGGCGTCGCGAAAGCCGGTACGGCCACGCCCGACGGCACGCCCGAGCAGATCCACCTCACCTGGGGCGCGGACCCGACGAGCGAAGTCGTGGTCTCTTGGGCCTCGCTCGCGGCCGCCACGCATCCGCGCGTGACGTATGCCACGGACCGTGGCCGCCGCGAAGTCGTGAACGCCGTCCAGCGCACCTACACGGACGGCCTCACGGGCGTCGTCGTGTTCACGTATCACGCGCGCCTCTCCGGCCTGCACGCCGACACGACCTATCGCTACGAAGTGAGCGCCGACAACGACGGCCACGCGGGCAGCCCGTTCACCGCGAGCTTCACCACCGCGCCGCACGGACGCAAGCCGTTTCGCTTCACGAGCTACGGCGACCTCGCGACGCCCAACACCGGATGGGTGCTTTCGTCGCCGCAAAGCCGCTTCGCCGTGGAGGCCGTCGAGCGCTTCCAGCCGCTCTTTCACCTGCTCAACGGCGACCTCTGCTACGCGAACCTGAACCCCGCGCATCAGACTGATGTGTGGCGCGACTTCGCGAACAACAACCAGAGCTCGTCGTCGAATCGCCCGTGGATGCCCTGCCCCGGCAACCACGAAATCGAGTTCAACAACGGTCCGCAGGGGCTCGAATCGTATCTCACGCGCTATACGCTGCCCGAGAACGGCACGCGCTTTGCAGGCCGCTGGTACAGCTTTCGCGTGTGCAACGTGCTGTTCGTCTCGCTCGATGCCGACGACGTCGTGTACCAGGACGCCGCCGCGTTCGTGGCCGGCCCCGCGCCGCTCGTGCCCGCCGCGAGCACGGGCAATGCCCCCATCGCCGCGGGCACGTCGTTCTACGTGCGCGGCTACAGCAACGGCGAGCAGACGCGCTGGCTCGAAAAGACGCTGCGTCACGCCTCGCACGACGACGACATCGACTGGATCGTCGTGCAGATGCATCAGGACGCGCTGAGCTCTTCGAAAACGGGCAATGGCTCGGACAAGGGTATCCGCGAGGCCTGGCTGCCGCTGTTCGACCGCTACGGCGTAGACCTCGTGGTGTGCGGCCACGACCACGACTACGAGCGCAGCTATCCGGTGCGCGGATGCAATCACCACGCGGGCGTGGATGCGGCAACGGGCACCCCCGTCGATACGCTGCAGCCGAAGCCCGTGGCGAACGCTCAGGCGGTTGCCAACACGTTCGACACGAGCCACGGCACGATCCACCTGATCCTCGGCGGCGGCGGCACGAGCGCGCCGCTCGACGTCTACGGCGTGGACGTGGGCAACGGCAATCCACAGGCGAAGGTGTTCACGAAGCCCAACCGGCCGGTGCCGGGCACGACGCCGGGGACCTGGGTGCGCGCGAATGCCGACGCGCTCGAAGACGCGATCTGGTCGGCGCAGCGCGATACGGGTACCGGTTATGGGATCGCCGTATTCGACGTGGACCCCGGCGAGCACGGCGGCAAGACGACCATCACGATGAACTACTATCACGCGCCGGGCGCCGACCAGACGCCCACGCCGAACTACGAGCTGTTCGAGACGGTCACGCTTGCGAAGTCGCGTAAGTGAACGCGGCACGGGGCGCGGCTGCAAGCGCCTCGTGCCTGCGAATATCGGCGGCGTTCAGGCGAGCCCTGGCGCCGCCGCTTGCAGCACGTCCACACGCCTCGGCACAAGGCCGAGATCGAGAAAGGTATCGGCGATCTTCTGCTGCTCGCCAAGGATAGCCTTCGTGATCGGCACCGTGCCGAACTGCGTGCGATCGACCGCCTGCACAACCACGGGCACGGGCAGCCCCCAAAGCTTCGCGAGCTCGGCGGAATACGCCGCGCGATTGTTCTTGCCCCACTCGTCCGTTTTGGCGACCTCGTCGACCAGTATGCGGATCACGTCCGGGTTCCGGCTCGCGTAGTCGCGCGACGAAAAGTAAAAGCCGCGATTGACCACCACGCCGCTCGCATCGGCAAGCACGCGCGCGCCGAAGCTCGCCTGCGCCGCCGCGAAGAACGGATCCCAGATCACCCAGGCGTCGATAGAGCCATTCTCGAAGGCCGCGCGCGCATCGGCCGGCGCGAGGAAGACGGGATGCACGTCGCGGTAATCGAGCCCGTGCTTGCGCAGCAGTTGCACGAGGAAATAGTGCACGTTGCTGCCGCGATTGAACGCGACGCGCTTGCCTTTGAGATCGGCAACCTGGCGCAGCGGCGAGTTGCGCGGCACGAGCACCGCCTCCGATTGAGGCCGCGGCAGCGTGGCCGCCACGTAGGCGAGCGGCGCGCCCGCGGCCTGCGCGAAGATGGGCGGCGCCTCGCCCACATCGCCGAAATCGATCGAGCCCACGTTGAGCGCCTCCAGCTGCACGGGGCCCGCGTTGAACTCCGTCCACGTGACCTTGACGCCCAGCGGCGCGAGGCGCTGCTCGAGCGTGCCACGGCCCTTCAGGAGGCTCAGCGCGCCCTTCTGGTTGCCGATGCGCAGCGTGCGCGTGGGGTTCGCCGCAAAGGCGCGAGGCGCGCTCAGGGCGGGCAGCGCGGCGGCGGCCGCACCGAGCGAGAGTTTGAGAAATGCGCGGCGTGTGTTCATGGATTCGTTCATGGTTTCGTATCGACGGTCGTGACGGGAAGTTCGACCGATTCTACGAAGCGCCAAGGCAAATCAGAACGATGGAGTTTTCGGATTCAAATCAGCTAAAGGACTAAGGAGAAGTGGGTCGCCATTGGCCTGTTTGACGCAAAACAAATTTTGAGACCGGCTGGCCGATAAGCTAACAACCCGCGCGCGCATCGCCGTGTGCATATGTGGCACCCGAGATCCTCCTGACGAACCGTTCCTCCCACTCGCTAATGAAACAAGCTCTCCTTGCCGGGCTGGCACTCGTTGCCGTGCTCGGTGCTGCCAACGTGGCCGCTCAGCCCGCACCATCCGTTCAACCCGCGCAAACGGCCCCTGCCGCTCCCGCCCGTTCGATCGATCAAGCCGATGTCTTTCTGAACGTATGCCAGGCAGCGGAGAATCTCGACGCCTGCGTCATGTATCTCGCGGGCTACACGAACGGCGCGCTGGTCCAGACCCTGATCGACAAGCAGCCGCCGCGCTACTGCATCCCACCCAGGCTCGGACGCAAGGAGCAACTCGGCGCGCTGCTGGCCTGGATGAAAGGTCACCTCCAATACATTCTCGAGCCCACGGGCGCCGTCATCTACAAGGCGCTGATCGGCACGTTCCCCTGCCGCTGAGCGCAGCCGCACCCAGCGCTCGCGCAACGCTGCGCCCGCGCGGGATAATGTTCTTCTTTCAACGAAATCTCGCGCGTCGATAAACATTTCTTCATATTCCTGCATCGGGTTCGATAGGCTGACCTAACTATTCTCTCCATACCGGGATGCGATCTATCGCATTCGCTAACCGGCCAACCGAATATGTTCTCTGGAGGATAGTTCCATGAAGTCGCTCATGATCGTCGCTGCTCTCGCCGGTGCCGTTGTCACCACGTCCGCTTTCGCACAAACCGCCGCTCCGGCGCAAAGCACCTACCCGGCCAACACGACGACGGTCGCCATGAACAACACGGCCACGGCTTTCCAGCAAGGCGGTTGGGTAGCGCCCGATGGTGTACAGGTCGCCCCGAAGACGCGCGCGCAGGTCTATCACGAGCTCGTGCAGGCGGAGCAGGACGGCCAGCTCGCGTACCTGAATTCCACGCTCTACGCGCACTGAAGCCTTGCTGCGCCTCGCGCGCAGCCCGCGAACAGGACTCAAGGGAACGGCACGCCACGCGCGTGCCGTTTCTGTTTTTTTGCGCGACAGGTACACGCGTGATGCCGTGCATGTGACCTGAAATCCCACAAACGGTTACCTTCGGCGCGCGGCGCGAATTTCGTCTGAGCGTTGCTTGCGTTGTGGCCCTGTTGCCGCCTGCGTGTTGCGTGAACGCTAGCTGAGCGCAGCGTGTTACGCATGCTCAGATAATGCTCCGCTAACGTTCGGATAGCGCTCAGGCCAGCTTGGGCAGTGTGAGCTGATAGCCGTAGCGGCTGATGGTCTCGATGCGCATCTCGATGGCCTCGCGTTCGAGCTTGCGGCGCAACCGCGAGACAACGAGGTTCACGGTCGACGGATCGATATCGTCTTTCTCGGGCCACGCGTAGCGGATCATCTGGTCGCGCGGCACGGGCATGTTGGCCTGGCGCAGCAGACATTCGATGAGCAGGTATTCGCGGCGCGTGAGTTCCGCGCGCCGCGCGCCTTCCACGATCTCGCGGGTGCTCGCGTCGAGCAGCGGCGCCACAGCGGCGCCGGGTTCGCTTGACGGCACCACTGTCGCGCCAGTGCGCAGCAGCGCGAGCATGCGCTCGTGCATTTCGATGAACGAGAACGGATAGCGAAAGCATGCGTCGGCGCCCGCGCGCAGCAATTGCGAGCGCTCGTGCGCGCCGGCTTCGATGCCGAGCACCGCGATGATGGTCGCGCTGTTCGTCGCCTTCGCAAGGCTGGGCAGCAAGGCGAGCAACTCGGGCAACAAGGCGCCGTCGAGCGTGACAGCGATCACTGCGTCGAAAGGCTCTTCGCCCGCGAGATAGAGGCCATCGCGCAGCTCGTGCGCGCGTTGCAGGCTATGGGCGCTTTCCTGCAGCGCCTTTTGCAGCCATGCGCCTTCGGCGTGGCATGGCGAGATGAGGAGTATGCGCATAGGCTCGTGATGTCGTTTGGCTCGGTTTGCCGCGGTCAGGTGAGCGCGCGCGGCCAGCATTCGACGCTCATGCGTATGCCGGGGCCGCCCGCTTCGTTCGCTTGATTCGCTGTGTTCGCGGGATCGCG
>DATEJU010000621.1:0-2621 GCA_035277805.1 Paraburkholderia sp. | reverse complement strand
CGGCGACCTCGGAGGCGTCGTGCACCGTCATCACGCCACGGCCGTCCGTGCCGGCGTCGGACTTGATGACCACGTACGGCTTTTCGGTGATGCCGTACTCGCGATACTTCTTCGCGATCTTCTTGAGCACCGCGTCGATGGCGGCAGCCAGCTTCTCCTCGCCCATGCGCGCCTCGAAATCGACGCCCTCCACGTGCGCGAAGTACGGATTGATCATCCACGGATCGACGCCCACCATCTTCGCGAACTTCTTCGCCACGTCGTCATAGCACGAGAAGTGCGTGGACTTGCGGCGCACCGCCCAGCCCGCGTGCAGCGGCGGCAGCAGGTATTGCTCGTGCAGGTTCTCCAGCACCGGCGGAATGCCGCCCGAGAGGTCGTTGTTCAGGAGAATCGAGCACGGATCGAAGTTCTTGAGACCGAGGCGCCGCTGCGAGCGCTCGAGCGGCTCGAGCACGATCTTCTGGCCGTCCGCCAGCGAGATCGTGACCGGCCCGGCGATGGTTTCGTCGAGCGTGCCGAAGCGCACGTTCAGGCCGGCCTGGCGCATGATCGTGGCCAGTCGCGCAACGTTCTCCAGATAGAACGCGTTGCGCGTGTGCATCTCGGGAATCACGAGCAGGTTCTTGGCGTCCGGGCAGATCTTTTCGATGGCCGCCATGGCGGCCTGCACGGCGAGCGGCAGCACTTCCTGCGGCAGGCAATTGAAGGCGCCGGGAAACAGATTGGTGTCGACCGGCGCGAGCTTGAAGCCGGCGTTGCGCAGATCAACCGAGCAGTAGAACGGCGGCGTGTGCTCCTGCCATTCGAGGCGGAACCAGCGCTCGATGGACGGCGTCGCGTCGAGGATGCGCTGCTCGAGCTCGAGAAGCGGGCCGTTCAACGCCGTGACCAGATGCGGGACCATAAGGTAATACTCGCGGACAAAAGCTGATTGAGGGTGGGGAAACCGGGAGCTTATCTGGGGACGATTGCGGCGGTTGCAAGACGGCTTTTCCCTTACTGGCCATAGGGTTACTCGACGTCCGCTCTGCGTGCCCGCAGCCACGCGCCCCGAGTTATCCACATCGAATATCCATTCTGGACCGCGCGCATGGTCGGGCGCAATGGAGACACACGAAATGAAGGGACACTCGAACTAACGCAGACGAAATCGCGCTTATTCCCGCAAAGCGTGAGCCTGTGCGCTAAAAATGAAAGGCCCGCCGTGAAGGCGGGCCCGGGTCGCTGTGCTCCGTATTGCGGCTTACTGCTTCAAGCTGGCTGCGAACCAGCGCAAGCTGCGATGAAACGTGCCGTGGCGCGCCACGCTCACTCCACGCGCTCGCCGTGCAGGACCACGTCGAGGCCCTCGCGCTCTTCTTCCTCGCTCACGCGCAGGCCCATCACCATGTCGATCACCTTGAGCAGAACGAAGCTCACCGCACCGCTGTAGATGAGGGTCGTGAGCACGCCCTTGGCTTGCAGGATGACGCTGCCGTCCACGCCGCCGATGTCCTTCACGGCAAACACGCCGGTCAGCAGCGCGCCGATGATGCCGCCCACGCCATGCACGCCGAACGCGTCGAGCGAGTCGTCGTAGTTGAACTTGTGCTTCAGCCAGGTGGCCGACCAGAAGCAGACCACGCCCGCCACCACGCCGATCACGATCGCGCCCATCACGCCGACGAAACCCGATGCCGGCGTCACGGCCACGAGCCCCGCCACGGCGCCCGAAGCGATGCCGAGCACCGAAGGCTTGCCCTTGGCGATCCACTCCGCGAACATCCAGCCGAGCGCCGCACAGGCGGTGGCCACCTGCGTCGTGAGCATCGCGAAGCCGGCACGGCCGTCGGCCGCGACTGCCGAGCCCGCGTTGAAGCCGAACCAGCCCACCCACAGCATGGCCGCGCCGATCAGCGTGAGCACGAGGTTGTGCGGCGCCATGACTTCGCGACCATAGCCCACGCGCTTGCCGAGCACGATGCAGCACACGAGTCCCGCGATGCCGGCGTTGATATGCACCACCGTGCCGCCCGCGAAGTCGAGGATGCCGGCGCTGGCGAGCCAGCCGGTCGGCTCCCACACCATGTGCGCGATCGGCGCGTAGACGACGATCGACCAGATCGTCATGAACACGAGCATCGCCGAAAATTTCATGCGGTCGGCGAACGCACCGGTGATGAGCGCCGGCGTGATGATCGCGAACGTCATCTGATAGACGAAGTACACGGTCTCGGGGATGGTTGGCGCGAGGTGGCTAACGGTGAGCGTCGTCGCCTTGTCGCCCTTGATGTAGTTCATGCCTTCGAGGAAGACGCGCGAGAAGCCGCCGATGAACGAGTTGCCCGGCGTGAATGCGAGGCTGTAGCCCACCACGGTCCAGATCACCGTGACGAGGCAGGTGATCGCGAAGCTCTGCATGAGCGTCGCGAGCACGTTCTTCTTGCGCACCATGCCGCCGTAGAAGAGCGCGAGGCCCGGAATCGTCATGAACAGGACGAGCGCCGTGGAGGTGAGCATCCACGCGGTGTCGCCCGAATTGATCTTCGACGAATCGACCGAGAACGGCGCGGTCGGGGCGGCGGGCGCGGCTGCGGCGGCCGCAGCCGCAGCCGAGGCGTCGGCCGGAGCGCTGGCAG
>DATEJU010000620.1:0-6743 GCA_035277805.1 Paraburkholderia sp. | reverse complement strand
GCGCCCTGGCACCTCACGTATGCAAAGCAAAGGGGCTGCACCATGGATCTACGTAAGCTGAAGACTCTGATCGACCTCGTCTCCGAATCGGGCATCTCGGAGCTCGAAGTCACCGAGGGCGAAGGCAAGGTGCGCATCGTCAAGAATGCGCCGCCGGTTTACGTGCAGCCGAGCGCAGCACAGTACGCCGCGCCGGTCATGGGCGCACCCGCCGCCGCGCCGGCCCACGTCGGCGAAGGCGCAGCGCCCGCCGTTGCCGCGCCGGCCGTGCCGCAAGGCCATATCGTGACCTCGCCGATGGTCGGCACATTCTATCGCGCGCCGTCGCCGGGCGCCGATCCGTTCGTGC
Organism: Paraburkholderia sp.; assembly: GCA_035277805.1. Lineage (GTDB taxonomy): Bacteria > Pseudomonadota > Gammaproteobacteria > Burkholderiales > Burkholderiaceae > Paraburkholderia. Next base: position 6,394 of record DATEJU010000620.1, on the reverse strand, counting down.
AAGTGGGCGACACGGTCAAGGAAGGCCAGACGCTGTGCATCATCGAAGCGATGAAGCTGCTCAACGAGATCGAAGCGGACGCAGCCGGCGTGATCAAGGAAATCCTCGCCGACAATGGCCAGGCGGTCGAATATGGCCAGCCGCTCTTCGTAATCGCCTGAGGCCCGAGGGCGAATACCCACCATGTTTGAAAAAATCCTCATTGCCAATCGTGGCGAAATCGCGCTGCGCATCCAGCGCGCGTGCCGCGAGCTTGGCGTCAAGACGGTCGTCGTCTATTCGGAAGCCGACAAGGAAGCCAAGTATGTGAAGCTCGCCGACGAGGCGGTCTGCATCGGCCCGGCGCCTTCGAATCTGAGCTACCTGAACATGCCGGCGCTCATCAGCGCGGCCGAAGTCACCGACGCCGAAGCGATCCACCCCGGCTACGGCTTCCTTTCCGAGAACGCGGACTTCGCCGAGCGTGTCGAGCAATCGGGCTTCACGTTCATCGGCCCGCGCCCGGAAACGATCCGCATGATGGGCGACAAGGTCACCGCGAAGCAGACCATGATCAAGACCGGCGTGCCGTGCGTGCCGGGCTCGGAAGGCGCACTGCCCGACGATCCGAAGGAAATCGTGAAGATCGCGCGCGCGATCGGCTACCCCGTCATCATCAAGGCAGCGGGCGGCGGCGGCGGGCGCGGCATGCGCGTGGTGCACACGGAAGCGGCGCTCGTGAACGCGGTCAACATGACGCGTGAAGAAGCGGGTCGCGCGTTCGGCAACCCGCAGGTCTACATGGAGAAGTACCTCGAGAATCCGCGTCACATCGAAATCCAGATTCTCGCGGACTCGTTCAAGAACGCCGTATGGCTCGGCGAGCGCGATTGCTCGATGCAGCGCCGCCACCAGAAGGTGATCGAGGAAGCGCCGGCGCCGGGCATCGCGCGCCGCCTGCTCGACCGCATCGGCGACCGCTGCGCCGACGCCTGCAAGAAGATGGGCTACCTCGGCGCGGGCACGTTCGAGTTCCTCTACGAAAACGGCGAGTTCTACTTCATCGAGATGAACACGCGCGTGCAGGTCGAGCACCCGGTCACCGAGCAGATCACCGGCATCGACATCGTGCAGGAGCAGATCCGCATTGCCGCGGGCGAGAAGCTCGCGTTCCGCCAGCGCGACATCCAGCTGAAGGGCCACGCGATCGAGTGCCGTATCAACGCCGAAGATCCGTTCAAGTTCACGCCTTCGCCGGGTCGTCTCACGTCGTGGCACATGCCGGGCGGTCCCGGCGTGCGCGTGGATTCGCATGCCTACAATGGCTATTTCGTGCCGCCGAACTATGATTCGATGATCGGCAAGCTGATCACCTACGGCGCGACGCGCGAGCAGGCGATTCAGCGCATGCGCATCGCGCTCTCGGAAATGGTGGTCGAAGGCATCTCGACCAACATCCCGCTGCACCGCGAGCTGATGCTCGACGCGAAGTTCGTCGAAGGCGGCACGAGCATTCACTACCTCGAAAGCCGTCTGGCCGAACGTCAGGCTGTGAAGAAGGACGAAGCGTAATTCATGAGCTACCGGGAACTGATTGTCGAGCTGGATCGCAATCGCGCGGAAGACCTCTCCGACGCGCTGATCGAGCTTGGCGCCCTCTCGGTGTCGGTGGAAGACGCCGACGCCGACACGCCCGACGAGCAGCCGCTCTTCGGCGAGCCGGGCCTCACGCCCGAGCGCACCGCGTGGCAGCATTCGCGCGTGATCGCGCTGATCGGCGACGATCAGGATCCCGCCGTGCTGCTCGCGGCTGCCGCGAACGAGCTGGGTCTCGCTGAAACGCCGAAGTTCTCGCTGCGCGAAGTCGAAGAACAGGACTGGGTGCGGCTCACGCAATCGCAATTCGATCCGATCCAGATTGGCGAGCGCATCTGGGTCGTGCCCTCGTGGCACGACGCGCCAGACCCGAACGCACTCGTGCTCGAGCTCGATCCGGGCCTCGCGTTCGGCACCGGCAGCCACCCCACGACGCGGCTGTGCATGGAGTGGATCGAGCAGCACGTGCAGCCCGGCAATTCGCTGCTCGACTACGGCTGCGGCTCGGGCATCCTCGCGATCCTCGCGAAGAAGTGCGGCGCGAATCCGGTGATCGGCATCGACATCGACCCGCAAGCCGTCGAATCGGCGCGCCACAACAGCGAACGCAACCACGCCGACGTCACTTACGATCTGCCCAACGACTGCCCGGCCGGCGAGTTCGACATCGTCGTCGCCAACATTCTTTCGAATCCGCTCAAACTGATGGCGTCGATGTTGAGCTCGCGCGTGAAGCCGGGCGGACGCATCGCGCTCTCGGGCATCCTCGCGCGTCAGGCCGAGGAAGTCGCGCAGGTCTACGCACGCTGGATCGACATCTCGGTCTGGCGCGAGCACGAAGGCTGGGTCTGCCTCGCCGGCACGCGGCGCGCGTAGGCACGCAGACACAGCGCGCGCAGGACCTGTTCGCGCCCCAAGCTCGACGAGCGAAGTCGTAGACCGCCGCGGATTGCCAGTAGAATGCGGGTATCGCCAACCCTCCCGTTCCACGGCACACATGCTTCTGGCAACGCGCTGTCCCTTCTGCGAAACCGTTTTCCGTATCCAGCCGGCGCACCTCGCCGCGCGCCGCGGCCTCGTGCGCTGCGGGCACTGTCAGGAAGCGTTCGATGCGTCGGGTAGCCTGTACGAGCTGCCCGACAACGGCGATTTCGCTCAGGCCACGCCCGTCGCGGCCGACATTGCGGCAAGCCTGACCGCACCGCCCGCTTCGCATCCAGCGCCTGTTCAAGGTTCTGCTTACGGCTCCGATCAGGCGCCTGCACAAGCACCCGATCAGGCGCCGCAAGTCGAGCCCGCTGCACGGTCCGGGGAATCTGCACCGCAGGCCGCACCGAACTTCTCGGGCCGCGCCTGGGACCCATGGGCACCGCGCCCGGACGGCAGCCTCGACCCGAAGCTGCAATATGACGCCAGCCACCTGCCGGGTGCAAGCCTGGCCGCTTCGGCCGCCGCGCGCGACGTCGAGATGCGCATTCTCCACGACGACGAGCCCACGCTCTCGCAAACCATCGGGCGCGGTCCTGCGCCCTCCGAGAGGCCCATTGCGTCCGGCCCCGTCGAACCGACCCTTTCGGCGAACGAAGCAATTCGCAACCCGCATGCCGACTCCGAGCCCGTTTTTCGCCGTGCGCCGGGGGATTTATCCGCCGCACCCGCGTTCAGCGCGCTCGAGCCCAACGCCGGTGGCGAGCCGTTCGCGGTCACGCGTGAAGCACCCGTTCGCGCGAAACGCCACACAGGCTGGCGCATCATCGGCGTGCTGATCGCCCTCGTGCTCCTTGCTACGCTCGCCGCGCAGCTCGCCTGGTGGCTGCGCGAAACCGTCCTGGTCCACTGGCCCGCCTCGCAACCGTACTATCAGCAGGCCTGCGCGCAACTCGGCTGCCACGTGCGCCCGCCGCGCGACATCGACGGTCTCCAGGTCCAACCGTCCGATTTGCGCCAGGTGGACGACCCGCATCACCTGGAATTGAAGGTGCCGCTGCACAACCGCTTCGACGTAGCGCTCGCGTATCCGGCGATGGAGCTCACGCTGCTCGACCGCCAGAACAATATCGTCGTGCGCCGCGTGCTGTGGCCGCAAGACTATGCGCCGCCCGGCGCGCGCATCGAGGCCGGCCTGCCCGCGCAGAGCACGCAGACGATGATCGTGCGGCTCGACACCGGCAACGTGGTCGCGTCGAACTTCCGCATCGAAATTTTCTACCCCTGAATTACCGCGCCAACGCCCGCCTTTGCGCGCGCTCGCGCGTTTCCAGCGTCCGGCCCACGCCGGACGCGCCATTCACCACAACAGCTATGCATTCGGAGAGCACATCATGAGTCAAGTCACGCTAGGCGGTAACCCGATCGACGTCGCCGGCACGTTCCCGACGGCCGGCCAGAAGGCCCCCGCGTTCTCGCTCGTCGGCCGCGATCTCAAGCCCGTCTCGCTCGCCGATTTCGCCGGCAAGCGCAAGGTGCTGAACATCGTGCCGAGCCTCGATACGCCGGTCTGCGCCACCTCCACGCGCAAGTTCAACGAAGCGGCTGCCAAGCTCGACAACACGGCCGTCGTCGTGATCTCGGGTGACCTGCCGTTCGCCGCCGCGCGCTTTTGCACGACCGAAGGCATCGAGAACGTCGTCACGGCGTCGACCTTCCGCGGTCACGAGTTCGCGCAAGCCTATGGCGTGGACGTCACGAGCGGGCCGCTGACCGGCCTGACGGCGCGCGCCGTGGTGGTCATCGACGCGAACGACAACGTCGTCTACGCCGAGCGCGTCGGCGAAATCAAGAACGAGCCGAACTACGACGCCGCGCTCGCCGCACTGAAGTAATACCCGGCTGCGGCGCGCGCGAGTTGGACACAGTCCCGGTGCAACGCCGGCTCGACACCCCTCGCGCCGCGCCGCCCTCTCGACCACACGCATTACAGGAATCCCCGCCTTGGCTACGCTGATCTGCGGCTCGCTCGCCTACGACAACATCATGACCTTCGAAGGCCGCTTTCGGGAACACATCCTGCCCGAGCAGGTGCACATCCTGAACGTGAGCTTCCTCGTGCCGACGATGCGCCGCGAATTCGGCGGCTGCGCGGGCAATATCGCTTACTCGCTGCATCTGCTGGGCGGCGACGCGCGCATCATGGCGACGCTCGGTGGCGCCGACGCGCAGCCCTACCTCGAGCGCCTCGACACGCTCGGCCTTGCGAAGGCGCACGTACGCGTGCTGCCCGACACGTGGTCCGCGCAGGCGATGATCACGACCGACCTCGAAAACAACCAGATCACGGCCTTCCACCCCGGCGCGATGATGCAATCGCACCTGAACCGCGCCGACGAAGCGCCTGGCATCAAGCTCGGCATTGTCGCCCCGGACGGCTTCGACGGCATGGTCCAGCACGTGGAGCAATTCGCGAAGGCGGGCATCCCGTTTGTCTTCGACCCGGGTCAAGGACTGCCGCTATTCGATGGTGCGTCGCTTCGACGCGCCATTGAACTTGCGACCTACGTGGCGGTCAACGATTACGAAGCAAATCTGGTCAGCCATCGCACCGGCTGGACGCTCGACGAAATCGCGAGCCACGTCGATGCACTGATCGTCACACGCGGCGAGCACGGTTCGCAGATCTATCACGGCAGCGGCATCGAAGAGATTCCGCCGGTAAAGGCAGAGCAAGTGCTCGATCCCACGGGTTGCGGCGACGCGTTCCGCGGCGGCCTGCTCTACGGCATCGAGAACGGCCTCGACTGGGCCACCACGGGACGTCTCGCGAGCCTCATGGGGGCGCTGAAGATCGAGCATCTCGGACCGCAAAACTACGCGCCCACGAAGGCGCAAATCAAGGACCGATTCAAGACGGCGTTCGGCTACGAACTGTCGCTCTGAATCCGGGTGCCGCTCCTTTGTCATTGGCGGCGCTCATTGGAGTTACGGGAAATGAAAACAACAAGTCGTCTGATTGTCGCCGTCATGGTCGCGGGCTCGCTCGCCATGACGGGCTGCGCCTATAACAGCAGTTCCGCCGATGTCTACACCGCCTCGCAGGCACAGCGCGAAGCCACCGTGCGCATGGCGACGGTCGAAAGCGTGCGCGCGGTGAAGATCAGCTCCAACAACGGCCAGCCGAGCGGGATCGGCGCAGTGGGCGGCGGCGCACTCGGCGCCGTGGCGGGCAGCCAGATCGGCGGCGGCACGGGCTCGATCATCACCGGCATCATCGGCGGCATTGCAGGCGCCGTGGCCGGCAACGCAGTCGAGAACGGCGTGGCAATGCACAACGGCCTCGAGATCACGGTGCGCCTCGACAACGGCGACTATCGCGCCATCACGCAAGCGGCCACCGGCGAAATCTTCCAGGCCGGGGATCGTGTGCGCCTGCTCTCGAGCGGCGGCGTCACGCGCGTGACGCACTAGTAGCAACGGTTTCCCCTGTACCGCAGCGGCGCCTTGCGCCCTTCTGCGGAACCTCAGGCGCATGTGCTCCCCTGTGCATGCGCCTTTTTTCATGCCCGCGCCAAAGCTGGCTGCAAGCGCGCGAAGCACCCAGACGCGGGCACCCAGACGCGGCGTGCGGACGAAAAAAATCCCGTCGCGGACAAAACCGGCGACGGGATTGGGAGCAGGCCTGGCGGCTCACCCGTGGGCACACCACCTGGCCCTGCCACCGAAGCGCACGTTTTGGCTGACTCTCGCGCGCTTCGGCTCGTACTGCTTACGGACGGCTGCCGGTCGGGAACGGCCATGCTGCGGCCGGGTTCAGGGCAGTCTTGACCGTTGCTGCGGGCGCGGACGGTTGCGCAGCAGGGGCAGCAGGCGCGGCAGCGGCCGCCTT